>JBNLGQ010000025.1:0-2005 GCA_050306135.1 Gammaproteobacteria bacterium
CCATCGTCCCCCGAAGACTTCGTACCGTCTCAAGGATCGCAGGCAGACGACGGCGGTGTGCCGATTGAGGGATTGCTGGAGGACTACTTCGGAAAGGCGCGTTCACAAAGCGCCCCGGACGTCGGGGCATTCGAGAATTGAAAGATGCCGTTCACTGTTTGCCCACGGGCGGTGGATCAAAACCAGGCGAACTCTACTGATTACTTGAATACCAGGGCCTGTTATCACGTGTTGATTGAAAACCTGTACACCACCAGATATCAATAGTGTAACGAGACACCAACATACGGACCTTGAAGCGTTTCATGCAAGGCCTGAAGTTTGCGATACCCCAACCTTACGGAAAAATATTTTCGTACAACAGCAACTGAAGCATCGTAATCTCTGATTTCATTCGACCCTATTTTACTCCATGTTGGCGTGAAGCGAATCTGCAGGTTGGATGCTGTATAAAAGCTGGTAGGTATGGTGAATGACATACCGCTGTGCTGCTCTTTACCCGTTAAGGTCACTTCACCCAGACCTAAATCCATCTCGAATTGCGGGCTTCCAGACATTCGAAAGAGTCCATGAAAATACGTCATGCGTAAATTGGTAGCAGAGTCCTCAACAAAATTCGTCTCGCGGTATTGCAAAGCGAGTGGGCCAAATCCCCCTTCAATGCTGAAATCTGAAGCTGATAGGTTCTGATCGATATGTTGTCGGTTTAAATCCAACCTCAACATGGGCAGGTCAGGTGAGCCTGGCATGCGCAATGGAATATCTTCATACACTGGGTCTGCCGTACCTTGCACGCGCGCCAGGGTTGCTTTCGAAGATTCAGTGATGATGATGCCGATGATATCGGTAATAAACCTTCCTGATGAGGAATCATCCAGGTGATTCTCATCATTGTAATGCTCGTCATGGCAATGCCTATGCCTGCATTTCCTGACATCTATCTCTTCCAAATCATCCTCCGTGGCGGCTTTTTCAAAATCATCGAGCTGACCTGCATTCAACGTTGTTAAAAACACCAGGCATACCACAGGTACAACCCATTTAAAAAAGAACGATGTTATACGAAACATGTAATATCTCTCGCTTCAATCCCACTTATTTCCGCAATCTACGGAAGCCCCTGTACACGTTCCCTGTGGCGAGTAGAATGCCTACGAAACGGATATCCTGATTAAATCATAAGAACCTGAATAGAAAGTGAACCGAGCAGGTAGACTGACTATAAAGCCCAACAATCGCTCCGTATTTATTATGCTTGTTGTAACAAGTGAATCAGTTTTGTTCGTAATGAACTGCATTGATTTAAAGGAAGGCCCAGGGGGATCGTCTTTTGCCCTTTGGGATTTTTAGCCTGGTAGGTCTGAACACCGAATTAAGGCAGACTTAAAACATCCATTTTACTATCAAAATCACCTCGATAATGCTTTGGCAATTCTCGAAATATATGTTGTTCGTCGATTACCGCTTTAATCAATCCCACAAACACTCCTGGACCAAAAACGATCTGTTTGGAGTTTCGTCTTCTTCCTTAGAGCTTTTATCTTTCTTGATAAATTCACCCTTTAAGGTGAAAGCCATAGGATTAAATAATCAATAAATTCATAGAATCAAAGAGTTACTTAGTTCTGACCCCGTTTGGAGTACCCAGCTCTTTCTCCCGAAAGAGGAAGCAAGGGTCAGGCCTTAATGGCACTTACTTAAGGCGACCAAACTGTCTTTGCGAGGAGCTTGCGACGTGGCAATCTCTTCGGTAGTGGGGCTCCGACAGGGTTTGAGATCGCCGCGCTGTCGCTCGCGATGACCTTTTTCGCTTAAGTAAGTGCCATTCGGGTCAGGCCTGAATGGCACTGACTTAAGCCCAAGCCATTGAAATAATTAGAATAGATTGTAAAAGTGACTGGTGTAATATTAGGCTTCAAATCGCCAAATCATTCACCAACATCAGGGACCAGTCACATGCGCCATCATAACGCTAACATTCGTCAAACCCAACAAAGATTCCTCT
>JBNLGQ010000026.1:0-31962 GCA_050306135.1 Gammaproteobacteria bacterium
TACAAACCTAAATATATCAGTTTTGACTGCTACGGTACCCTGATCAATTTTGAAATGGGGCCAACGGCAGAAAAGCTTTTTGCTGATCGCGTTTCAGCGGAAAAAATGCCAGCCTTTTTAGCGAGTTTTCGCTTTTATCGCCTCGATGAAGTGTTAGGTGACTTCAAACCCTTTTTTGATGTGGTTGCCAATTCCATACAGCGTACCTGTAAAGCACACAACGTTGAATATCGTGAATCCGATGCAGTTGCCGTATACGATGCCGTGCCTACCTGGCAACCGCATCCAAATGTGGTTGAGACTCTGGAAGCCATCGCACCGCACATACCTCTGGTGATTCTGTCAAACTCAATGACGGATTTGATTCCACACAGTGTTGCTCATCTTAAGGCGCCATTCCATGCAGTATACACTGCAGAAGAAGCTCAGGCCTACAAACCACGGGGTCAGGCATTCGAATATATGTTCGACCAGCTTGGCTGTGGGCCAGAAGAGATGCTGCATGTATCATCAAGCTTTCAATACGACCTGGCCACAGCATCGGCTCTCGGCTTCAAGGCCAAAGCCTTTATCGATCGTAACCATGAACCCAGGGTTGATGGCTACGACGTTAACCGGCTGACCGATGTTCGCCAGCTTGTCACTTTAGTTGGGCTGGACCCTCTACCCCAAACTCCAGACATGCAATGAGTCAGTTGATGGAGGAGAGATCCCCAGCGACAGCGTCGAGCTCGGCCGTGCCCGATCTGGCTCTCGACAAAGTTGCTGAGCTTGTTGACCGCCTGTACGGTATTAGTGGCAAGATCACCCCGCTGGCAGGTGAGCGTGATCAGAACTGCCGCATTGAAACTGCCGACAACCGCCGCTACGTTTTCAAAATCAGTAATCCGTCTGAACCTGTGTCGGTGGTGGATTTTCAGATTGAAGCGCTTGAGCATATTGCCAGCGTTTCTCCGGAGCAGCTGGTACCCCAGGTGGTACGCACGCTGGACGGGCGCACACGCGATAATGTAACGCTGGCCAGTGGGGTAAACACCAGCGTGCGCATGCTGAGCTATCTTGATGGTGTTCAGGTTCGCGACACGGAGTGCACAGCTGCCCAGCAGCGGGCCATGGGTACCGTGCTCGCCAGGCTGGACCTGGCTTTACGCGATTTTAGTCATCCTGCAGCGGCACACGAAGATTTGCTGTGGAATGTCTCTGCCGCACACAACTTGATAGACAAGCTTGATGCCATTACAGACCCCTCACAGCGTGCGCTTGCTGAATCTTTCATGAACAGTTTCAACGAGCATGTGTTGCCGCGCCTGGCATCGATGCGGGCACAGGTAATTCACAACGATTATCACCGCTACAACGTGCTGGTCGCGCCTGAAGATCATGAACGCATCGTGGGTATCATCGACTTTGGTGACATGCTGCATGCGCCGTTGGTGGGAGAAGTGGCGACCGCTGCAGCTTTCCAGATGCTGGACAACGACGATCCCTTCGAGAGGGCGGCACAGTTCATTGGTGCTTATCACCGGACACTGCCGTTAACCGACGCAGAACTGGAGATTGTTACTGATCTGGTGGCAACTCGCCATCTTATTACTGTTTTGATCACGGAGTGGCGCGCAGCGCGTTACCCCGAAAACCGCGCCTACATCATGAAGCACAACCCGGGCGCGTGGAAAGTTCTGTCCCAGCTGGCCGAGATTTCCCACGATGAAGCACGCGACCGATTACTGACCGAAATATAAAGAGAAAAAGCCAATGAAGAGTACAACTGACCTCAATATGGTCAATGCCTATATTCCCGGCCGGGCCAACGTAGACCCTGCCACCGCGGCCATGATTAAGCGACGCGACGGTTTGCTTGGCCCGGCTTATCGCCTGATGTACGAGCACCCGCTGCACATTGTGCGCGGCGAGGGTGTATGGTTGATCGATCCGGAAGGTCGACGCTATCTCGACATTTACAATAATGTTGCGTCTCTGGGGCACTGCCATCCAGCGGTCACAGAGGCAATCTGTACACAGGTAAAAACGCTAGCCACCAACACTCGCTATCTGCATGACACTATTCTGGAGCTGGCTGAGCGCATGCTCGCAACCGTACCTGAAACCGATCTGGCGCACCTCATGCTAACCTGTACCGGCAGTGAGGCAAACGACGTTGCCTACCGAATTGCGCAGGTTCGCACCGGTGGCACAGGCGTTATCGTAACCGAAACCGCCTACCACGGTTTTACTGATGCGGTAGCGAAATTTTCGCCGTCGCTCGGCCCTACCGTTGATCTCGGTGCCCACGTTCGACAGGTACCGGCACCGTGCCAATACCATGCCGAAGGCGCCGATCTGGCCGAGCGTTTTACGCGCGATGTTGAAGCCGCTATTGCGGATCTCAAGCGTCATGGTATTAAGCCTGCGATGCTACTGGTCGACTCAGTCTTTACCAGTGACGGCATCCTGCCGGAGCCCGCAGGCTTTCTGAAGGGCGCGGTCGATGCTATCAAGCGCGCCGGTGGCCTGTTCATTGCTGACGAGGTGCAACCTGGCTTCGGGCGTACAGGTGAACATATGTGGGGCTTTCAGCGCCACGGTCTTAAGCCGGATATTGTTACCGTTGGCAAACCCATGGGTAATGGCCAGCCAATTGCGGGCCTGATGGCAACCAATGACGCGGTGGCGGAGTTCGGGCAGAATTCACGCTATTTCAATACCTTTGCCGGCAATACCGTCTCCTGTGCGGCAGCTGTGGCAGTGCTGAATACGATTGAAAAAGAAGGCCTGATACAACATGCAGCCGATGTGGGCAAGATCCTGCGCGACGGCATCACTGATCTTGCTGAACGGCATGAAGCCATTGGTGATGTACGCGGCGTAGGTATGTTTGTTGGTGTAGAGCTGGTATCTGATCGCGCAACACGCGCACATGATCGCGAGTTCACCAGCCGTGTAGTCAATCGCATGCGTGAAAAAGGCGTTTTGCTGAGTGCCTGTGCTATTGGCCACAATGTACTCAAGATTCGTCCACCACTGGTATTGTCAGCCGAACAGGCAGGCATGGTGATAGAGACGCTCGATGAGGCGCTAACATTCGCACAAACTAAATAGCCTGGAAAATAACGGGAATGATGATGCAAAAGACAGCAGTGACCTTCGATGATATAAAAAATGCGGCACAGCGTATCCAGTCGTATATACGTCATACGCCGCTTTTACGCGAAAGCAAAATGGACAGGGCACTGGGCTGCCAGGTCTATGTGAAACCCGAAATGCTTCAGATTACCGGGGCATTCAAGCTGAGAGGGGCTCTAAGTAAGATACTCTCCTTGTCGCCAGAAGAGCTGAGCCGAGGCATTATCACCAGTTCGTCCGGTAACCATGGTCAGGCTTTAGCCTATGCAGGGCAGGTGCTGGGTATTCCAGCGACGGTCATCGTGCCGGAAGATACCCCGGCGGTTAAGGTCGAAAATGCTCGCTCTATGGGTGCGAATGTCATTTTATGGGATCGCAACTACACCGAACGCTGGAACAAAGTGCATGCCGAGGTGGAAGCCCATGGTTACACCATTGTTCACAACTACGAAGACTTTGATGTGATGGCAGGGCAAGGCACCATCGCCCTCGAAGTGATGGAAGATCTTCCCGATCTAGATACCATTCTGGTACCGATTGGTGGCGGTGGTCTGATCTCAGGTATTTCAACCGCCATAAAACAATCCAAACCTCATATTAGAGTAGTGGGTGTTCAGGCCGAAGCCTGTTGCCCCTACTACATGAGCCGAAAAAACGGTGAGCGAACCCGGGTAACGGTTAAGCAAACTCTGGCCGATGGGCTGGCCTGTGACTGGCCGGGTAATAATCCCTACCCGATTATCGAAAAGTATGTAGACGAGATTGTTGCCGTTTCCGAGCAAGCGATTGAAGATGCATTACGCATGGTCGCCAACGATGCCAAACTAGTTGCCGAGCCTTCTTCCTGTGTGGGTATTGCTGCTTTACAGACCGGCCTGGTGAAGACTCGCCCGGATGAGAAAGTTTGCGTCGTGCTGACTTCTGGCAACTGGGATATAGACCGTATTGGCAGCCTGCTTAAGGGCGAACACGTACAGGGCATTTTCTAGGTGGCGACAAAACAGGGGACAGAGTATGCAAACATTACTGTTAAATAAGGATGAAGTAGGCGAGCTCATCGACCTGGATGAAGTATTAACAGCCGTTGAAAGCGGCTACCGCGCATTTAACAGTGGCAAGGTAGTGCAGCCAGATTTTATGGGCGTGGAATTGCCAGATTCACATGCCTGCATCGATTTTAAGGGCGGCCTCGACCTGGATGGCGGTTATATCTCGTTAAAGTCCTCCGCTGGTGGATACAAAGATAATCCCGCCTTAGGTTTGCCCACGGGTATGAATACGGTGATGCTGTTTGAGGCTCATACTGGTGCGCTTAAATGTGTGATGGATGGCACCTGGATTACGGGCTGCCGTACTGCGGCGGCGGGCGCTATATCGGTCAAATACCTGGCGCGAGAGGATGCCAAAACCCTGTGTATTATGGGGGCAGGAAATCAGGCACGCAGGCAGCTGCGAGCCATCATCCGGGTAAGAGGTTTTACCCGTGTGCTGGTGTGGAATGCCTCATCGGAAGCACTGCATAGCTATGTGAGCGAAATGGCGGCTGAAACCGGGCTTGATATTCAGGCCTGTGAGAGCGCAGAAGAGGCTGTGCGTGCCGCCGATGTGGTGGTAACGACGACACGTGCTCACCGTGGCCCCATTGTGCAAAAAGCCTGGGTGCAACCCGGTACTCATATCGTGGCTATAGGCTCTGATATGCAGGGTAAGCAGGAGCTGAGCGCAGACCTGTTCAAAGATGCAAAAGTGGTGAACGACTCGATTGAGCTTTGCATTAAATACGGTGATACCCAGCACGCAGTGGGGCAGGGCATCATTAAACCTGAGGATATTCATGCCGAAATTGGCGAGGTATTGCTGGGCACAAAGGCCGCTCGTAAAAATGTGCAAGAGATAACACTGTTTGATACGGTGGGCATGGCAATACAAGACACCGTTACTGTAGCCATGCTGTATAAGGCGGCGTTGAAAAAAGGATTAGGCAGCTACTACGAGTTTTTCAAATCATAAGATTTTACATGACCTATCAATAATTCTGTATAACTGATTCGCCCTGTTTTACGATCATGGCGAGCATAAAGTTTCCCCAATGATTGATACTCATCACTTCCCGTATATAGTTTTTTTATTATGCCAAGTCCTGGTCTCTTTCCTCTGCCGTTTTCGACTTTTTAGATATATTGCGTCCCAACCAGATCAGCAGCAGGCTAATCAGAAAAGGTACTCCACCGAATAAAAAAACGACTCCCAGATTATTGACTGAGAACTCGGAGGGGGTGAAAAAAAACAATGTGCAACCTCCGGAAAGGAGTGCACCAACCCAGCCGATGACTGCCAACAGGGTGCTGAAGAAGCTTTTTGTTGTCATGTGTTTTTTCTCCTTAATTTATCATCCAGACCGTTACGGTACATGAGATTGTAAGTGTCGAACGGGATGATGCGTTGGTCGGCAGTTACAAAGTGAATGCAGGCACGTTTTACATTGCCGACACAAAAATTATAGCGATCAAGAAATTGTACGATGGTGATACGAAATATATTTTCATAGCTGAGCGTATCCAGGGCAGGCACTTTGGGCAGGCAGCATAATAGTGAGCCCATGCGCTCAGCGGTATTAAGCTCGCAGCTCGACAGAGAGAATAGCTCGATAACCTTTTCCCTCAGTACGCTGTCTTTTTCAAAAGTGATTGCATTTGGTACTGCTTCGATCAATTCCTCGCGTGGGAACAGATCGGTTACCGGTAGTAGTTTGTCTCCATCACGCAGAGCATAGGCAATGGCGATTGACTCCGGGTTACAGGGCAGGGGAATGAGATCTTTACTTTCAAAGTGTGATGATTGCTGGTAAATAGCTTTGCGGATATCACTGAGCAGGAAACGGTCATGGTTTTTGTCGAAACCTTCGTTGCGTCCGGTATCCTGAACGGGTTGATAGGTAATGCCGCGTATGCAGCGGAATTGCAGAGCGTAATCGATTATTTCGCCAATCTCTTTATCATTGACCCCTTTTTTTACGGTAACTACCAGCGTGGTCGAAATATTATGTCGCTCAAGATTCTTCAAGGCCCGTTCGTGTTGTTTTCTAAGGTCGGCTCCGCGTATGTTTATCAATGCAGATTTGTCCAGAGAATCAAATTGCAGATAGACTTCAAAGCCTGGCTTGAATTCGCTTAGAGCAGCAACGAATGCTTCATCCTGGGCCAGGCGCAGGCCATTGGTGTTGAGCATTAAATGACGCACAGGTTTTGATTTGGCAAGGCGTAGAATATCCAGGATCTGTGGATGTATGCTCGGCTCGCCACCACTGATCTGCAATACATCTGGTTCGCCTTCACTCTCGACCAAAGTATCTAGCATGGACTCGACTTCATCGAGACTGGCTTGCCAGGCATTGCCCGGCGACGAACTGGCGAAACAGACCGGGCATTGCAGGTTGCAGACATCGTTGATCTCGATCAGGGCTACGCAGCTATGCTGTTCATGATCCGGGCATAGACCGCAATCATAAGGGCATCCATGTTGGGTTTTCGACTGGAACTTAAGTGGTCTGTCGCCGGGTTTGATGTATTCCTTACAGAGTTTAAAGTAATCCACATCGCTGGAAATACGGGTTTTCTGCACACCATGTTCGGCGCAACGTTTTTGATAAAAAACGTCGTTTCCTTCCAGTAGTATTTTAGTTGGTACCAGTGATAGGCACTCTTCACACAGGGATTGCGTCTGTCCATAGAACAGGTAGGGAGCTTGTTTACGTTGTATATCCATATTTGACCTTTAAACTCATGAACAGGCTGTAGATAACCAGCAGAAGACAGATTATATGAAACAGATTCAGAGATCCGATCACTGTTCCATACGGCTTTAAGAACTCCCATAAAAAACGTTGGCTGGCATAAAAGCCGATGCATAGATAAAAGCCATAGCCAATGACAATTGCGGGTCTCGATCTTAGTATCAGTAACAACGCGAGCGTACATAATAACATCGACAGGCTTTCGTAGAGTTGCACCGGATGGCGCATACTACCATCCCCGAAGTCGACAGCCCAGGGCAGGGTTGTCGGCACACCGTAAGTATGATCATCCATTCCGGAGAAAAAACAGCCCAGGCGGCCGATGCTGACCAGCACACAAAAAGGGATGGCATAGATATATCCCGTCGAACCTCGTGCACCCTTATACGATTTGTAGATTTCCACGGTAATGATTGCCCCGAATACCGCGCCGAGAATACTGCGGCCAATCATCGGCTCGCCAGAAATGAACAGGTTGGCGCTGCCAAGTACGAATGACCCTGATAAGCTGCCGAGTGCGAGCGCCAGAAAATATCCATGACCAACACGGGATGCAGTTACTGCTAAGGCCTCGCGAAATCGCCAATGATATACGCCGATACCTGACAATACCGCAAACGTCAAGGCGGTTAGATCGAACAGGCTGTGAATAGAAAATGCATAGGGCATTCTGGTTAATTTATATCAAGCTTATGGGAAGACAGTAAGTTTATTAATGTATTTCTAAAGATAGAGCCAGGTTAAAAACAATTTGTACCTGAACTCTATAATATCGCAATGCGACTGACGTCTAAAAAGGCCAGCTCCTGTTAATCAAAAAATTCGATTAACAGGCCCTGGTAGGAAATTAGCCCTACAAAAACACCAGTACATAAACCATCGCCATGATGATCTGCATGGCAGCAAACGGCAGAGCCGTCTTGACGAATCCAATAAAGGAAAGCTTTAAATGGTATTTGTGGATGATGGTGGTGGCGACCAGGGTGGATGCGCTGCCTATGGGGGTGATGTTACCACCCAGGTTTGCACCAAATACCACAGACCACCAAAGTGATGAATCGCTGGGTATGTTCAGATTGGATAATATCTTGGCCAGCATGGCGGCCAGCGGAATGTTATCCGTCACCGAACTGAAAATGGAGGATGACAGGAGCAGGGCTGCAGTTCCGAGACCACTGCTACCATCACCGATCAGCCAGGCGACGCCTTCTCCGATAAGGGTGAGTACCTGTGCATGTTCCATCACATTGATGACGACGAACAGCGACATGAAAAACAGGATCAGGTCCCAGTCTATGGCCTGATAAAACTCATTGACATCATGTTTGAAACGAATCAATACGATCACGGCAAAGCCCATAGCGACAAAGCCCATGCCCAGATCCTGAATCACGGGGGTGATAGAGGTGGTTGCAATGGCCAGTATGAAGGCAATCAGCACTATTGATGAAAACCAGAAGAACTGTTGACTGCGTATGCCATCGTTTTCATCAAAGCTTTTGATCAGTTCGGCTGCGGTTTGACGATCTGAATCTGATTGTAAGGACTGAACCTTGAATAGCTTTGCACCTAGCAACAAGGTTGCAATGGTAGCGATCAGCACATAGGGGCTTGCCTTGAGAAAGAATTCCACAAAGCTGATATTGGCGGCATTGCCAATGATAATATTCGGTACCGAGCTGATGAGTGTTAACAAGCCACCGATATTGGTGAGCAGACCTTCGGTTAATAAAAAGCCTAACAATAGGTTGCTACGACCGAGTTTGTTTAATGACACACCGGTGAGCGAGCCGACGATAATCATTGCGGTTACATTATTCAAAACTGCGGAGAATATGACCGTCATGGCGCCGTAATACCACAGCAGTTTGAGTGGGTCACCTGCTGAGGTTTTTGTCAGTTTTATGGCGATCCAGCTGAATAGTCCTGAGCGAGAGGTTACATCGACGAACAGGCTGGAACCGATAATGATGGCGATGACTTCCCAGTCAACGGCTTCTATGTACACTGGAAGGTGCAGCGATATGCCACCCGGAATAATAACGTCGCCAAACGGAATGAGTCCAAGAATAGAAGCCAGCAGTAAGGTACTGATTGCATAAACACCCACGATGATGGATTTTTTGGCATGTAGTTTTTCTTCCATTGCCAGTGAGATAATCATGCTGGCCAGGAGGAATGTAAATAAATAGGTGACAGCTGCCGAAACAGAGTGGTGTGCGCTTTCCATAGACAATTCTCAGAGAAGTAACAGGGGGATTTGACGTAATTCAACAGCCAGAGGATAAGCTACGCTATGCATGGCGTGCTGGCGCTCATCCTTGGCACTGAGTACCAGCAGGTCGAGCTTGCGTGATTCTATCTGGTGACGGTATTCGGCAACCAGCTGACTAAAAAGAACCAGTGAGCTGACCACTAACTGTGGGTAATTCTGTTTGAGTAACTCAGCACAGGAATTAAAATAATCCTCAGGTTCCTTGAGTAACTGCTCAGTCAGACGTTTGCGAGCGGTTTCAGTATCGATGACATCGATTTTGGATATGGCATCCATATAGCGCTCGAAAACACGCTCGTCTTCCACATGTGTCAGGTAAAGATTGCCATCGGGCTTTGTGAAGGCAGCAGCGTAATTAATCAATCGGTCATTCACTGCCATCAGATCGGTAACCACCATTACATCGGTAGTATCTTTCAGGGCATGTTCGGCCTGATAGTTGGCTTCAGGGTGTGGTAGCACCATGATAGGGATATCGGTCTTCTGTAACATGACGTCCAGATGCTCGCCCAGTGAATGAGGGAAGCGCCAGGCATTGCTATGCAGGTTTCTATAGGTACAAATCAGATCAGGGCTGTACTGGGTAAGCAACTCCAGCAGATCGTTGGTGGAGTGATACTCATCACCGGTAATAATAAAAAACTCGCGTTCAACCTCTGCTATGGGGTGCTGGAGGAAGTTCTGGATGCTTTTCTGGAAAGTCCCGGCGGCCTCTGCGTCGAGATCGGTAACCAGTAACACACTGCGAATATCTATTTTACTGTATTCGAACACCGCCTTGACTGCGGATCGAAACACACTTTCAAACTGATCTATTTGTGACAAAAGATTCCTCCCTGGAGAAAATGAATAATGATATGAATTTCGGGGAGGCAAATTATACTGAGTAATGCCTGTTTGCACACTGAAAAATATGTCGCCATAATCGATTCAATTACCAGTGGCCCAGGCGGTTCATATCATATATGCCAGCCTGTAAGGGTTCCGTCGATTGCAGGTATTGCTTAAAGCTATGGAAGATGTTCCAGAACTGTGGGTTCATTCTGCCAACTGCAAAGCGTTGAGTAAATTTCTCAAAAGCATCCTTCGAGTTAATGTTACGAAATGCGTTTACAAATTCATCGGCCTCAGAAAGCTTTATTTGCAGAATAAGATTCGGATAGCTACTCACTGGTCCCGGGAGTACTGTCAGGCTATCAAGGTTTTCCTGATAGCGTAGTGATTCGAGTAACAGAAAAGCAACGCTGCTATGCCTTCGATTTCTTAACAGGGTATAAACCAGAAATTTATCTTTAGTATCTGTAGTGGCATCATCCAGATTAATACGGATGAAACTTACTTCGGGCAGGTATTTAATGCCACTAAGTGTAGATGCAGGTATGGCAGCAATTTTTCTGAAAGCCTGTGCTATCCGTTCATTGGGTGGACTTTTACTCCTCTCTTCGCAATCTTGTTGACAACGATTAATCGGATCGCCTGAGCCGGTTAATTCCGGGTATTCTCTCAGCAAGGTTTGTAGCAATTCCCTTTTCTCATTCTTACTCGAATAGTTGATATTACTGGGTGTTTCTACATCCAGCTCATGATAAACGATTTCGGTTTTAATTTTAGCGCTGGATTGATACCAGTTATCATAAATAGCCTGACGAGAAGCTGCAGGAATAAAACGTAGAAAATTGGTTTCCGAGCCATTGCGTATCAGATCAAAATACAGGCGGGTCTGAGCCTGATGAGAGACGCTGCCGAATACATCAAAGCCGGCTACCAGTTCGTAGTAGGTCCGTTCTAGTAGAGGGTAACCCATTACCCACGCTGTTAAGGGTGTTTCCCCCTGCCAGCCTTTGAGTACTGAGGCGCTATTATGATGACGAAAAACGGTCAGGAATGCATTCTCATTGACTGTGTCACCATTCCAGATATGTTCGAGTTCAGCACCTGCGGGATAGCTTTTTCTGTAAGCCTTCTGACGTAGATTCAGATAATGATTTCGGTCTTCCTGATAGCTTAACCATTGACTGCCGAATTTCAGCAGTGAAGTTTCTTCTCCGGGCAA
This sequence comes from Gammaproteobacteria bacterium, assembly GCA_050306135.1. Classification (GTDB taxonomy): domain Bacteria; phylum Pseudomonadota; class Gammaproteobacteria; genus JACNJF01. The sequence continues at coordinate 11,245 of JBNLGQ010000026.1, forward strand.
GCCAAGGTATTGATTCACACTGATCTGGTAGTCGTGATCGTTGCTATAGAGTTCAAACTCAGGGTCTTCAAACATAACCCAGAACTGATCTCGGATAACATTGGTCGCAATCTGTCCGCGACACACCGGCCCGCGAATAAAATTCCGAACAAAATACATCGCGTCATCCAGTAAAAACTGATATCTCAGTCGTGCCGGGATAGCTGCAAAGGTCAGGAATGGATTGGATCGATCGAGGTAACCATAATCCGGTAATTTATCCACCTTCCATTCAGCTGCCAGAAACAATTGTTGGTAGCGCCTGAGTCTGGCTAAATCGAAGCGATAGGTGATATGCGTTTTATGAACGATGGTTCCAATGACAGGAACCAGGCGGTAATAAAAAGCTTTGCCTGGATCATCATTGGGTCGCACGGTTGCTACTATTTGTGGGGCTTCACCTGCAGGTGTATAAGACCGGATGAGTTGGTAAAACTGTGGAGGAGTGCCTGCTGTTGATGCTGGATCGCTTAGATACAGGTGCCCGAGGAATAAGTGTTCATACAGATAGCGAGACACCAGCCTGGAACGTTTGTCCGGCAGGTTAAGCCAGTTTTCCCATTGTTGAATAATGTTTTTTTCCTGATCATTGATGATGACAGGCTGGGTATCTATTTCGGCACCCTGTTTTAACCAGGTGGTAAGGGTTTTGTATTCATTATCATTAAGCCCTGAAACGGCTAGCGGCATACCACTCTGGGGAAACTTGTCCTGATACTTATTAAATTCATCTGGTGCCGGGCAGTAATTAGCGCGATCAAATCCCAGGTCAATATGCTCAGGGACGCGCTGGTTTGCTGGCAGGGGGTTATTATGACCCAGTTGCAGCATTTGTTGCATAAGGGGGGCAGTGTTTTGTTGATCAGAATTTATAAACGAGGCTAATACTGAATAAAATCCTTTCTCGCGCCATTGCGAAGGTGACTGAGCATCTATATAGAGACGTGTCGGAGTGGCATCACGCAGCCTGGTTCCGTCATACACCAGCTTTTTGGAAGCACCGCGTGTTAATCCCTCAGATGACTCAAGTTTTAGCTGGCAGGGAGCGTCGTAGCAGGAATGGCAGGCCAGACATTTTTGATCGAGTATGGGTTTGATATCTCTGGAAAAAAGATAGCTTTGTGTGTCAGCAACGATGCTGGTTTCCTGTAGGTTCCTGCGTTGGTCGCTGGCAGGTAGTATCAAAATGATAGCTGAAACCAGAAGAATGACTGTCAGAAGTTTACCTCCGCTTACTTTTTTCATTGACCTTGTTAATGCTGAATAATCAATCAGTATTGTATCAAAACAGGGTAAGCAATGCGTTAGAAAGCACAGTCGCAGGCATACACCTGCTGGATAGCAGGTGCTTGGTATAGAGCTTATAAGCTATGGGTTGTTCGAATTACTGGCTGACAGTTAGCTCTTCCGGCCAGCAACCTGTAGCAGGTCCCAGGTTTAATTCCTTATCTTCGAAGCGCACCAGAAAGATTTTTCGTTCCGGGAACTCTTCCAGGTGACCCGTCTCGATAATCACACCACGCGTACCCGGTTCTGCAAGCATTAAGCCTTCTTCAATATCAGGAATACTGCCGTCATTAAATATATGACAGGCGGCATAGACTCGGTCACCTTTTGATAATTGGTCTAGATTCATTTTTTTGTCTCCAATACTACATTGTTAAGCTTTGATGAATGATTGAGTTGTCATGATTGCTACAAACCAATATCCGACAATCACAAAATAACTAATAAAATCAGCAACTAAGATCATTGACTTTAATATGGCACAACCTTTGCTGTAACTGATATTAACTATCTAGCAAAACACTTGCCATGGAGACAATAAGTTATGTTGATATTGACAGAAAGTGCAAAAAATGCGGTAAGCCGCTTTATTAAGAATTCAGAAACAGCTGTACAGGGCTTACGCGTTTCCGTAAGCGATGGGGGTTGTTCCGGTTTGCAATATGGAATGATGCTTGAAGCGAATCCTGCTGTAGACGATAAGGTGCTGGATCTGGGGGAGATCAAGGTCTTTATCGATCCCGAAAGTTTTCCAGTACTCGACGGTGTGACCGTTGATTTTCTCGACTCTATGGAAGGAAGTGGTTTTAAATTTGACAATCCAAACGCAACCAAAAGCTGTGGTTGCGGTAAGTCTTTTTCCTGTTAGGGGGTGAAAAAACATGTGGGATTATTCTGAAAAAGTTAAAGAACATTTTTTTGCACCTCGCAATGCAGGTAATGTAGAAGACGCAAATGGCGTCGGTGATGTGGGGTCTTTATCCTGTGGTGATGCCTTAAGGCTGACACTAAAGGTAGATCCGGATTCTGAGATTATTCTGGATGCGGGTTTTCAAACCTTTGGCTGTGGATCTGCTATCGCATCAAGTTCAGCATTGACTGAAATCATCAAAGGCATGACCATCGATGATGCCCTTAAGGTAAGTAATCAGGATATCGCTGACTATCTGGATGGCCTGCCACCAGAAAAAATGCATTGCTCAGTAATGGGGCGTGAAGCGCTACAGGCTGCGGTAGCCAACTATCGTGGTGAAGTGTGGGAAGATGATCATGAAGAAGGTGCTTTGATCTGTAAGTGTTTTGCGATAGATGCAGTAATGATTGAGGAAACTATCCGGGCTAACGGATTAAAAACAGTCGAAGACGTTACCAACTATACCAAGGCGGGTGGTGGTTGTTCTTCCTGCCACGAAGGTATTGAAGAGATTCTTGAAATGGTGTTGTCAGAGTCGGGTGAAAAGTTTGATCCCACTGCTGTGGCCCCTCTAAAACCCAAGCCAAGCTCAGGCCTGACCAACCTTCAGCGTATGAAGCGTATTGAACAGTTACTGGAAGAGATTCGTCCTAACCTGCAACGTGATCATGGTGATGTAGAGCTGGTTGAGGTGGATGGTAAATATATTTATGTGAATATGATTGGTGCCTGTTCTGGTTGTTCTATGGCTGCGACTACCCTGGGTGGCATACAACAGCATCTTGCAGAAGGCCTGAATGAGTTTATTCAGGTATTGCCTGCAGAAGAGCTGGCGCGTCGTGCTCAGGCCGGGAGTTAATCATGTCTGATGGTATCTATCTGGATAATAATGCAACCACTATGGTTGATCCGTTGGTAGTAGAGGAAATGCTGCCTTTTTTTACTGAACAGTTTGGTAATCCATCGTCTTTACATCAATTTGGGGACAAGGTGGGACGTGCGATTAAAAAAGCCAGGCAACAGGTGCAGGAACTGTTAGGTGCTGAACATGAATCTGAGATTATTTTTACCTCCTGTGGTACTGAGTCTGATTCAACAGCGATTCTGTCAGCATTAAGAGCACAACCAGAGCGCAAGGAAATTATTACCACCGTAGTTGAGCACCCCGCGATATTAACCTTATGTGAATATCTGGAAAAGGATGGCTACACCGTGCATTACCTGAAGGTTGATAAAAAAGGTCGACTGGATATCAACGAATACATAAAGCTGTTATCTGACAATGTTGCCATCGTATCGGTAATGTGGGCTAACAATGAAACAGGTACATTATTCCCGGTTGAAGAAATGTCTGAGTTAGCAAAATCTGCCGGGGTTATGTTTCATACCGATGCGGTACAGGCTGTAGGCAAGATACCGATGGATCTCAAAAATTCAGAGATCGATATGCTGTCGTTGTCAGGACATAAACTACATGCACCTAAAGGTATCGGAGTGCTTTATCTGAAACGCGGCGTGCGCTTTCGTCCATTGCTTAGGGGTGGTCATCAGGAACGTGGTCGTCGTGCGGGTACCGAGAATGCTGCTTCTATTGTTGCACTGGGTAAGGCCTGTGAGATGGCAAAGGAGACAATGGACTTCGAAAAAACCTTTGTGAAATCCATGCGTGATCGTCTGGAGCAGGGCATCCTGGAGCAGGTGCCACATTGTTTCGTCACTGGTGACCCAAATAACCGTTTACCGAATACCTGTAATATTGCATTTGAATATATTGAAGGTGAAGCGATTCTATTGTTGTTGAATAAAATGGGGATTGCTGCATCCAGTGGTTCGGCCTGTACCTCTGGCTCGCTGGAGCCATCACATGTGATGCGTGCGATGGATATTCCTTATACAGCAGCACATGGTTCTACACGATTTTCTCTGTCACGTTACAACACCATGGAAGAGGTTGAGAAAGTGATTGCGGCAGTGCCACCAATAGTTGCTCAGTTGCGTAAGTTATCGCCCTACTGGGATGGTGATGGTCCGGTAGAAGAACCTGAAAAGGCGTTTGCTCCGACTTATGCTTAACTAATCATTTGTTAAGCTAATAAATCTGATTCCCTCTTTTTTGCCGCAGCTGGACTGCGGCGTTTTTTTGTCTACATCATGCGGTTAATAGGAATGGAATGTATGGAAGCTTGCAATCTACGCTTGAGTAGCACATTTGGTAATGTAGGATTTACTACAAAACCTCAACCAAAAGCAGATGTATAAAAATCAGTATTTGCTATCTATATGATAAATAAGGGTAAATTCACAATGACACAGTGCTTGCTTTCACTCTAGCTAAGGATTCAGCAACGAGTGTAGCAATGCATAAGACAATTATTAACGATACAACCTTGAGAGATGGCGAGCAATCAGCCGGGGTTGCATTTTCACTGGATGAAAAAATTGCGATAGCCGAAGCGCTGGATGTTATCGGTATCCCCGAGTTGGAGATCGGTATTCCTGCTATGGGTGAGATTGAGCGCGATTCAATCCGTGCGGTATCACAGGTGATCAAGCGTTCACGCCTGATGGTGTGGTCACGTATGAATATGGCAGATCTGTCTTTATGCAAGGATCTGGGTGTACATAGCATCGATCTTTCTATTCCTGTTTCTGATCAGCAAATCAAAAATAAGCTCAAGCGCGATCGCGAGTGGGTGTTAAAACAAATTCCAAAACACGTTCTCGCAGCGTCAGAACTGGGTCTTGAAGTCTGTGTCGGCGGTGAAGATTCCTCACGTGCCGATATCGATTTTCTAATGCGTGTGGTTGATGCAGCCGAGTCAGTAGGTGCCAGTCGTTTCCGTTTTGCTGATACCGTTGGCATTATGGAACCTTTTCAAGTTTACGAAACATTTAAAACGCTGCGTAGCATATCCGGCCTGCAGCTTGAGATGCATGCACATGATGATCTTGGTCTGGCAACAGCGAATACCCTGGCTGCCATTCGTGGTGGTGCTACTCATGTGAATACCACAGTGCACGGTCTGGGAGAGCGCGCAGGGAATGCGGCTCTGGAAGAAGTGATCATGGGAGTACGCAAGTTTTACCCTCAGCCGGATGGTATTGATATGTCCAACTATACACTGGTGTCATCACTGGTTGAGAAAGCTTCTGGACGCTATGTGAACTGGCAGAAGAGTCTGGTCGGTGGCGGTGTGTTTACCCATGAAGCCGGTATTCATGTTGACGGGTTAATGAAAGATCGACTCAATTATGAGGGTGTTAATCCAGCAGATCTGGGTAGAGAGCATAGCTTTGTGCTGGGTAAACATTCCGGTACGCATTCGATTACCCAGGTGTATGCGGATATGGGTTATCAGCTCACGCGTGATCAGGCCGAAAAATTATTGTTACTGGTTAGGCAGTTTGCTACAGATCATAAATCTGCACCCGCAGGTAACGATCTGCGGCTGTTTTATCAGCAGATTAATTATCCCGGCAGTGAGCAATGGCAGTATCAATGAGCGCTCATAGCTCCGAGCAACTGGCTAATACTGAAACTCGATTATCATGGTTTCAGATGGTGCGTGAGGATATCGATTGTGTTTTTCATCGTGACCCCGCAGCCAGAACTCGTGCAGAGATTATCACTACCTATCCCGGTGTACACGCGATCATGATGTATCGCATCGCCAACCGACTCTGGCGTAGAGGATTGCGTTATTTACCTCGACTGATTTCCTATATTGGGCGTATCTGGACCAGTATCGATATCCATCCTGGAGCGACTATCGGACGGCGTTTTTTAATCGACCATGGTGCCGGTGTAGTGATAGGCGAAACCGCTGAAATTAAAAATGATGTGACTATTTATCATGGGGTGACGCTGGGCGGTGTTTCCTGGAATAAGGGCAAGCGACACCCGACGCTGGAAGAACATGTGGTCGTAGGTGCAGGCGCGAAAATTCTGGGTCCAATTACGATTGGTGCGCATGCTCGGGTAGGTGCCAACTCGGTAGTTATTTCTTCGGTAGCAATGGGTAAGACGGTGGTTGGAATACCCGGGAAAGTAGTTAATAACCGTAATAGTGTTAATACCTCTGAGGCAGCAGATATAGATTTAAATCATCATCTCATTTCCGATCCGGTTGCAGAAGCGATTACCTGCCTGCTAGACCGGATACGATTGCTGGAACAGGCAGTGGGTGTGCATGGTTGTTTGCCGGATGGTAAATCAGCTGAAGATGAGTGTGATGACTGCGATGCAAAGCAGGTGTGTGAACCAGTCAGTATCGACTTAAAGAAGGTAATTTAATGGGCGTGGATATGCTCGACTTTGCAGGTGAGGAGCTTTATTTCGATGAAGCCATGCAGCCTGAAACCGAGCAACGTATAGAGGAAGCAGCAGAAAATTATGGCGGTAAGAATTCGGAAACTCTGTTGTTACGTGCCTACTTTCTGGAGCCTGAGCATCCGATGGTACTGGTCGCATTATATCGCTATTACTACTACCAGCACCGATATGCAGATGCCTTGATTGTTGCAGAACGGGTACTCAGGATTTTTGCAGTACGACTGGGTCTTCCTGAAAACTGGCAGGACATCAGCGAGCAGCAAGTTGAAGCTGCAGTCGGTGAATCGATGACAGAGCTGCGCTTTTATCTGCTGGCTTTAAAAGGTTCAGGCTACCTTGAGATGCGACTGGAAAATTATCACGGCGCAATAGAAAGGCTAAAGAAAATAGTTGCGGTCGATGCAAAAGATAGACTTAGTGTGAGCTCTTTATTACAGATCGCAGAAGATGAAGTAAACCGACAGGCCGGTATATACCGCCTAAGATTTTAAAGCAGGAGAATAGCTATGAGTGAAAGTGAATTTGAACTGGATCTGGATGAATTAAGTAGTGCTGAGGACTTCCTTGAGTATTTCGAAGTTGAATACGAACCATCAATTGTTCATGTTAATCGGCTACATATTCTGCAGCGATTTCATGACTATATTGCAAAGGTTGAAGACATGCCTGAAGACGAAGATCAGATGAAAACCATTTATGGCGCTTTGCTATTAAAGGCATACTCTGATTTTGTGGATTCGGATGCGGCTACTGAAAAGGTTTTCAAGGTTTTCAAAATGCTGGAGCCAGTAGAGATAATGGTGCCGCTGTCAGATCTTATGCCTGGAGGAACCTTCAGTGCTTCCCAGGTTTGAATATGGTGAAGCAGTTCGAGTAATTCGAAATCTGCGTAATGATGGCACCTATCCCGGCCAGGATACCGGAAAATTACTGGTGCGTCGCGGCAATGTAGGCTATGTGCGTGATGTGGGTACCTACCTGCAGGATCAGTTGATCTATAAGGTTGACTTTTTTGAATTAGGCATCATGGTTGGTTGTCGTGAACAGGAATTGATACTTGAAAGTGATCCATATGTTCACACTCGATATGAGTTCAGAGACAAGATAACACCTAAGATCCCCCTGGGCATTAAGGGTGAAGTGATAGCGAAGCCTGGTGATGAAGGCGAGATTGAAAAGGTGTTAAAAGATGAAGAGGGTGGCCCTTTTTATCATGCGCGATTCAGTGGTCGTGTATTAATGGTTCCCGAGTCATCTATTGAATTCCTGGACAAAGAACTAGCGGAAGAATGAGATGTTAGCAATGAGTAATATGAATGATATTCCAGAGTTTAATTACCATTTACTGCGTAATTCCCTGAATAAATACAGTAAAAATCTAGCTCAGTTAAATTCTGATGAATATGAAAAAGTATTGCAAAGTGCCTATAAAAGTTTCGAAATGGAATCTATGGTTCTTGATACCGAAGAGGCTCGCTCTTTTATTGTTTCCCCTGAGCAAATTGAAACATCTCTTGACGCAATTGCCTCTCGTTATGTGGATGAAGATGAATTCCTGGCAGATCTCACTGCAAATGGCCTGGATAGAGAAACACTGAGTGCTGCATTGTATCGTGAGCTCACATTCGATGGCGTGATGCAGATTGTAGGCGCTAAAAGTGTCGATGTGACTGAGCTTGATATTATGCTGTTTTATGAAATGCATCATGACCGTTTTGAACAGCCGGAAACCCGAGTGGCACGACATATATTGATTACAGTAAATGATGATTTTGCGGAAAATACTGAAGTAGAGTCGCGCAAAAAAATATCCGAAATTGCTAATAAACTGGGTGGACGAACCAATCGTTTTCCTCAGTTTTCCAGGGAGTATTCAGAGTGTCCTACTGCAATGGATGGCGGCAAGCTGGGTGAAGTTTCACGGGGTCAGTTATACCCTGAACTGGATGAAAAACTATTCAATATGGCAGAGAATGAAATCAGTGAGGTTGTAGAATCTGAAATGGGTTTTCATATTCTTTATTGTGAGCAAATCAAACCGGCCAAGCGTATACCCTACAACAAAGTCAAATCTCGTATCAAGGAGATACTGTTAGATCGTAATCGTCGGAACTGTCAAAAAGCCTGGTTATCGAGTTTGCAGTCTTGATGTCTGTAGTTTAGCTCTGGTTAAATAGAGAGAATTGAATGAAAAATCAAAAAGCACATTGCTCTTTTTGTGGCCAGGAACAGGGGCCGAATATTCCATTAATCGCAGGAGAAGAAGGACACATCTGCGAAGAATGTGTGCGTCTTGCTTCACAGGTAGTTGGTAGCTGGGGCAGAAAACGCGCAGCATCCAAGCCCTTACAGAATTTATTAAAACCAGCAGAACTTAAAAGTAAACTCGACGAATATATTATCGGACAGGATCTGGGTAAAGAAACCCTGGCGGTAGCAGTGTATAACCATTACAAACGCCTGCAGATGGAAAATCAACCTGTCAGCATGGATGTAAAACAGGAAGAGGTTGAGATTGATAAATCTAATATTCTGTTACTGGGCCCTTCTGGTACTGGTAAAACACTGTTGGCTAGTACGTTAGCCCGGGTAGTGGGTGTGCCCTTTGTAATTGCCGACGCTACCACGCTAACCCAGGCGGGTTATGTGGGTGAAGATGTCGAATCAATTCTGACACGACTGATGGACAGTGCCGAAGGAAATAAAGAGTTAGCAGAATGGGGTATTGTTTATATTGATGAAATCGACAAGCTCGCGAAGGCGGGTGAGTCTTCTCATGGCACACGTGATGTATCGGGTGAAGGTGTACAGCAGGCCTTACTAAAACTTATTGAGGGCGCCAAAATTAAACTTTCTGCTAAAGGCAGAAAAGACCAGCAGGGTGATCAAATGCTTGATACGCGAAATATCCTGTTTATTGCGGGTGGAGCGTTTGCCGGAGTAGAGAGGATTCTGGAGTCTCGCCTGGGTGGTAGTAATCGAGGTATAGGCTTTAACGTAGATCTTTCGGAACCTCAAAAAGCCTACGACCAACTTAAGCTGATGGAAGAAGTTCAGCCGGACGATCTTCGCCATTTTGGTCTGATTCCTGAGTTTATTGGCCGTTTCCCTGTGATAACTGCATTACATGATCTGGATGAAAGTGCACTGGTTAAGATTCTTACCGAACCAAAGAATGCATTAGTTAAACAGTACAAACGGCTATTTGAGTTTGAAGGTGTTGAGCTCGAATTTACTGACGAAGCCTTAATAGCAATCGCGTTGCAGGCCATTGATAGAGGCACTGGAGCACGAGGATTACGCGGTGTTATGGAAAGTCTGTTACGCAAAGTAATGTTCGAAATGCCGACGATTGAGGATGCAAAACATTGTCTGGTTGATGAGCAGGCGGTTAATGGTGAGCGTGAACTGAGCGTGGCAGCTTCCTGAAAATTATTAGCAACGCTACTTTAAGGTGCATCCCCCTGTAAGCCAGAGATAGAACATAATTGATCAGAGCTGCCTTAAGATAAACTGCTTTGAAAACCTCAAAGAACTAATGTTTATATTTCCTGTATTGGAAAAATTGTAATCTCTACATAGTTGTATGCATATCTAAGTAATTTAACTCCAAAGTTAATTCCTTCCGTAATGTGCCGCCTACATGAAATACACAGATAAGATATTTTTTGTGCAGGCTTGATAATGACTGTGCTATATTCGCTTGCGCATCATTTTAAAAATCTGCAATTTTAATGAATTTGGAGCACATTATGAAAGGATTCATCCTTCCAGTTAGTTTTATTTCCTCTTTTTTGTTGGTCTGGTGTGGCATTGCCCAGGCTGTTACTACTTCACCTGATCTGACTGGTTCAGCTTCTGCCAATGGAGACAGGTTTGGTTTTTCCGTGGATATCGATGGTAACAATGTCATTGTGGGGGCACCTAACCAGACAGTGAATGGTCATGCGAAAGCTGGATCTGCCTTTATATTTGAGGATGGGGTTGAAGTCTTGAACCTGTCAAATACCCTTGCCGATTTCAACGAGTTTGGGTTTTCTGTTGCCATTGACAAGGACACTGCCATCGCTAGTGAAATTCATGGAGATTACTACGAAATTGTTGAGGAACCTCAGAGAGATGCAGATGGAAATCCGATAAAGGATATTGATGGCGTGGTAAAAATTAAAAGGGTTGCTAAAGTCAAAACTCCAGATGTCGGGGTGATCTGGATCTACCGTCGCGATATTGCTGGAGATTGGGGAGCGGAAATAGGTATTTTGAATGAAAGTGCGCAAACTGGAGACTGGCTGGGGTATTCGGTAGATACCGAAGACAATCATATTGTTGCAGGAAGTCCATTACACGATATTGGTGATGGTAAACCTGATGCAGGTTCGGTGTACGTTTTTACGCGATATACTAATGACTGGTTGGATGATACCAGCGTAGAACCAAAAATTGATGAAGCAGTGATTATGTATGAGTTACAACCAGCCGACCTGCAAGCCGGCGACTGGTTTGGCAGTTCAGTTGCTATCTCGAACAATACCATTGTTGTAGGTGCGGATGGCTCGGATCTGGATGGCACCAGTTCAGGTGCAGTTTATGTATTTACACGCAATGAGGATGGCACCTGGCAACAACAGGCTCGAATTAGACCCTCTAACGCTGGAAGTGCTCAGTTTTTTGGGCGTGATGTTGCAATTGATGGCAATACAATGGTGGTTGGGGCATACCTTGCGAATTCTGAAAAAGGTGCTGCATATGTTTTCAAGCGTAGTGCAAATGGTATCTGGAATGAAGCTGTTATTTTGACCGATACTGGATCAGTTATTGATGATCATTTTGGTGCCAGTGTTGCTGTTTCGGGTTCGAAAGTTCTAGTAGGCGCTTACCGTAAAGATTCCAGGCAAGGTAAGGTTTACCTGTATGAAGAAAATATTAACAATGACTGGTCTCTAGCCAGTACTTTGTTGGTTGGTGCGGCAGCATATGAAGATTTTTCCTATTCACTAGCCGCATCGCTTGACAAGGTTGTCGTGGGTATACCTGAGATAAATAATTCGACGAGTTCAGGTAAGGTTGTGATCCTTAGTGATGTTGATTCTGAAATTGATACGGATATTGATAGTGAAATGAATAATACTGATCTGGATGATGATGCCGATGGTGTGCCAGATGTAAGCGATTTATTCCCAACCGATGATACTGAATATAGTGATATTGATCAGGATGGTTTTGGTGATAATCAGGACGCCTTTATTTATAACGCCACAGAAAGTTTCGACACAGATGGTGATGGTCTGGGAAATAACCTGGATACAGACGATGATAATGATGGGATTCTTGATATTGACGAAGTCACTTATGGAGCTGATCCGTTAGCAGCTAATCCTGATGACGGTCAAATTGTTGCTGATGGAGTTGCTGGTGAAACCGGAAATACGACAACATCTTCTTCAGGAGGAGGTTCAGGTTCATTCGATTTTATTCTTTTTGGTCTATTGTTTATGTTCGCTATGGTGAAAAATTCCGCACAGGCAATAAGTAATCTGAAAAGGGTAGCTTAAAATAGGATCGAGTATTTTAAGCTATTTTGAAAAGGAATTTTCTTATTCAGCGACCTTAAAAAGCTGTCATTTAATTTCGATCATAAATTATTCTGTAAGCTAAACAGAGATTTTAATGAGGGTGGTACAGAATTTTGTATTAAAGGGGACGCAGTAAGGATTGGCTTTGCTAAGCGGTGTTTTGAGTGTGCTTTTCGTGCTATCTGTGGCGTGTATTATCTCCGTTAATTCATCAGTAATTCACCCTGTTATTTCTCTGTTCCATCTTAATTTTGCGATATCTTTTTATTACTCAATAACTTCTTTTATTCCGAAAAATAAGAAAAATGGTTTGGCTTGATTCTAAGGCTATCATGTACCGGTAAAACACTATTTGCTAGTACTAATGTAGACGTGCCGGAACCTGAAAAAACTACGACCAATTCAAGCTAATGGAAGAAGTTTAGCCTGATGATCTTCGACATTTTGGATTGATTCCAGAGTTAATTGGGCGTTTTCCAGTGATTACCGCTTTGCATGATCTAGATGAACATGCTTTCGATTGAGGAAGCAAAACATTGTCTGGTTGATGAGCAGGATGTGACTGGGGAAAGAGAATTAAGTGTTCTAAGAGCCGCTGGTTGATAGAAAAATTATGTGCTGAATAATTTTCCGCTTAGCTTTGTTTAACTATTTGGTTGTTATATTCAGAAAGCCGGGAAGTAATATTAATTATCAGGCCCTGGTAAAGGGGTTAGTTGGAATAAACTTGTGATCGATATGATAAATCAGTGTTAAATTTCACCACACCTTTCATAACATTTTATTGGTCTATAATTTATTTTTATAGGGATGTGCTTTGAATTATTCATCGACTTGACATAAGGCATGTAGTTAAAAAACTGTTTCCTATTCATGGACCTTTTTCACTTTTCAATATTAGTGTTTGGTGATATTCTCCGTCGATTAAAATGTAATACAGAAGATACATCCGTAATGTCTACCTGGGCTCAGGCCCATCTAGCATGGATAGCTGCAGTCTCTGGTATTTTTATTCAGAACTTATATGTTTTTTTAAGAGGTAAAACTTATGGGTGATTCAACTCGTCCTCACTGGCCGCCATATATCGCTGGTGTGGTACTAGGTCTGGTATTGATTCTGACTTTCATTCTGGTTGGAAATGGTGTTGGCGCATCAGGAATGTTTACTCGTTTTGCGGCCGTGCTGGGAGATGAAATTGCCCCACAGGTTACCGAAGCAAACGCCTATCTTGGCCCTATGGTAAAACAGGGGGCTAACCCTCTATTATCCTGGATTGTTTTCGAAGTTTTGGGTATCGCAATTGGAGCTTTGCTTGCCGCAGTGGCTTCTGGAAGATTTAAAATCGTACTTGATGGTGCCCATAAAATCGGGCGCTCCCCTCGTCTCTTACTTGCCCTGTCAGGGGGCATTCTTGCTGGTATTGGCTCTCGTTTAGCTTCTGGCTGCACCAGTGGTATAGGTCTATCTGGAACTGCGATGCTGGGGATTGGCGGATTTGTTTTTTTACTCACCTTCTTTCTGGTTGGTCTGGGCGTTAGCGTATTAGTTAAGAGGGCCTGGTAATGGATTATGGTACAGCAGGCACAGCACTGGCTTCCGGATTGTTATTTGGTTTTGTTCTTGAGCAGGCTGGCTTTGGTTCGCCCTGTAAATTAACCGCTCAATTTCGCCTCAGCGACTGGTCAGTTTTCAAAGTTATGTTTACCGCTATTCTGGTTGCTTCTTTGGGTATCCAGTTATTGCAGCTTAACAATACCTTCGGTTCTACTGGTTTTTATGTATCACCAGCCATGCTAGTGGCAACTGCTCTCGGTGGTGCTTTTGTGGGGGCTGGTTTTGCCGTGGGTGGTTATTGTCCTGGAACCTCGGTGGTAGGTGCAATGACAGGTCGTCTGGATGGGATAGTTTTTGCATTTGGCATGGTGTTAGGTATCTGGGTATTTTCGCTGAATTTTGATGCGTCGTGGATGCAGGAAATACTACATGCGGGCCAGCTATCGGAAAAAACCCTGCCTCAATTACTCGATGTTTCACCCTGGACTGTTTTATCTGCGATGACTGTGCTGGCAGTTTTCGGTTTTATTCTGGGTAGCCGTTTTGAAAAGCGCTTTAGTCAATTCAATCATAGCGATAGCTATAACTAAGAAACAAACACTGGATTTAGATTTATCGGCGGCTTTGCCGCCATGCAATTATGGAGTTACTTTATAATACTATGAAACAGACATCATCTTCTCGTTCTCACAATAAGCGTAAATATTTACTCGCGTTATCTATTCCAACACTGGCAATGGGTATGCTGGGTGTTGCGCCGTTGCCTGAACCAGTTGCTTCTGTGTTTATTCCGGTGGCTATGGCCCGCGGTGAAAATCCCTGTGCTCCTGCAGCGAGAGGTGAAAATCCCTGTGCACCGTTGAAACGTGGGGAAAACCCCTGTGCTCCCGCAACACGTGGCGAAAACCCCTGTGCTCCCGTATCACGCGGCGAAAACCCCTGTGCTCCTGTGCAACGCGGCGAGAACCCCTGCGCCCCTGCACAACGTGGAGAAAATCCCTGTGCGCCGGTTCGACGTTGAACATTTGTTGTTAACATAGTGAATAATACCGCGCCTGATTACGCTCATTGGCTGACTAGTCTTGATGACTGGTCATTTGATGAGGTCGCTGCCTGCGCGGAGTCGGTAGCTTCAATCCATCAGGCATTGGCCAATGATGAGCTATCTATCGTAAGCGAGTGGCTGCGAGATAACGCAGATAAACCGATACAGGCCTGGGTGCATTATCCGGAAGATGACTGTCTGGACCCACAATCAGGGGCTATGGTTTATTACCACGCACATGAGCCTGGAGAGTGGCTGAGACAGGAACATGGTCATTTTCATCTCTTTGTAAGACCTGCACCCGATCAGCCTTTTACTCATGTGGTTGCTATTTCTATGTCTGCCTATGGCGTACCGACAGGGCTTTTTGCTACCAATGGATGGGTTACTGATGAGCACATGTTGCCAGCCCGAGAGGTCTTAAGCATGCTCGATGCGGGGTTGTGGAAGATTAATAGAGCACGGCCCTCATGGCAGGTGCTGCAGTGGCTGGATGCATTCTTAATCCTGATGCATCCTTTTATCAAACAAATATTGCTACATCGAGATCAGGTCATCGGCTGGACGCAGCAAACACAATCAACTTCAGGCATTCTTGAAGACCGGGACACTCACGTCCTGAGTGAATTGCCGGTTGATTGGACATCAATACTGGAATCAGTGCAAAGCGAAGCTCAAGTTCGTATCAATGCGGATACTTACGGGGCTAGTGCGGTGCACTGATTTTTAGTAGTTAGCTAAACTTTAAAAACATATCTCTTAAGGAGCTTAGAATGAAAATAAGTAAATTTATTCCAGCAATTTTGCTATTGGTAGCCGCTTTATTGCAAAGTGCTACCGCCTCATCAAAAATCACTCCTGTGGTCGATGCTGCATGGTTGAATGCGCATAAGGATCAGGTCACTATTCTTCAGGTGACAAGCAAACCTGAATCTTTCACCAAAGCACCTAAAGGTAAAGCTGTATCAGGCCATGTTCCTGGTGCAACCCTTGTTGATTTCAATACGGTTCGTGTGAAGCGTGAAGTGGCAGGCAAGAAGGTCAAAAAACTGATTCCATTGAAAGCTGATTTTGAGAAACTGGCTCAATCATGGGGAGTAAATAAGAACTCTACTATCGTACTGGTTCCAGTTGGCCTGGATACTGGTGATGTTAATCAGGCGGCTCGTCTGTACTGGCAGTTTAAATATTACGGCCATCAAAAAATGGCAATTCTAGATGGTGGTATGGCTGCATGGTTGGCGGCAGGCTTCCCCGCAGCTACTAATGCATCAGCAGCTAAAGCTGGTAACTGGGTAGCGACTACTGAAGATAAAAGCATTATGGCCACTTATGACGATGTTAACAAAGCCTTGAAGAGCAAAGGTGTTCAGTTAGCTGATGCGCGTCCTCAGAATCAGTATATGGGTGTATTCACCAAAAAAGGCGAGTTATCTGGTCACCTGAAAGGTGCGAAGGATATGTCACCAGACTTGATTACCAGAGCAGATGGCGCTTCAGCCAACTTTTTGCCTGCAAACAGCTACAAGTCTTTGATGAAAGCTAAAGGTTTAAACCCGAACGGCCAGATCATTGCATACTGTAATACTGGACATCAGGCTGCAGGCGTCTGGTTTGTTTCTCATGAAATTCTTGGTAACAAAAAAGCCAGCCTGTATGACGGGTCGCTGGTTGAATACAGCCTGCTGGGTGGCGAAACCATTAATCCTGCAAAGTTGTAAGATTTTTATAATATAACTGATTAAATCAGGTACAGTTTAAAAGCCCGGGTTTCCCGGGCTTTTTTTTTAATTGATTAATGTTTGTGCTTATACATAAGCTCTGAATAGAATGGCACTTACTTGAGGCTGATACTGCGTCATTGCGAGGAGCTTGCGACGTGGCAGGAGTGCTACAGGGATGTAGCGTTTACGGAAGCAAGGGATCTAATCTCTTTTGGCAGTTGGTCTCAGCACGGTTTAGAGATTCCATCCTCAGGTCCGTAAACGGCACATCCTTGTGCCACTCCTGCCGCGCTTAGTTTATGCCCTTTGGGTACTCGCGATAACAATTTTCCGTTAAGTAAGTGCCTTAAGCTCTGAATAAATTTACCAGGAAGTCCAGGAGAGAAAACGATCAGAGTTATTTACTTAGCTGTTTACTTATCTAAATACAGGGTGTCATGATAGAGCCCTACAAAGTCTATATGAGGAATTAGTTTTGCAACCGTATCTTGAACAAATGCTGTACTGGTTATCTCTGTACAAGGTCAATGTTGTATTGAGCTTATTTATTCTACTGCTTTATGTTGTGTTGCAGAGAATGGCAATACCCAGGCTGGAAGCAATGGTCGAGCAGGGAGCACTTAAAAATAGTGTGCTCAAACAGTCTATAGCCGTTTTTAGACTGTTGAATGGTGTAGTGGTATTAGCGCTTATTTTATTTATCTGGGGTTTTGATTTTCAATGGCTGCTGGCTGCATCCTCAGGAATTATTGCATTAACCGGTGTGGCACTTTTTGCTAGTTGGTCGATACTGAGTAATATCACAGCATTTTTCATCCTGCTGGCTCATCAATCCTACAGGAGAGGAACATTTATTCGCATTCTGGACGCGGATAATTATGTCGAGGGGGTGATTTCTGATATCAATTTATTCAATACCAGACTGATTAGTGATAACCGGGAATATATTATTTATCCAAATAATTTATTGATCGCGAGACCGACGATGATTAACCCTAAAAACCATTACTCAGGTGTTGGGAAAATTCAGGAATTCAACCCGGACTTTAATATCCATCCTAAGGCTGAATAACACTAAGTCGTGCATCTAGATCCTTTGTTACCGTTGATTGTTGGTGTTGTCGCTGTTGTGCTGGCTATTGGAATGCTGTTGCAGTTTTTTAGACAGCCTCAGCTGGTTGGCTACATCATTACTGGTATTGTCATTGGTCCAGCGGGTTTGGGTATAGTCAGTGACGTGGCGTTGATCGAACATCTGGGTGCTATTGGGGTCACGCTATTATTGTTTTTTATTGGTATGGAAGTTTCTCCACACCAACTGGCAAGAGGTTGGCGAATAGCTATCTTTGGTACTTTTTTTCAAATTACCGTTAGTGTAGCTACTACCTGGTTTATTGGTGTGTTACTGGACTGGAGTCTGTCAAGGATTGTACTTTTGGGTTTTGTAATCAGCCTTTCAAGTACGGCCGTTGTGCTTAAGCTACTTAAAGATAGCGAAGAATTAAAAACCGCAGCGGGTCAGAATGTATTGCTGATTCTTTTGGCGCAGGATTTGGCTGTAGTACCAATGCTGATCATTATTTCTATGTTATCCGGCCAGTCACCAGAGCAGTCATTAATTTATAAACAGGTGGTAGGTGGAATTATTATAACGGGTTTCGCTGTCTGGGTGGCATCACGAAAACACCTCAAACTACCATTTGCAAAAATCATCAAGAAAGATCATGAGTTGCAACTGTTTTCAGCACTGTTAATCTGTTTTGGCTTTGCCTTTATCACTGGAGTGATGGGTCTGTCAGCTGCTCTTGGGGAATTTGTGGCTGGGCTGGTTATTTCATCAGCCAAGGAAACAGACTGGGTTACCCATGCTCTGGAACCTTTAAAGGTGGTGTTTGTGGCTTTACTGTTTGTATCCATGGGGATGATCATCGACATTAAATTTATCGGTGAAAACTGGACGTTACTGACCAGCCTGTTGCTTGGGGTGTTAGTGACTAACACGTTTATCAATGCGGTAATTTTAAAAATACTGGGTAACAGGTGGGCGGTAAGCTTTTACTCTGGTGCATTGCTTTCCCAGGTTGGGGAGTTTAGTTTTATTCTAGCAACGGTGGGTTTACAGGTGGGGCTAATTAATACCTTTGCTTACCAGGCAACCATTGCACTGATTGCTTTGAGCTTGCTCGCCAGTCCAATATGGATACAGCTATCCAGAAAAATCTTAACACCTTATCTTACAGAACAGACGCCGAATCTATCTTGAGAAAATCTTAAAGGATGGCTCTGGAACCCGTGTCCGACTACGCCACCCAGTTTAAAACCATTTCTTCTTCTTGAACCACCATAGTAGGGCGATAGAAATTGTCAGCATCAGGCCTATAGCAATAGCTGCTCCCCAGGGATTTTTCAGCAGAGGGATGAATTCAAAATTCATTCCGAATATCCCAGCAATGAGATTTAAGGGTAAGAATATGGCAGAAAGCACAGCCAGTATCTGCATGGTGCTATTGGTCCTTTGCCCGGTTGATGCAAAGTAAATCTGGGTCAGGGAGTCAAGGTCGGAGCTTATGCCTGAGGCTAGTCTTTCTATCCGTGCCAGATGACTATCCAGATCATTAAAGCGGATGCTATTAGAGGGCGTAAATTCATATCGTGTATTTTCACGCCAGCGTAATAAAGCCTCTCTTTGTAATTCAAGATTTGTATTCAGTGCGCGTAAACTGGATTTGGCCTTCATAATAACCTGCCAGTCATTATAAGGATCATTTGGGTCTAATAGCCTGGTTTGCCATTCCGATACCTGGTTAACCAGCGGTTCTCTGATAGCTAAAAAAGAGTTTCCTATTTCATCTAGCAGGATATGCAGCAAAGAAATAACATCAGAAGGCTTTTTGATATATTTGTTTTCCCATTTTTCAAACAGGCCTGTAAAAACATTATCACCCTCGTCATGAATTGAAGTGATTGTATTGCCGATAATGAGAAAGGCAACTGAGCGGGTTTTGGGGTGGATAACTTCAAAGCGGCTATCAATATTTCGAAAGATTAGAATTTCATAATCCTGCGTTTGCTCAAAAGAAGGAGGGTGAGAACTATTGCCAAGGTCGATTTTATGACGGCTGTGAAAGGCTTGTTCAGTGTGTTGAATGAATGTATCGACAGGGCGGTTGATATCGACCCACTGTAAAACAGAAAAATCTAATTCGACCTCTGACAGGTTTTTCATCGACAGGTGTTCAAAATTGACTATTTTCATAGGGTTATCCTGATTAGTCAGCAACAAGCCATTTAAGGGTTAGATGGGGCTTAAGATTGTATTGCAGTCGATTGATTATAATGAGCTAAGCAATACCGGGTAAACCCCTACCCATTCATGTTCAGAAGGAATTGTCAGCGTGTCTCAAGTGTGGGCGACTGGAAAATAGATTTCTACGAGTGCAATGCACCGAGTACAACCATGTAATTGGTGCTTAACTATTTTACCATTCGACCTGAAATGACCCTCATACAAAAGGTGTTAATCTTTAATCATCAGCGAAATTAGCAGTTGCCTAACTATATTGCCTGAATCGGTCTCGTGTTTTTTTATGGAAAAAGTAGTCGGATACACTATTCTTAAATGATCTGTCGATGGGCAACGTGGAGTGGTTTTCAGGAAAATGATGAAAAGAACCGAGAAAACCCTGTTGGAACAAATGCAATTTAGTGATGTTGAGATATCGCGACGCATGGAATTGCTTGGCCTGACGCAATCCTGTCTGGAGGTTTTATCCACCCACTATGACTTAATCGAAGAAAGCATTAGCGATATCGTCGATGAGTTCTATGAAAAGCAAACCGAGATTGAAGAGATCGCGTTACTTATTGGGGATAGCGATACTCTGGTTCGCCTGCGTTCGGCACAGCGTGATTATATCCTGGATTTATTCTCCGGGAATTACGATGTCGAATATGTCAATAACCGATTACGCATTGGAATGGTTCACAAACGTATTGGTGTAGAACCCAAGCTTTATCTATCGGCTGTTAGCTCGCTCAAGGATCTGATCATTAAGGTTTTGAAGTCCGGCATCAAAGATAGCGAAATACTTGAGAAGTCGATCAATATACTAGATAAATTGATGTATTTCGATACCACGCTCGTCTTTGATACCTATATTGACAGCCTGGTGAGCGAGATTGAGGCGGCTAAAAAAAGAACGGAACAGTATGCTTCCAGTCTGGAAAAAAAGGTCGCGGAAAGGACTGC
>JBNLGQ010000027.1:0-1992 GCA_050306135.1 Gammaproteobacteria bacterium
AGCCAGGGGGCCATACAGCGGCAAGGTGAATGCCGTTATTAACTTCGACGGTAGTCAATCTCAAGATCAGGATGGCTCCATCGTTAACTATACCTGGGATTTTGGTGACGGTACGGGAGATCGCAGCAACAGTCCAAACCCAACGCATAGCTATGCATCAGAGGGAACCTATAATGTCACGCTGACGGTAACGGACAATGCGGGTGCAATGGATTCTGATATGGCAACAGTAACAGTGACTACAGAGGGAGCAGCCTCAGGTGGCTCAGATGGAGGCGGTAGTTCTGCGGGCTCGGATGGAAGCGGTAGTTCTTCTGGATCGGATAAAAGCAGTGGTTCTTCTTCTGGTGGTGCTGCAAGCGTTGGTTTTCTGTTGCTCCTGAGCATTATGCTTTCTTTATCTGCCGGTGCACGTAAGGGGGTTTCGAAAGGGATAAAGTCAATTAACTGAAGTAAGAAGAATCCTGACGGAGACCCGGTAAAGTAGTTACCGGGTTCTCTATAGGTAAGGCTGTTGAGTGATAGAGCGATGTTATTAATTCCTATCTACCTCCGGTTCTTTAAGGTGCTTTAAGTCCTTTAGCTTACTTGAAATTTTTGTGGAATATGTCACAAAGTGTTTTCGGCAGAAGGGATTAATCGAGTAATTATAAGGCATGGATTGATGAGATTTAGGCGTGATTTGCCACTCTGTTTAAGCTAGTGTTTTTAAAAGGGGTTGAGTTGATTTAATGTGTACAGTGAAAGGCTAAATGTTATTTATTTGCTGGTTTTTATACTCTGATCTTTATGTTAAAAAACGATTTTACATGCTTTAAGACCCCCTCTGTAGCACGGTGGAATCTGCAGTCTGACTTCGATTGTTTACGATAGGGGGCAGAGTGGAGTTAATTCAAAAAAATAGTGATTAGTTGAGTTAATTTTCAAAGATTATTCGTATTGAGATGATTTTTTGAGTTGTGATACGAGTCGCAGAATTTGTTTCCGATATCCTGTTTTCAGGGTGTTTTTATGAGGAAATGTGATTCTCTTGTTTATATCAATCACATTGATATTGTGATGAGCGTAAAGCTCTTGCATTTTTAAAGTTGAGTTAAAGGTGCATTTACACTGGCTCGAAAAAAAGTATCAGGTTTACGGCTGATTAATTACGATAGATCTTGTATTTATAAAAGGGGGCAGAATGAGTTTTCCAATTAATAGCAAGGATTAGTGTGGGTATTGGTCGTCAATATTTAGTCTTAAAACAGATTCCATGGGTAGTTATTTTGTAGGGACTGATGAATTTTGTCTAAATAGCGAAGAGCAGATGTAGGCCTTAAATTTTTATCAAATATATTCTGGTCTGGGTAAATTACGATCCTGTGAAACACACTTGAAATGAAAAAATCCTGTGTATAACATCCGCGCTCAGTTGCGTTAAGCAACTTATTGAATGAGGCAAAAAGAGCTCAGCACTAATCAAGGGTTAGACCCCTGAATGAGGTTTAGGGAAGGGCTTCTTAAAATAATATTGTGCGTGACAGCTGCTTCCAGTTGCGGTTTCTGCACAATACTAAATGGAGTGTTTAAATGACTTTTCGTAGAAAAAAACTGTTTCAACCTGGTTTACGATTATCAAGCCTGATTGTTCTTTTGATTTTCGTATTAACTGGTTGTGGACAGGGTAGTTCATCTGGCGACTCAGGTTCAGATACACAGCCTCAGGATGGCGCATCTCAGGATGGATCAAGTCAGGATGGATCAAGCCAAGGTGGATCGAGTCAGGGTGGCACAACGAATGCTGGCAATCATCAACCGAGCGCCAAAATCACTGCGCTTCAAAGTGTTACCTCAGGTGAGACGGTTACCCTGGATGGCAGCGGCTCCTCCGACCCGGATGATGGCTCTCTCAGCTACCAATGGATGAAAACTGCGGGACCGGATATCACGCTTTCAAATACCACAGGTAGTAGCCTGAGTTTTGTAGCGCCATCAGTAGCGCAACCACAA
>JBNLGQ010000028.1:0-157338 GCA_050306135.1 Gammaproteobacteria bacterium
GTTAACAGCAGTTGCTGGAGAATGACTAGGGCCTGCCCCGTGAGCGCAGCGAATGCTTTGGGTACAGCGGCCTGCTGTTGCCTTGCCGTGAACCAGTGTGCTGCGGCTGAACATTACCTATATTGGTGCCGGGTTAATAGATAGCAATATCAGGAGTTAACACAATGCTTGCAATATTATCAGTGATAATTATTTTTCTGTTGCTTGTTGTTATCTTTCAGGTGCGCAGCCAGCGTCTGGCAGTAGAAACCTTAGTGAATGATAATCGTCTAAGAACGCGTCTATATCAGGATGCCGATGAATCTACCACCTTAATATTAAGTCGGACTATTCAGAATATTTCAGAAGGTAACCTTGGCGCTGACCCTAATCTGGAGAGCGATTCCTTTACCGTTCAGGTTGTTCGTGAACTGGTCAAAAGAAGGATATCCAAGGATAAGTGGCTGGAAATTCAGACCAATGAACGCCTGGTGCATGAGTTGTTTCTATTATTAAGAGAACGCTAGTTGTTATAGCTGTCGGCTGATGAATTGCTCAATAAAATGGGCAGGGCGGGCACTACTGAAGCGGTCGAGTTCTATACCGTCGCGAAATAATATGATGGTGGGAAAGCCCCTCACCTTATACCTGCCCGCGAGTTTCATGTTTTCCCCTTCGTCTACTTCCAGTTTGGCGAGGAGGACCTGACCCTGAAAGGACTCAACAATTCGATTTAAAACGGGCGCAATGGTGATGCAGGGGGTGCACCAGTCAGCCCAGAAGTCGACCAGAACTGGAATCTCCTGGGAGCGCTGTAGTACGCAGGACTGAAACTCTTCCAACTGTACGTCAAAAATGTAGGAATTGATTTGTTTCATGTTTGCATAAGAAAATACTAATATATCACGTTATGTTAATGCATAATTAATTTACTAGATATTTTTAGTAGAGATTTCTTAAGGTATACGGATAAATTCAATGAATGTATCGTTCAAGTTAACTGGATTCATGTTTATTATCTGCCTGTTGCTTACTTCTCCAGTACGAGCAGATGTCCTGTTACTGGTGCATGGTTATCAGGGCAATGTGATGAGCTGGGAACGCTCAGGTGTTTCAGCCGTGTTACATAATTTTGGCTGGAAAAGGGCAGCGGTTTTAATCTCGACGCCTGTGGGTATTCAGGCAATTCCGATGAAGTGGCAGAACGAAGAGAATAAAGTTGTGTTTCTGCAGTTGAATTCAGAATTGCCGTTGCTGGGGCAGGCTAATCTGGTTACCGGGGCTATGCGCTGGATTAATGATCGTTACCCCAGTGAGCCGCTTATTATCGCAGGACATTCTCTTGGGGGCGTTTCAGCTCGATTGGCTCTGGTGCTCAATGGTGCCAGTAACGTTAAGGCATTGATCACTATCGCCAGCCCTCATTTGGGTACCGTACTGGCTTATCGAGGTCTTGAAGAACTGGATGACCCGCTTCCTCTGAGAATGATGAAAGAGTTCTTTGGAGGGAAAACCTATGACACGCTGCAGCGTTCCAAAGGGTTACTGCACGATATCGTACCCGAGGTGCCGGGCAAGATCCTGCATTGGTTGAATACACGCCAGCATCCGCCCATTCGATATTTTTCTATAGTACGAACTTCTGTTAATGGCATGCTAGGTGATCCGATTGTACCAGGGCATAGTCAGGATATGTCGAATGTTCAGGCGATAGGAAAAAGGTCGACCAGAATTATCCAGGGATTCACCCACTGGCTAAGCGTGCTCGACGGTTATGCGCTAGTAAATATTCTTAATGAGATAAGATGATTATTAGTGGTTGTTTAATCAGCTGGCTGGACTAACACCCAGGGCTTAATCACACAGGCCCACATGGTCTGGTCATTGTTAAACCACTCGCGTGCCTGTTGATTGGTAACCTGATGTACCAGATTGGTGTTCATCCATTGTTCAATCTGAGCGGCATTATCGCAATGCATCTGGTAGGCAACTTCGATCAGATCCAGCTGTAGATCTACATTCAGGGTGTAGCCACCCGCAAAATAGCGTTGTAATTCTTTCCAGGGAATGCGGGCGGTTTCACTATTCAATTTACCGCGTATTAATTCCTGTGAAGTGATTTCAGGTTCACTCATGATTCTCTCGAGACTTATAGACTTTGTTCGGTTTTGTTCAATTGATACCCATAGTGCCGGGGAGTTTACAGTTGCGCACCATATCAATAACGAGCTGAATGGCTTCCTTACGTGGATAATGTTTACGCCATGCTAACGCCACTGTGCGACTGGGCTGAGGGTTGGCAAAAGGTTTTATCTTGATTAATTGTTGATTGTGCTGACTGTGTAGCATGCTGGTACAGGGTAATACGGTGATACCGGTACCTGCTGCCACCATATGGCGCATAGTTTCCAGCGAGCTACCTTCCAGCGAGCGAGTCAGTTCGTTGCTTGAGGATATACACTGTGGGCAGGCTTCAAGCACCTGGTCGCGAAAACAGTGTCCGGCGCCCAGCAGCATCAGGTCTTCTCCGGCCAGTTCATTAACATCAATTTCCTGGCGTTCACTCCAGTGATGTTGATTATGCATGGCGACCATAAAGGGTTCTTCGTAAAGCGCCTGGGTTTCAATGCCAGGTTCATCGAAAGGATAGGAAATAATAATCGCGTCCAGATCGCCCTGTTTCAATAACTGGCTCAGGTTATGAGTGAAATTTTCCTGAATAATTAAGGTAACACGTGGGGCACTTTCTGTGATGCGAGGTATCAAGCCTGGTAGCAGATAAGGTGCAATGGTGTAGATAGCACCTAATCTAAACGTGCCGGATAATGGATCCTTACCCTGTTGTGAAATTTCATTAATGACCTGGGCTTCGCGTAATACTTTCTGCGCCTGCTGCACAATCTTCTGGCCGATTTCAGTAATGCGTATTTCGTTTTTTGAGCTGCGCTCAAATAGCTTAATATCCAGTTCTTCTTCGAGCTTCTTGATAGCAATACTCAAGGTAGGCTGGCTTACAAAACAGGATTGAGCGGCTTGCCCAAAATGTTTTTTCTGTGCAACGGCTACGATGTATCTGAGTTCAGTAAGGGTCATGACAGGGTGTTATAAAAGCGAATGATTATTGTGAAAGGATATTGCTGGTATTGCAATCAAAAAATTATTATCGATCAATAATAGCTATTACTAAGTTACCACTTTCGAGGCATTAATCTCATTCACACGGCGGTGACATCACCTGTGGCTCTGCATCCAGAGCAGGGTGCTGCCAATTTTGATTACATGAGGCTAACTGGCGCGTTATGATAGCGCAGGATTCTCGAATAATCATGCTGGCAGGTTATTCAAAACTCGGTGCAAGCAGTCGGGTTCAATATCGCCTCACTGAGCAGATGGATACTCTGGTTACCGGTGCCGGAGTATCAAAAAATTCCCCGGATGTTTTTTTCTGCTGCAAAATCAAAAATATAATCCTTGCCTGATGTAGTAACATAGTATCAGGCCATGTTTATGGAACCTTGGCTTAAAACATAGACTCAAAAGTCTTATTAGAAATAAATCCTGACCATAAACCCGAAACCCAATTTTTAAAAGGTGAGCATGAAAGCTTTAATTAGTCGTTTGTTTAAACCTGCGTTTGATCAACTTAATCAACAAGAGCCAGCAATGGCTATTGATCTGGCAACCGCTGTGCTGTTGATAGAGGTGAGTAAGGCTGATTTTGAGCAGGATGAAAATGAGCTGGCAACGATCCGAAGTTTGTTATTAAAGCATTTATCTCTTGCTGAAGAGGAAGTGGATACACTTTTGCAAAATGCGCGTGAAGAGGCGGACCAACTGGTTTCCCTGCAGCATATTACGCGATTAATGAATGAGCAGCTTGATCAACAGGGTAAGGTTAAGGTGATAGAGCTGATGTGGAAGGTGGTCTACGCCGATGGTGAGAAACACCATTACGAAGAACATTTAATGCGCCAGATATCAGATTTACTGTATGTAGACCATGCTGATTTTATCCAGGCTCGTCTTCAGGCAGAAGCACTGGCTTCTGCCTGAAAATATGAGAATTTAATATCTTATTTGGTGAAGAACTGTTGCCGCATTTTGATATTACCAGTCTGGTTTTCCTTGGTGGTCACATCAATAGAGAAATCCAGAGTTTCCTCGTTGGCGACTGAAAATACACTGATGTAATACACTGCGTTCTGCTCTTTAATTTTGCGCAGCTTAATACTACGTAATTGGCCGGTGAGGTTGGTTGCACTCACCTTGATGTCGGCTTCGACACCTTCAAATCCACTGCCTTTTTTCAACACCGATATATTCAGTAAGCCCCGGTTGGTACTGCGAGTGATGCCATAGGCTTTGGCTACTGAAGGGGGTAATGACTCGGTGGATAAGGCATTGTAATGGACAATGTAATTACCGATTGTTAGTGAATTTTCTGCAAAAGCGAAAGCGGGTAAGCAGAAAAGTAGAGTGGAAATGATTAATTTAACTGTTGTTTTCAATGTTATTCTCCTCTGGTAACTAAGCGACTGAAAATTTGTTCTTATATGACCTCAGTTATAAATATTATAGATTGATTTTTTTGAAAAAGATTCGATTATTTATTCTCCAGATTTTGCAGAGCGTCAGGAAGCTGCTCAATACCTTCAATAAATACCGTTTTAGAGCGCTGATTTAACCCCTTGTGTATAACTATTTTTGATTTGGCTACACTGAATGATTTAGATAGAAATGCTATCAATGCCTTATTGGCTTTACCTTCAACAGGAGAGGCCTTGATCTGGATTTTTACGCGCTCGTTATAGAGGCCACAGAATTGACTCTGTTTAGCACCTGGCTGCAGATGGCAGTATAGTGTAAGACGGTTATTTTCCAGCGACCAGGGCTGTGGATTCATAGTTGAGTGGCTAAATAAATGACTGGTGGAATCAATAGCATCTTGATGACCATAAGACCGAGGGTGGCAAATAATGGAGATAGATCAAGTCCACCCATTGGAGGAATGAAACGCCGAACTGGTCTCATAACAGGGCGGCTGATTGAGGTAATTAAAGCGATCATGGGGTTGTAAGCTCCTGGGTTAACCCAGCTTAGAATCACTTCAATAATAATCGCGAACAGAAAAATATTGATGAATGTTGCGAGTATTTCAGCAATAGCAACCAGTACCAGTCCAACAATGCTAATGCTGGCAATAGGCGCCAGGACATTCGCAATATCCAGAGCTCCAGCCCCCAGTGCACGTACCAGAAAATACTTGGCCAGAAGCAGTAGCAGAGATAACACTATAGCTGCCATATCCTGACCCGCAAAGCCTGGAATGATTCGACGTAACGGTTTCAACGGTGGTGTAGTGGCTCGCACCACAAATTGGGATATGGGGTTGTAGAAATCGGTGCGTAACATTTGAAATAAAAATCTCAGCAATACCAGCATGACATATAGATCAAACAGTGTGTTGATGATCAGTAGCAGGGGTGATGCCAGGTAAGATGATCCCATTGTTTCTTTCTCTTATTTAATGATGCTTATGTATAGCTGTAATCTTACTTATCAAGTTGGCTTATTGAGCCAGTTGCTCAGCTAGCTCAATTGAGCGAGTGTTCGCTGCTTCGGTGGCCTGAGCAACCAGGCCATAGATGTCATTCGAAATGAAACTGGCAATTGCCTGTTCAGTGGTACCCCCGGGTGATGTGACCTGCTTGCGCAGATTGACTACATCTTTATCGACGGCCATGGTGGCTGCACCTAAAGCGGTTTGGCGCGCCAGTTTAGCTGACGTTTCAGTATCCAGTCCCAGTTGTATGCCGGCTTTTTCCAGTGCTTCTATAAACAGGAAAAAATATGCAGGCCCGCTACCGGATATAGCAGTGACGGCATCAAGCTGGCTTTCTGAGTTGACCCATACCGTAATACCGGTACTTTGCATAATAGATTCGGCCTGTTGTTTCTGTATATCAGTTACCTGCTGATTGGCGTATAAACCAGCGGCGCCCTGTGCAACCAGCGCGGGGGTATTTGGCATACAGCGAACCATTGGCAGGCCATCGCCTAACCAGCGATTGATATCCTTTTCGCGTAGCCCTGCAGCAATACTGATAAATAGTGGTTTATGCTGGGATTGTGTGATCTGAGCACATACAGACTGCATAACCTGCGGTTTGACTGCAAGAACGACGATAGCTGCCTGGCTGACAGCCTGGTTTATATCGCTTTCACAGCGGATATTAAAATCTGACTGTAGTTTATCCAGTGTTGTCTGGTTGATGTCGCAGGCGATGATTTTATTGGCAGGATAGCCTTTGGCCACCAGTCCGCCAATCATACTGCCTGCCATGTTGCCTGCACCTATAAAACAAAGAGTTGCCTGTGTCATGTGTTGACCTGTGTGTTGCGGTTACCAAAAATAGCTGTGCCTATTCTAACCAGCGTTGAGCCTTGAGCAATGGCTGCCTGCATATCACCACTCATGCCCATTGATAAAGTATCGCATTCTGGATGTTGATTGTGTAATTCCTGTAGTAGTGTTTGCATTTTTGCAAATGGGATGCATTGCTGCTGATAGTCTTCCTGAGCCGATGGAATAGCCATCAATCCACGTAATTTAACCTGTGGTAATGATGCTATCTGTTCGGCAAGAGGTAATACCTGATCAGTACTGATACCCGCTTTGCTGGCTTCATTGTCGATATTAACCTGTAGCAGGATATTAAGTGGTTTAAGTGTCTCCAGACGTTGCTGGCTAAGTCTTTCGGCAATCTTGTAGCGGTCAACACTATGTACCCAATCGAACAGTTCGCTGATTTTGCGGGTTTTATTGGATTGTATCGGACCGATAAAGTGCCACTGTATGCCCTTTCCAGCCAGGGCCTGAATTTTTTGCTCGGCTTCCTGCAGGTAGTTTTCTCCGAAATCTAATTGTCCACATTGATAGGCTGCTAGAATATCTGCTGCAGGTTTTGTTTTGCTTACTGCTAACAGAGTAATGTCTTCAGGTGCTCGTCCAGCGGCAATTGCAGCCTCTGCAATCTGGGATTTTATCCGATGAAGATTTTTTTCGATGTTATGCATAGGTTTTTGCTATAGTCACAATGTAGTGCTTTTTACTTCTAATGGTTTGCTCTGATCGCATGTATTGTATCGCTTGTGTTCTCTGTAAACGAGGGCTGAAGTGTGTTGGAGCGCTGCCTGTGGCAGTTCAAAAAACTCACGAATATACACTAAATCTTATTATAACGAATATACCTAATGTGGTTTTAACATGGATATAGCTCAATTACTGGCCTTTGGCGTAAAACAGGGTGCCTCTGATTTGCACCTGTCTGCGGGTTTACCGCCCATGATCCGGGTTGATGGCGATATACGCCGAATCAATGTGCCGGAGATGGACCATAAGCAGGTCCACGATATGCTGTACGACATCATGAGTGATAAACAGCGTAAGGATTTTGAAGAGTTTCTGGAAACAGACTTCTCTTTTGAGATTCCAGGTCTGGCGCGTTTCAGGGTAAATGCCTTTAATCATAATCGTGGTGCTGGTGGTGTATTTCGTACCATTCCTTCAAAAATACTGTCACTGGAAGACCTGGGCGCTCCCTCAATTTTCAAGGAAATATCTGAATACCCTAGAGGTATCGTGCTGGTTACTGGGCCAACTGGTTCAGGTAAATCTACCACGCTGGCAGCCATGGTTGACTATAAAAATGATTCTGAATACGGGCATATACTGACCGTTGAAGATCCTATCGAATTTGTGCATCAAAGCAAAAAATGCCTGGTTAATCAGAGAGAAGTACATCGCGATACATTGGGCTTTAATGAAGCTTTGCGTTCAGCATTGCGTGAAGATCCCGATACTATACTGGTTGGTGAGATGCGTGACCTGGAAACTATTCGACTTGCGCTATCTGCAGCTGAAACAGGGCATCTGGTGTTTGGTACCCTGCACACCAGTTCTGCGGCTAAAACTATCGACCGTATTGTTGATGTATTTCCTGCTGCTGAGAAGTCCATGGTGCGTTCCATGTTGTCGGAATCACTGAAAGCGGTTATCTCTCAGACTCTGTTGAAAAAGATTGGCGGTGGTCGAATTGCTGCCCATGAAATCATGATAGGAACACCGGCAATTCGAAACCTGATTCGAGAAGACAAGGTTGCGCAGATGTACTCGGCGATTCAAACCGGTCAGAATATGGGTATGCAGACACTGGATCAGAACCTGAAAAAAATTCTGGCACAGGGTTTAATCTCCAAGGAAGAGGCAATGCGCAAGTCAGTTAGCCCTGACTCGTTATAAGCTGAATAATCAAGAAATAAACAGGAGCTATAATGGATCGAAATAAAGCGATTGGTTTCATGCATGATTTATTACGCATGATGGTCAGCAAGGATGGCTCGGATTTATTTATTACTTCTGGCTCGCCACCGGCGATGAAGGTTGACGGCAAGATTCAGACCGTATCCAAGCAGATACTGGCGCCTAATCATACCCAGATGCTGGCGCGTTCTATCATGAACGATAAACAGGTATCGGAGTTTGAACAGAATCAGGAGTGTAATTTTTCTATCTCACTGCCTGGTGTGGCCCGTTTCAGGGTGAATGCGTTTGTACAGCGAGGAAGTACCGGTCTTGTGTTACGTATTATCAATTCTGAAATCCCCAGTTTTGCTGAGCTAAACCTGCCGGATACCTTACAGGATATAGCGATGACCAAACGCGGTCTGGTAATCTTTGTAGGAGGGACGGGGTCTGGTAAGTCTACTTCTCTGGCCTCTATGGTGGATTATCGAAATCGTAATAGTTATGGCCATATTATCACTATCGAAGACCCGGTAGAATTTGTGCATGAACATAAAAACTGTCTGGTTACCCAGCGTGAAGTTGGCGTGGATACCGATAGTTATGAGATTGCATTGAAGAATACGCTGCGTCAGGCGCCTGATGTTATTCTGATCGGTGAGATTCGTGACCGTGAAGCGATGGAGCATGCCATTGCATTTGCTGAAACCGGTCATCTTTGTCTTTCAACGCTACATGCAAACAGTACCAATCAGGCGCTTGATCGCATCATCAACTTTTTTCCTGAAGAACGCCGTCAACAATTACTGATGGATCTGTCGCTCAATCTAAAAGGACTGGTTTCACAACGTCTGGTACCAAGAATCGATGGTGTAGGTCGTATACCTGCTGTTGAGATTATGTTGAATACGCCTTTGATGTCAGATCTGGTATTCAAAGGTGAGGTGCATGAAATGAAATCCCTGATGGCCAAGTCCAATGTGCAGGGTATGATTACCTTCGATCAGGCGTTATTTAATCTGTACGAAACACGTAAGATCACCTTTGAAGACGCATTAAGAAATGCAGATTCGGTGAATGACCTGCGCCTGCGCATCAAACTGGAGAGCGATACTGCGCGTAAAACAGGACTGGTGGATGATCATCGGGATGATTTTGAGCTGGAAGAAACCGATGAAGATAATGCAGGCGGACTGATTTAGAGATTATTTGTATGGAACGCGAGCCAACTACCAAGTTACTGGAGCCTTATCTGAGGATAATGGCGGAGAAACAGGCATCCGATATTTATTTTATCTCCGGTGCTTCTCCGCATATCAAAATTCAGGGCAAGACTGCACCCATGGCTAAAAATCCATTGAAGCCGGGACATGTGCAAAAGCTGGCTTATAGCCTGCTAAATGATGACCAGATACAGGATTTTGAAATTAATCGCGAATTGAATCTTGGCTTTACTCTGCTGGGGGTTGGTCGTTTTCGCGTGAATATCTATATCCAGCGCTCTGAAGTTTCTATGGTAATTCGATATATTAAATGGGATATCCCCACTATCGATGAACTGCTGCTGCCACAGGTATTGAAAAAGATTGTGATGGATAAAACCGGTCTGGTGTTGGTAGTAGGGTCAACAGGTTCTGGTAAATCTACCACACTGGCATCCATGATCAATTATCGAAACCAGATAGAGGGCGGGCATATTCTGACGATTGAAGATCCTATTGAATTTGTTTTCAAGCATGAAAAGTCAGTGGTTTCACAACGCGAGGTTGGCATCGATACTCTATCTTACGAGAATGCCCTGCGCGAAGCTCTGCGTGAAGCGCCTGATGTCATTATGATCGGTGAGGCACGTGATCGAGAAACTATGCAGGCGGCGATTAACTATGCGGATACCGGCCATCTATGTCTGACCACCTTGCATGCTGTTAACTCGAATCAGGCGATGGACCGGATTATGAATATGTTTCCAACCGATATGCGCGGGCAATTATTGATGGATTTATCGCTCAACCTGAGAGCCGTTATCTCACAACGACTGGTACCATCGATGGAGGGCAAGCTGGCCTGTGCAGTCGAGGTGATGATGAACTCTCCCTATATTTCTGAGCTATTACGCGAAGGTAACTTTAACGAAATTAAAGAGATTATGGAAAAAGGAGATGCAGCAGCTATGCAGACCTTCGATCAGTCATTATACGATCTCTATAAAGCCGATATCATCTCTATCAAAACAGCCCTGGCGTACGCTGATTCGAGCAGTAATCTGGAATGGAAAATTAATTTTGGTGGGGAGCAGACGCGGGATACCCGTCATAATCTCAATGATCAGCCGTTTCCGGATGAGCTTCAATTACCTTCTGAAGAATAAGCTGGGATTGCACTCGCTAAACCTAATATAGAGTAGTTGTGAATTGAATAAAAACTGGGCTTATTTAATGCTGTGTGGTCCAGTGTTGTTCTGGTCTGGCAATTTTGTGCTGGGTCGAGCTATGTCGCTGGATATCGAGCCTATTACTTTATCTTTCTGGCGCTGGATGATAGCGCTGCTGGTTTTCTTCCCGTTTTCTATAATGGCGTTGATCAGAGACTGGTCAATTATCAGAAAGTATTTACCTCGCCTGATATTAATGGGGGCACTGGGAGTTGCAGCTTTCAATACCTTCGTCTACCTGGGTGTACGTCATACGAGCGCTACCAACGCTTTGCTTATCAATAGTTTTATCCCGATTTTTATCATTATTCTGACTCGAATCATACTGGGTGTGAGCTTGAGTCTGCGCAAAATCATTGCTGTGTTGATTTCCAGTATGGGCGTTTTGATGCTGGTGGTAAAAGGTGATATTCAAAACCTTTTCGCCCTGCAGATTAACTTTGGTGATTTGTGGGTTTTGCTGGCAGCTCTTTGCTGGGCGCTTTATTCAATTAGCCTGCGTTGGCGACCTGTCGGGATATCTGCTGCAGGGTTTTTGTTATTCACAATGCTGGTGGGTGTGGTGTTGTTGGTACCGTTTTACCTTTATGTTTTATCTCAGGGTGTCTACCTGGAGATGAATTCACCGAATCTGCTTACCATTGCTTATGTTGCACTGTTTCCATCTATTGCTGCCTTTTTATTATGGAACCAGGGGGTAAAGATGGTGGGTGCCGCCACAGCAGGGCAGTTTATTCATATCATGCCGGTACTCGGAACCCTTATGGCGGTTGTTTTTCTGGGTGAGCAGTTATTCTGGTTTCATCTAATAGGGGCCGTAGCGATCGGTGCAGGTGTTTTCCTCTCGCTAACTGAGAAAGCATCATAATTAAAGCCTTTTTACCACAGAGGTCACAGAGATCACTGAGGTTAAAATGTTTATCTTCAGTTTTAAGAAGGTTTCTCAAGAACAAAAATATTGTTCGATAAAACTGAACTGATTTATTCTTCTCTGTGTTCTCTGTGTTCTCTGTGTTCTCGGCAATAGCTCCTGCATTGCCCTACTTACGGGCATCCTGCCCTAATCTGTGGTGAGTGTTTTCTAGATACGTAAAATTAGCTGAGTTTCAGGTTTAAGCGCTTGGTTTTGTTATTGAATCAGTTTTCCCGCTACCAGCGTCTGTGTCACTCTGGTATTGAAATCCCAGCCTTCAAACGGTGTGTTTTTACCGGCTGAATAAAAGTTCTCAGCGGTACATTGGTAGTGGCATTTGTCATCAATGATTACTATGTCAGCCAGCTCTCCCTGGGCCAGATTACCGGCAGGTAATTTGAAGATTCTGGCGGGGTTGGTGATTACCTTGTTTAACAGGGTTGATAAATCGAATAGACCTTCTTCGACTAGCCTGAACGCCAGTGGCAGGAAGGTATCTAATGTGCTGCAACCGGCTTCAGCTGAAGGAAACGGCATGAGCTTGGCATCTCGGTCATGCGGTTGATGATCGGAACAGATGATATCGATGGTGCCGTCAGCAAGACCTTCGCGTAATGCGACTCTATCCTGATCATCGCGCAGGGGTGGGATGGTGAGTTTTGCGGTATCAAATCCATCAATATCACGGTCTGTCAGAAATAACTGATGCATGCTGACATCCGCGGTGATGGGCAAGCCGTCTTTTTTGGCCTGGCGGATCATGTCTACCGATCGTGCACAGGATAGTTGGCCAAAATGTGTTTTGGCACCGGTTTGCACTACCAGTTCTATATCTCTGGCGAGAGCTGCAGTTTCAGCTGCTTCAGGAATCGGTGGTAGTCCCATGCGGGTAGATAATGCGCCTTCGTGCGCACAGCCATTGGCATACAAAGCATGATCGTAAGGTTGAATCACTACCAGCATGCCCTGTCCGTTTGCATATTCCATGGCGCGACGTTGAATCAGGTTGTTGGCAATTGGCTGCTGTGCATTACTCAGTGCTATACAGCCAGCAGATTTAAGCGTTCCCATATTGCTTAATTGTTCGCCTTCCAGGCCTTTGGTTAGGGCGCCTATGGTGTATAAATGGCAGCGATTACCTGATTTCTGATTGCTGTGATGAATCAGTTCGATAACTGCCGAGTTATCTATTACGGGGTTGCTGTCGGGAGGTATACAGATACTGGTGATGCCTCCATGAGCCGCAGCATTGCTTTCAGTGGCAATGGTTGCTTTCTGGGTATAGCCCGGTTCGCGTACTCGGCAATGAATATCAATAAGTCCTGGTATCACGAGTCTGTTGCTGGCATCAATAGTCTGGTCTGCGACAAAGTCAGCTGGAGGCTGCCCAATAGCAACAATGAGCTGGCCATCAATGAATACATCAGTAACGCTGTCCATTGCACTGGCTGGGTTAATAACTCGACCATTTTGAATAATGATTTTCATTGTTCGTTTTCCGAGCTTGAAGCAATCATCGACATCACTGCCATTCTAACTGCAATACCAAATGTTACCTGCTGAAGAATGACAGACTGGTTGCCATCCATGACGCTGGATTCGATTTCTATGCCTCGATTGGCCGGGCCCGGGTGCATCACTATGGCGTCGGGTTTTGCCAGTTTTAATCGATCAGAGGTTAAGCCGTATTGCTGAAAATATTCTTTTTCACTGGGCAGTAAAGCTCCCGTCATGCGTTCTTTCTGTAACCTCAGCATAATCACCACATCGACATCTTTCAGTCCCTGATCGAAATCATGGTAAACCTGTACGCCAAGCGTTCCGCAGTCTTTGGGTATCAGGGTTTGTGGTCCGATGACTCTCACCTGACCTGTGTTGAGAATATTCAGCGCATGGATCTGCGAGCGTGCCACACGAGAATGTTTAATGTCACCCACAATAGCGACCGTCAGATTTTCGAACTGTTGCTTATGTCGGCGAATAGTGAACATGTCCAGCATCGCCTGGGTTGGGTGAGCATGTTGACCATCGCCTGCGTTTAACACGCTTACCCCAGGCCGCACGTGCTGAGCAAAAAAATGTGCACTGCCGCTGTCCTGGTGACGAATAACGAACATGTCTATTTGCATGGCTTCCAGGTTCTGGATGGTATCCAGTAGGGATTCACCTTTTACTGTGGCCGAGGTGTTTATGTTTAAGTTAAGGATGTCGGCAGAAAGCCTCTGGGCGGCCAGCTCAAATGTAGAGCGAGTGCGCGTACTGGCTTCAAAGAACAGGTTAGCGACGGTTTTGCCACGCAGGATAGGCACCTTTTTAATGGTTCGATCCGTAATTGAGGTGAAAGATTCGGCGGTATCCAGTATGTCGATAAGAGTGGATTTCTTAAGGCCTTCTATGCTCAGAAAATGTTTGAGCTTGCCGTCTTGGGTCAGTTGCAGGTTTTGATAGCTCATTCAGTCGTTAGTTGCTGGATGGTGAGTTTTAAGGGTTCTGGTCCTTCAAGCTTGATGTGTTCATTTTTGCTCAGTGTAACAGTTTCTGCCACGTAATCGGCCTGTATGGGTAGCTCACGATCGCCTCTATCAATCAGGATCGCCAGTAATATCCTGTCTGGTCGACCATAATCGAATATCTCATTCATTGCTGCACGAATGGTTCGGCCGGAGTGTAAAACATCATCTACCAGTATGATGGTTTTTCCATCAATATCGTGGGGCAGGCGTGAGGGCTTTACGGTGGGGTGCAGGCCGATTTTAGTGAAATCATCACGATAGAAGGTGATATTGAGTTTGCCAAGCTCGGTGTCTGGATTGAGCTGCTTATGAATCTCGCGGGCTATCCAGTAACCGCCAGTTTCGATCCCAATAATAATGGGTTGATCCGCAACAGAGAACAGGGGGGCCAGTTTTTCGCTGAGTTGTTGGATAAGTGGTTCGACAGGTATATCAGTCACTTTTTACAGCCAGGGTTGAGTCGCTAAATGTAGGCGCTTTATACCATAGTTGAGAAGTGATCAGAAGCTCCTTAATTGCTTAAACCTGGAATCCGTAGATGAACATGGATTTGTGGGAAATATCAGCGTGCTCGGCAAGGCGTCGTTCGTAGTTAATGGCTACTCCCTTAACAAGAGCGACAACAAAGCAGAGTGCGCTGAGATTTTTCACAAATTCTTGTAGCGTTAGTGCTTTACGCGCCTATGCACCCTATGCTGGAAACCACAATGGGTGGTGATGAGATTCAGTGATAAGTTTGGCAAATTATTACCTTAAGTCAGTGATTAGCGGTCAACTGCGGATTCCAGGTTCATCCTGACTTTTATAATGATGCAGCCAGGTTTCGGTGATTAGTACAGCTGCTATACAGTCTATAGTGGGTTTGTCGTGCTTTTTGCTGGCTTGCTGTTCAATGATCTGCCAGGCCTCGCGAGTGGTGAGTCGTTCATCTACCAGCTCGGTTTTGATATGAAAACGACCTTCCAGTTGGCGACTGAAGCGGCGCGCCTGACGCGTCATTTCATGTTCCTGATCATTCATGGTGGTGGGGAGGCCAACAACAAGCCGGGAGGGTTGCCAGGTTTTAATCAGTTTTTCGATATGCGACCAGTCAGGTTTGAACTGGTTGGCTCGTATGGCTTCCAGAGGGGATGCCGTACAGGTGCGAGTCTGCCCAACAGCAGAACCGATCCAGAAACTGCCGAAGTCAAAGCCAATGGCGGTGATATTGGCTTCAGGCATTGCCAGTGATGGGCGATAATTTGTCCAGATTAAAACCCAGGGTGTCGAAGGCCATTTGCCACTTCTGGTCTATATCTTCGTTATAGGTGATTATCGGTGAGGCTTTGGCGGTAAGCCAGGAGTTTTCCTGTAATTCTTTTTCCAGTTGCCCTGCGGCCCAGCCTGAGAATCCAAGTAAAACCAGATATTTTTGTGGACCCTGGTGCTGAGCAATCGCTTCCAGAATGTCACGTGAACTGCTGAGGTAAACTTCATCTCCCACTGGTATGGTTTTATCCCAGTCACCACAGGGTGTATGCAAAACGAATCCTTGTTGCAGCTTTACCGGGCCGCCAATAAAAACATGGGTGTTTAGAATGTCCGGGTCATCGCATTCGATATCAAGTTGCTCGAATATGTTTTGCAGGGTTTGCTCAGCAAGGTGATTAATGACCATGCCCATACTACCTTCGCTACTGTGTTCGCACATATAGACGATACTGGAAGCAAACAGTGGGTCCTGAATATTAGGGGTGGCAAGCAGGTACTGGTTGGTCAGGTTATCTGGAATCTGCATGATTATGAGCCGCCGCTGGTGGTGAGTTGGTTGCTGTTAAATTCCCAGGTACGAACTATGACGATCTGGTCCGCACGTTGTTTGAGTTCTGCCGGGAAAGGGTCAAACGGTTGTGCCAGGCGAACTATGCGTTTGGCCGCTTCATCCAGTAAAGCCTCGCCGGAGGTTTTGGTGACCCTGGCCTCGATTACTTCTCCCAGAGCATTAATGCGAACATTAAGACGTAGGCGACCATTGATTTTTTTTACTTCAGCTTCAGCCGGGTAATTCAGGTTGCCTATATGTTCAATCTTGCTCACCCATTTTGCCAGATAGCCTGCTTCAACTGCTTTGCGGGTGCTGGCTGTAAGGGTGATAGAGCGTGGACGTTTGGCGTAATTGACCGTCATCTTACGGATTTCTGCTCGCAGACTGGCTATCTTCTGTTGTTGGCGTTCGATTTCCTGGATGCTGGTTTCCTGCGGTATGGCCCGGTCATTACGTTTGGCATGCGCTATCTTATCCGGGGCTTCGCGTTTGTTGATGTAGTAGATGTTTTCAATCTTTACCCGGTTTGCAACTTTTCGCGTTTGCGTACGGTCGGTTAGCCCCTGTTCATTGATGGGGGATGGTGCTGAAACTGGTGCGCTGGGCCTTGCTTTTTCATCCTGGTTTCCTCCACCGATCTGGTTGTCCTGAGCGAGAAAATCCGGGTTGTCAGGTTGTTCTGCTGAGCTTGAGTTGGCTAGAATGATATCCAGACTGGGCATGGCTTCTGCCTGATTCGCATCAGATTTAGTGAAGCCTATGCCAAGCACTATAATCAGATGAATCGCGATCGCGAGAAACAATGTAAAGCCCAGTCGATCATTGGCGCTGATGCCGGGTTTGTTTGGAGTTTGCTTGGGGTTGTTCATGTTTAATATTTTGCCAACATGCTGCTGGCCTCGCCAGTCATTTATCGTTCAGGTGAATTACTTACTGTATTTGAATTTTGAATTGCTCTTCTTCATGCCATGCTAATTTATCGTACATTGACTGGCTGATAATAACTTCACTCTGTTCAGTGATTACCATGTATTGCTGTATACCTAGTGCTTCTGCAAGGTCTTTAATTTTATCTTTGCCGCCAAGCATCAGTGTGGTTGCTGCTGCATCTGCCAGTACGGGGTCGTAGGTCATCACGGTTGCGGAGCTGATATGGAGTGATGGTTCACCTGTTTCGGGGTTGATGATATGGTGACGTTTTTTATGGTCAGGCATGTTCTGGAAGCGGCGATAATTGCCTGAAGTGAAAATACTCTGTGATGGTAATAGTTCGATGGTACCTATGATGTCTTCCTTAAAAGGATCCTGTATAGCAACTCGCCAGTTGCGTTGACCATTTTGGCCAGATGCCAGAATATCGCCGCCAGCATTTATAATAAAATCCGCAATGCCGTTATTAGATAATAGTTGCTGGATCTCGAGAATTGCCAGGCCTTTGGCAATGCCTCCAAAATCAAGTTGCAGATGAGGGTTGCTCGAATAAGCGAGTTGGTTACGAATTAGCAGCTCATCCATGCCTGGAATATTTTTCTTTATCTCATCAATTAATGGCTGGTCTGCTTCAGAGTGACCATGAAAGCCCCAGGCGCCTATCAGTTTACCTAAAGCCGGGTTGAATAGCCTGTCGCTGAGCATGTAATACTTTTTTGAATCCTGGATTAAACGTTGTAGGTTTTCAGGTACGGGGATGCCTTTGTTGGGTGATTCCTGCAGTGCTTTATTAAAGCGTGTCAGGCTTCCATCTTCCCATCCGTGCCAGTCACTATGTCTTTTGATTAACAGTGCTTCAATCTCGGTAAAAGATTTTTTGGCTTTTCCCTCTGTTGTTGATGTCAGGGTAATATCTATCAGTGTTCCAAACTCAAGAAATTGTTGAGAATAGTTTCTTTCAGTTTGACAGGCCGAACCTGATAGAAGGACAAAGAGAAGAAAAAACTGAATCAGATAGTGTTTAACTTTTGTTCGATACATTCAAATAGGTCTGCACTAATATTCAGGTTATAAGCCTTATCAAGCTCGCGGATACAGGTTGGACTGGTGACATTGATTTCGGTGAGGTAATCGCCAATCACATCTATACCGACAAATATCAGTCCTTTTTGCTGCAGGGTGGGTGCGATCTGTTGACAGATCCAGTGGTCACGTTCGCTAAGAGGCTGTGCTCTGGAGCTGGCGCCTGCGGCAAGGTTGCCGCGATTTTCGCCTTCCGCAGGAATGCGAGCCAAAGCATAAGGTATGGGTTTTCCATCTATTAGAAGGATGCGTTTGTCACCTTCACTGATTTGCGGGATGAATTTTTGCACCATGGCCTGTTGTTCACCATATTGAGTAACATTTTCTATGATGGCATTGGTGTTAGGGTCATCTATTTTTACACGAAAGATTGACCGGCCGCCCATACCATCCAGTGGTTTGATAATTATATCCTGATGAATATCCAGAAATTCCTTCAATAAAGAGGCTTTACGTGAAACTCGAAAAGGCGCGCAGCATTGAGGGAATTGATAGGTGAATAGCTTTTCGTTGCAATCGCGTAGGCTTTGCGGTTTGTTGACGACCAGAGTGCCAGCCTGTTCTGCCTGTTCCAACAGGTAGGTTGTGTAGATATATTCAAGATTAAATGGTGGGTCCTTGCGCATCAGGATGACATCCATATCAGATAATTTTATTGTCGAGGGGGCACTTAACTCAAAATAATTCGCTGTATTATCAGTGACCTTGAGTTGCATGCTTTGCGCATAGCTTATTGATTGATCCATATAGATATCCGTTAGCTGGATATAAAAGATTTGCCAGCCGCGCAGTTGTGCTTCTAATAACATAGC
Organism: Gammaproteobacteria bacterium; assembly: GCA_050306135.1. GTDB lineage: Bacteria > Pseudomonadota > Gammaproteobacteria > JACNJF01. Next base: position 18,771 of record JBNLGQ010000028.1, read on the forward strand.
AAAACTACTATCTTTGTAGGGCTTAATACTTTCGATGGCATCCATTACAATGCCTAGTTTTACTGTGGTCATATACTTGATTTATTTCTCAAATTTTGCATACAGCAGTCAATATTATTCAATATTCCTGCACTTGGCGAAAAATCACCTATACTGATCTGTTTGTTACCGTTGCACATATCTGCTCTGTTAAGAAAATGCGCAGGGAACTCCTGAAATCTCTGTCGAAACCAGGTCTCGATGTTGTTTTGATGACCTGGAATATGCCTTTCTAATGCTTCAAGAGAGTGAGGGCTGGCAGTTATATGATGAGAGGCTATAGGCAAAGTCAGGATGCTCATTCTTGGTGCGGGTTGATTTATGTCGGCTTATTTTACTGATTTCAAGGCTATAGTGTAAAAGTATTTGTTCGTGGTAGTATTGTTGGTATTGATTTAGAATCTACATTACTTATTTTTAATAAAGCACTGGTTTAAAACAAAATGTTGTCTATAATCACTTGCGACCGAGTTGGCTGTGAAGCACTTATACTAAAATCGGGGGAGATGTGAGCGACGAGTCTCAACAATCAGCTATTCAAAAACCTGTTTTACAGTTGAATGTAAAAGTTATGGTGATTGATGATAGTAAAACAATACGTAGAAGCGCAGAAACCTTACTAAAAAAGGTTGGCTGTGATGTGGTTACAGCAACAGATGGTTTTGAAGCACTTGCCAAAATCACTGAGCATAACCCTGATATTATTTTCGTAGATATTATGATGCCACGTCTGGATGGTTACCAGACCTGTGCGCTTATTAAAAATAACCAGACATTCAAGTCTACGCCTGTAATTATGTTGTCCAGCAAGGATAGTATTTTTGATCGAGCTCGAGGACGTATTGTTGGTTCAGAAGAGTATTTAACCAAACCATTTTCCAAAGAAGACCTGATCGGAGCGATTACCTCGCACGTAGCGAGTGCTTAATAAATTTTTGGTTATCGAGGCTTAAAGATAATGACACACGTATTAATCATTGATGATTCACCCACAGAAGTACATGTTTTCAAATCGATTCTGGAAAAGAATCAAATTCAGGTTTCAGTGGCTACTACTGGCGAAGAAGGTATAGAAAAAGCAATAGACTTAAAGCCTGACTGTATATTGATGGATGTAGTGATGCCCGGTAAAAATGGGTTTCAGGCAACCAGAGATCTAAATCGCAACCCGGCAACTGCAAATATTCCGGTAATTATTGTTACCACTAAAGATCAGGAAACGGACAAGATCTGGGGGATGCGTCAGGGTGCTAAGGACTATATCGTCAAACCTGCCAATGAAGCCGATTTGATCTCAAGAATTAATCAGGTTCTTAATTAAGAAATTATGTCTGCTACCTCACCTTTTGTTCTGTTGCAGGAATATGACCAGCGTTGCCGTCAAAACGCTAAAGGTCTACCAACAGGTACCAAAGTTATCGCTGACTGGGTGGGTATAGGCTTTAAATTAGCCGGTACCAGGTTAATTGCACCAATGAGTGAGGTTGCTGAAATCTTACCTCCTCCTAAAACTATTAGAGTGCCTGGCGTGTTGAGTTGGGTAAAGGGATTAGCGAATATTCGTGGCAATCTGATGCCCGTGCTGGATATGAATAAATTTTTAAACAGCCAGGCTGCCGATAAGCGGAGTGATAGTCGTGTTTTGATTATTGATCGCAATGGGGTAGTGGCTGCTTTGTTGGTTGAAGAAGTTTTCGGCCTACGTAGATTCAAACCGGATATGAGAAAAGATTTGGAAACATCTGGAAGAGGACCTCTGGAGCCCTATCTGGATGGAGCATTTATTGATGACCAGAATGAGTGGTTTATCTTCAGCGTAGAAAGATTGGTTCAGCACGAGCATTTTCTCAAGGTTGTCTGATTGCTAAGCGACTATTTTTATCGAGGGTATTATGGCGTTATTTGATTTTAAAAAAACATCACCAGGAAGAAAAGGATCGGGTGGTAGGGGTAGGTCGTCTACAAAAACTAATCGCGGTCTGGTGTTTTATGCCGTAGGCATCGTGATTGCAATTGTGGCTATGGTTGCAATTTTCAGTTATGAGACGACTCAGGAAAGTTACACAAGAGAATATGCTTCTATCACCAATGAGCAGCAGATTGTGTCTCAGCAGATTGCTACTTTCGCACTGGAGTCTTCAATAGGTAATTCTGCAGCATTTGTGCAATTAAAACGATTCCAGTCACGTTTTGAAAATACCTTAACTCGACTTAAATCTGGCGACCCTGAGCAGGGTTTACCCCCTATCCCTTTTGAACTGCAGGGAGGGCTGGATAACATTGATAAGGTTTGGCTTGAATACAATCGAAGAGTAAACACTATCCTCGATGCGCGTGAGTCAATCGAGACAGTAACCAAGTATGTAACCCTTATTAATGAATCAATACCAGAATTGCTAGTACTTTCAGATGATGTGGTAAAAATTCTGGTCAAAAATAAGGCGCCCAGGCCAGATATTGCATCTGCTTCCAAACAGCTAGCATTGATCCAGTCGGTTCAGAATAATCTGAATCGAATCATGAGTGGTGGCGATGTGGTTATGGCTGCTGCTGATCAGTTCGGAAGAGAAACCGTTCTCATAGAGCGCATATTGCTCGGTATGCTGGAAGGTGACAATGAGTTGGGTATCACGCAGTTAACTGGAGATGAAGTTGTCTCAAAGCTGTTGCAACTTGCCGATCTTTTTTCGGTAGTGAAAAAGAATGTTAATCAGATTCTGGAAAATTCACCTCAGTTATTTGAAGTTAGGGATGCAGCGAGTGAAATTCAGCTGATCAGTGCTAAATTACTGACGGCGTCAAGCGATTTTGGTAGTAGTGTTGATCTGTATGAGGAAGGACTAGGATTGCTCATCATTCTTGCCTATTCCATGGGCGTTGTTGCAGTTATTCTACTGGTTGTGCTTGGTTGGCAACTGGTAAAAGCATCTAGCCAGCAGTTAGAAGAATCCCAGCAACAGAATGAAAGAAACCAGCGAGCTATCCTCAGGCTGCTGGATGAAATGACTAATCTGGCAGATGGTGATCTGTCCACGCATACCACGGTAACCGAAGATATAACCGGAGCCATCGCTGACTCTGTAAACTACTCTATCGACGCACTGCGCGATCTGGTAGGAACCATCAACTTAACGGCTGCTCAGGTTACCAGCTCGGTAAATCGAACACAGGCTACAACTCGTGAGTTAGCGGCTGCAAGTGAGCAACAGGCGCAAAAAATCACTTCAGCTACTTCTTCCATAACCGCAATATCTGAAAGTATGAGTCAGGTGTCGAAGAATGCATCTGATTCAGCAGATGTTGCGAGAAACTCAGTAAACATTGCTCATAATGGTGGTGAGACAGTAAGAAAAACCATCGCTGGTATGGAATCAATACGTGAGCAGATACAGGAAACCTCCAAGCGAATTAAACGACTGGGTGAAAGCTCGCAGGAAATCGGTGATATCGTTAACCTGATTACAGAGATCTCGGATCAAACCAACATTCTTGCATTGAATGCTGCGATACAGGCGTCCATGGCTGGTGAAGCGGGACGAGGCTTCGCGGTGGTAGCGGATGAGGTACAGCGACTGGCTGAAAGAACAGGTGATGCGACTAAGCAGATTGAAGCTCTGGTAAAAACAATCCAGGCCGATACCAACGAAGCGGTATCATCAATGGAGCAAAGTACATCCCATGTGGTTGAAGGGGCCAACCTGGCAGAAGATGCGGGTAGTGCTCTGGATAAGATTGAAACGGTATCGACCAACCTTGCGCAACGCATCTTGCAGATTTCCAACGCTACCCAGAAACACGCTAAGGATAGTGTCGAAATCACCAACAGCATGGATGACATTCAGCAGATTACAATTAAGACATCTGAAAATACTGCGCATACTTCTGAGTCAATCGGTGAACTATCAGAAATGGTTAAAGCACTGCATCATTCTGTTGCCGGGTTTAAATTACCTGATGATCAGCAGATTTTGGCGGATAGTACAGTCATCAATAATGTTACCGATCTGGCGAGCTACAATCCAGAATCAGAGCAGGCTTAACAGCGATATAGGTCAGATATGGATTTTAAACACACATCCATAAAACAGAGCGCCTTGGGATGGGTGAAAAAGTCTATCGATGAAAATCTGGCCATCATTCGTGGCGAGCTTAATCTCTTCATTGAAGACAACGATGCTCAGATCCTGGAAACGGTCACTGGTCAGCTCAGCGATCTACAGGGTGTTCTGACCATGATCGAACAGTATGGCGCCGCCATGCTGACCGAGGAAATGGGGTCTTTATGTCAGTTTATTGCCTCCAAATCTCAGGTTGATGAAACTGCTTTAGAAGTATTGCTTCGCTCAGTTCTTCAACTACCCGATTACCTGGAGCACATACAGGCGGGCTATAAGGATATTCCTATCGCGATCCTTCCTTTGTTGAATGATATTCGTGCAGCTAAAAACGAAGATTTATTCTCAGAGAAGCTGCTTTTTCTGCCAGACCTGTCAATGCATACGGAAGATAATGAGTATGACTCTATATCGGATGCGCAAAATCAGTCTTCACGTATTCTGGCCAAGAAAATCAGACCTGCCTACCAGTACTCATTGCTGGGTGTGATTCGTGATAATGATGTTGATGGTAATCTCAAGCGTCTGGAAAAAATTTGTAGCGCTCTGGAAGAGCGTTCAAGCTCAGAACAGGTTGCGCGTTTCTGGTGGATAGTAGGTGCTTTAATCGAGTCTATAGCTCGGGATGATTTAACCTTAGGTGTTTCGGTCAAAATGCTGATGGGTAAGGTTGATATGGCATTGCGTATCACGTTGTTAAAAGGTGAGCGCGCCCTGCTACAGCAGCAGCCTATCGAACTGATTAAAAACCTTCTTTATTACATTGCACAACCGGAATGTGATGGGCCTAAAAGTCAGGCCATAAAAACAGCTTACCGTCTTGAGCAGTTTTTGCCCGCAGAAAAAGAGCCTGGAGATTCGGTTAGCAGTATTGCTGGTCCAAATCAGGAGCTATTAAAAACGGTAGCTGATGCTGTACAGGCTGATCTGGAAGAGGTTAAGTCAGCGCTTGAAGTATATGTGACAGGCGATCTGGCGATGACTGACCAGTTAAAGCTTATACCGAAAGATCTACATGTGATCTCAGATACACTGGCTATGATTGGTCTTGGTCCGCAGCGCCAGATGATTGAAGCACAGATCAAGATGATCAATGACGTGGTAGAGGGGGTTGCTCCTCCTGACCATGAAAAGTTACTCGCAATGGCGGCTGAACTTATTCAGATTGATCAGGCTCTGGAGTTATTACATAAAGGCCAGCTTTCAAAATCAGACAGCGGAGATGACTCATCAGCGGCATCCATTAATTTTGAAATGGATAATATGCTATCAGCGGTGGTAACTGCGGCACTGGATGACGTACAAAAAGTCAAAGATGCCATTCTGGACTTCATAAGGGATTCAACGAAACAGGAAAACCTTCAGCTTTGTCAGACTCTGTTGACTGAAACCCGCGGTGCAATGGAGCTGTTAAATCAGAGTAGTGCTGTAGCGGTAGTAGAAGGACTGGTCGACTATCTCAGGGATCAGGATATAGTCGAGTTTATGGATACCAAACGCCTGGACCAATTGTCTCAGGTTGTGGTTAGTATTGAGTATTTCCTCGAAGCACTTGGAGAACAACGCAGCGATGCAGACTCCATTCTGGATTTTGCAGAAACTCAGTTACAGCTGTTGTTAGAGGGTAAGTCTGCAGCTGCTCCAGTCACAGAAGGAGATTTTTCAGATAATGAAAATCTTCTGATAGACGATGAAGAGGATATCCAGATTGTCGATGAAGAAGGGCTTGCAGATGTTGATCTTGACAATATGGAGTCCGAATTAATCGATGCACCCGAGCAAGTCTCCACGCTAACAGTCGAAGATGTACCTGAGGTTATAGAAGTCAATGAGGTCGTTAGCGAAATTAGCGATGACCTGGCGCAGATTTCCGATGGGCTTCTGATTAATGATGATGAAGTGAATGCACTGGATACGTCAGATGATTCCCTGTTTGATCAGGAAGGTCTGCTTAATAATGATGACCAGTCGCAGGAAGACATTGAAATTATTTCTGATCTTGATGATGGTGATTCAGTTTTACAGCTTGAGCCAGGGCAGGAAGCGTTAGTAGAGGGTCTTGATCAGGGTGATGAACAGGCAGCCGACACCTCTTCAGCGTTAGATGACGCACCTGTAGTACTTCAGGTGGTTTCAGTAGAAGATGACCAGCCGGTGCTTAAACCAGGAAGTGATGACGAGATCCTGGAGATCTACCTGGAAGAAGCAGAAGAAGAATCCGAGAGTATCCAGCAACTACAAAAGGACTGGAAGCTACATCCTGAAGACGAGAATGCGCTGAAAAACATTCGACGTTCATTCCATACCATAAAAGGTAGCGGGCGTCTGGTCGGTGCAATGAAAATCGGTGAGTTTGCCTGGGATTATGAAAGCCTGTTAAACAGGGTGATCGAAAAAACAGTAGCACCGACTGATCAGGTAATCGATGCTGTTGGTCTTGCTGCAGAGGCTCTACCTCAATTGGTTGAAGAATTAAAAACCAATGTTCCGCCAACAGCAGATATTGGCTACCTAAGGGGTCTGGCGAGAGCGCTGGCTGAGTTTAAGGCACATCAGGTATTAGAGATGCGTCACACACAAAAACTTAACCAGGAACCTACAACAACCGAAGCAATTATCTCTGAACAGGAAGATGAAGAGCCTGTTCAGGAGTCAGAGACGCAACAGCTTGCAGAAGAAAGTCAGATAGAACCTTATGTTGCAGAAGCAGAAGCAGAAGCAGAAGCAGAAGCAGAAGCAGAAGCAGAAGCAGAAGCAGAAGCAGAAGCAGAAGCAGAAGCAGAAGCAGAAGGTGATGCCCAGGTAGTTATTGGGGATGTCTCTGATCAACTAAATGCAGGCGATTCAGATGTCGAAGATATAGTACTTAGTACGAGCTCTGAAACTGATTTAGAAGAAACTGATTTAGAAGAAAGCGATGCTGAATCTGGGGTTGAAACAGACTCAGGTCCAGAAACTGAGACAACAGCGGAATCTATACAGGCTGAAGAAGCGCTATCAGATGGAGAGTTTGATTATTCTATTGGGTTAGCTGCTGATAAAGTTGCTGAGGTACTGGAAACTGATAAGCAAGATCAGGAGCTTCAGGATCAAGCGGATGTTTCTGACGCACAAGAGGAGACCCCCCCTGACCCTTTCGTATCAAACGAAACCACGATAATGCCTGGCGGAGAGGTAGGGGATCCCCTGACCCAAGACCTCGAATCGAACAAACCAGACGACCTGCAGATCGATCCGGAACTCCTGATCATCTACCAACAAGAGGTAGAGTCGCACCTAAACACCGTAAATTCCGCCCTTGATAAGTCTCGTGCAGCCGGAGAGCTAATCCCAACTGAGGATTTATATCGTTCTTTGCATACCATTAATGGCGCCTCTAGAACCGCAGATATAACTTCTATTGGTGTCTTAGCTACAGCTCTGGAAAAACCTTTAAAAACTCTTCTTGAGCAGGGCTCGGCCCTCGATGAGGATGCCCTGTCACTATATGAGCAGGGATACAAAGCGATTCATGCGATGACTAAAGAGCTGGTCGAGCAGCGTCGTATGCCTGAGGTTCCTGAGCAGCTAGTGCAGGACTTGCAGTCCTTGCTTGAGCAAATGGATAACCATACGGTAGAACTGCCTGCTCAGAATGATCAATCAGCCAGTCATTTTGTTGATACCCTGACCATGATGAATGAGTCGGAGCAACCGGCAGGTGACTCTGATTTCGATGATGAGCTTGTTGAGATATTCATTGAAGAAGCCACTGATCTCCTGGAGATGAGTGATCATACGTTACAGGCCTGGACTGAACAGGAAGGCAGTGAAGACACTCAGGATTTTAGCCTGGTGATGGAGTTGCAGCGCTATCTACACACTCTTAAAGGTGGCGCAAGAATGGCTGATCTCATAGAGATTGGTGATCTTAGTCACGAACTTGAATCACTGTTTATTGCGCTTATTGATCACCGGGTGGAAAAGTCGGATGAGCTTGTAGATACCTTGCATGAGAGCTTTGACTTTTTGCAGCATCAGGTAGATCAGGCGAAATTGCATCAAAGACCCGATTCTCCAGAGCAGCATATTAATAGTATTAAGGTCCTTCGTGGAATCACGGTGGATGAGCCATCCCCGGCGGTAGAGGAAGAAACTGAATCAAAAGAAGGTGTGGTTTCACCTGCCAGGTCAGCAGAGCCTGAAAGCAATGAAACTGTATCTGATACGACTGAGTCTGTTGTAGAGCGTCGAGTTCCTGATTCTCAGCCAGGTAAAGAGGACAAGGTCTCAGATCGCCGTTCGGCTGATCGTGATGTGGTTAAGGTGCGCTCAGAATTGCTGGATAACCTTGTTAATTCTGCCGGTGAAGTCAGTATTTATAGAGCCCGTATGGAACAACAGGTGAGTTCATTCGGTAGTCATCTGGGTGAATTAGGTCAAACCATTATCCGCCTTAAAAAGCAGCTGCGTGATCTCGAAGCAGAAACTGATGCGCAAATCCATTTCAGTCATCGACAGGATTCCGAACAGGCCAAAAACTTCGACCCACTGGAAATGGACCGCTATACACAGATTCAGCAACTGTCCAAGTCATTAAGCGAATCGGTAGATGATTTATCCAGCTTGCAGGGTATTCTGGGTGATCAGGTAAAAGACTCAGAAACTCTGTTGTTGCAGCAGTCTCGAATCAATACAGATTTACAGGATGGCTTAATCCGTAGTCGTATGGTCCGTTTTTCTGGATTGACTTCACGCTTAAGAAGACTGGTTCGTCAAACCAGTTCTGAGCTGGGTAAGAAAATCGAGTTAAAGCTAACGGGTGAGCAGAACGAGGTTGATATCAAGGTGCTGGATCGCATGATTGCCCCCCTTGAGCATATTATTCGAAATGCCATCTCGCATGGTATAGAAAGCCCGAAAGAAAGGATTAGTAAAGGTAAAAGTGAGACAGGCACAATTCTTATCGCAGTGTCACGTGATGGATCGGATGTTGTACTCAAGATTAGTGACGATGGAGCAGGTGTAAATGTCGACAAGGTGAGAAGTCGGGCTTTACAGCTAGGGTTGCTGGGTGAACACGATGAGATTGAAGATAACGATGTTATCCAGTTTATTCTGGAGCCGGGATTCAGTACTGCAGAACAGGTTTCACAGCTGTCTGGTCGTGGTGTTGGTATGGATGTGGTGGATACCGGCATAAAACAACTGGGCGGTACGCTACAGATTTCAACCAGCTCCACTGGTACGGTGTTTACCGCCAGGCTACCTTTTACACTCTCCATCAATCAGGCGATTCTGGTGCGTGCCGGTGATGAGTCTTATGCGCTTCCATTGATCAACATCGAGGGTATTACCCGTATTGAAGCAGATCAAATGGTTGATTTCTACCAACAGGAAAAACCTGTACTGGATTACGCTGGCCAGCAATATGGCCTGCATTATCTATCGGTGCTAGTTGGTGTTACCAAAGGTTATCAGGTCGGCGACGCGATGGTAAAAGTCCCGGTTATTCTTTTGCGTTCTGGTGATTTAAGAATTGCGTTACATATTGATGAAATTGTCGGTAATCGTGAAATCGTAGTAAAACCTCTGGGTCGACATTTAAGTCAGGTAAAAGGGTTATCGGGTGCCAGTATCCTTGCGGATGGTGCAGTAGTACTGATTCTGGATATTAACGGCTTAATTAGACACGGTGTGTCTACCCAGGTGATAACTCAAATCGATGCGCCGGTTAAGGATGTTTCTGAAAAAGCTCAGGATGCACACAAAACAGTTATGGTTGTGGATGATTCGATTACTATGCGACGGGTTGCCACAAAACTATTGACTCGACATCATTATGAGGTGGTTACAGCAAAGGATGGTGTCGATGCTTTGGCGCAACTGGAAGATGCAGATCCTGATGTAATGCTGCTAGATATAGAAATGCCGCGTATGGATGGCTTTGAGCTAGCTCTGCATATGCGTAATGAAGCACGTTACCGCAATATCCCCATTATTATGATTACCTCTCGCACGGGCAGTAAACACCGAGATCATGCTATGGAGCTGGGTGTCAGCAAGTATATGGGTAAACCTTATCAGGAAGCAGAATTGATTGAGAATATTGCAGAGCTTGTTGGTAAATGATGACTAAGAGTGAAAATTAGACAATGGCTGAAAACTCTTCAATTCGTTGTATGCAATTACCCCTGCTGGATATGCATCTATTGCTTCCTAATTCAGCGGTAGCAGAAATTATTGGTTATACAGAGCCAGAAGCTGGAAGTGAAGGTTCCGACTGGTATGATGGTAAAATTTCCTGGCGCGGAGTTATGGTGCCAATAGTCTCTGTGGAGAAAATGTGCCAAAGTAATTCAGTAGGCGCTGGGTCACGTAGTCGGATTGCTATCGTGTACAACCTGGATGGCGATGATGCTATGCCATATTTCGGAATTATTCTGCAGGATATTCCACGTGCTTATCTGGCCGAAGAAGAACGTTTGCTTGAATCAGGTCTTGAGGTGGATTGCGAGTATCTGTCGACACAGGCTGACGCCATGATAGATCGACTGTATATCCCTGATCTTGATGCAATATTGGCCAGTTTGAAACAGAAGATCCAGCAGTAATTGCTTTAGCTATTCTACTTATTCCTATATATCACCTAGATAGTGTTGCATTAGCGTAATTGCACTGATAGCTGCAGACTCCATACGCAAAACTCTTGGTCCCATATTACAGGCCAGTAATTCCATTTCAGTTAATTGTCTTATTTCCTTATGATTAAATCCACCTTCTGGACCGATTACGATGTAAAGTGGGTTCCCAGGGTTTAAACCTTGAGCAATCTGTGAGAACTTTTCACCCTCAAAATCCAGTAATATGCCATTACCGGAACTGATTCTAAGCAGACAGTCCTCAAGTGATCGAGAGAATGTGATTTGAGGGATCATATTGCGGCCACACTGCTCGCTGGCGCTGATCGCTATCGATTGCCAATGCAATAACTTCTTATCCAGGCGGCTCGGTTTTAGAGGGGATTGAGTTCGCTCAGCATTAAAAAGAATGAAATGACTGGCACCCAACTCCGTACCTTTTTGAATGACAAAGTCATTATGTTCAGTACGGCCAAGAGCCTGTATCAGACAGATATTGATAGAGGGATCATTGCATTTTGCGATAGAGGATTGTAATTGAGCAGTAACATGTTTACCTTCTATTCGAATCAGAGCCAGATGATCAAGGCTATCTATTCCATTAAACAGCAAAACCTGTTGGCCATTTTTCAGGCGTAATACGTTTTTTACATAGTGAGCCCTGTCCACAGGTAGTGCGACACTTTGACCAGTGGTTAAGGGCTCATTAATGTGAATACGCGATAGACGCATGTTATGCTTTTGAATTAATCAAGGTTCAGATTGTGCAGGATAGCACGAGTCAAAGCTGATTGATTCATAGTGTAAAAGTGCAATCCCGGCACACCGTTAGAGATGAGTTGCTCACACTGTCGAGTGACAATTTCCAGACCAAGCTGGCGCTGCGATTCAGGGTCATCTTCATAGGCAGCCATGCTTTTTTTAATCCAGCGAGGGACCTCTGCGCCACATTGTTTGGAAAATCGCTTTAAACTATTGAAGTTTGTAATCGGCATAATGCCCGGATAAACCGGCTGCCCAATGCCTCGAGCTGTACATAAATCCATAAAATGAAAATAACTATCACAATTATAGAAATACTGGGTAATTGCAGCATCTGCTCCGGCATTCATCTTTTGAACGAAGTAATCCACTTCACTGATTAAGTGTTTAGAATCTGGATGGGACTCAGGGTAGGCGGCAACGAGCAAATTGAAATAATCACCGAAATGAGATCGAACCAGCTCTAGCAATTGATTGGCATATCTACACTCACCCATGCCAACCATTCCCGAAGGTGGGTCGCCACGCAATACCAGTAGTCGATGTATATCCTTGCTGCGATAGATTTCGAGCAACTCTATAATTTCATCATTACTTGCGCCCACGCAGGTAATGTGTGGGCAGGCGTCGATATCAGAGTTTTGTTGAATATCTACAACTGTTTCCAGGGTTTTATCACGCGTAGAACCGCCAGCTCCAAAGGTTACAGAGTAAAAAGCAGGATTAAGTTCAGCCAGGTCCCTGCGAGTTTGAGCAAGCGTTTCTCTACCGGCATCGGTACGCGGCGGAAAGAACTCATAACTGAGTTCTAGCGCTTTAGCATTCATGATGTTATTCCGAATTAATAACGGTAGTGATCAGGCTTATATGGGCCTTCAACGGGAACATCGATGTAATCGGACTGTTCTTGCGTCAGGGTAGTCAATTGAACACCTATCTTTTCAAGATGCAGTCTGGCTACCTCTTCATCGAGCTTTTTAGGTAGGGTATAAACCTGGTTTTCATAGCTGCCCGTATTATTGAAGAGTTCTATCTGGGCCAATGTTTGATTGGTGAAAGAGTTAGACATAACAAAGCTGGGGTGCCCAGTTGCACAGCCAAGATTCACCAGACGACCTTCGGCGAGAAGGATGATACGTCGACCATCAGGGAAGATAATATGGTCAACCTGAGGTTTGATGTTTTCCCATTCGTATTGCTTGAGTGAGGCGACATCAATCTCATTATCGAAATGACCGATATTACAAACGATGGACTGGTCCTTCATCTTAATCATGTGGTCGTGGTTAATCACATGAAAATTACCTGTGGTGGTGACGAAGATGTCAGCCTGTTTGCAGGCTTCGTCCATGCTCACTACACGGTAACCTTCCATAGCGGCCTGTAGTGCGCAAATCGGGTCTATTTCAGTAACCCATACGGTAGCTCCAAGTCCTCGTAGAGATTGAGCGCAGCCCTTACCAACATCACCATAACCCAGTACTAATGCGATCTTGCCTGCAATCATGACATCGGTGGCGCGCTTGATACCGTCGACCAGAGACTCGCGGCAGCCATACAGATTGTCGAATTTTGATTTGGTGACTGAATCATTCACATTAATGGCTGGGAAAGTCAGGTCTCCGCGAGCCTGCATCTGGTAAAGGCGGTGCACTCCAGTAGTTGTTTCCTCGGTCACGCCCTTAATATTCGCAAGGCGGTCTGAGTACCAGTTAGGAGAGGATTGCAGGCGCTCCTTGATACTGTTGTACATGACGATTTCTTCTTCACTGCCAGGGTTGTCTAGCACTGAGATATCCTTTTCGGCTTTACTGCCCAGAATTAACAGCGTGGTTGCGTCGCCACCATCATCGAGAATCATATTCGGTGTGCCGCCATCAGACCATTCCATAATGCGATGAGTGAACTGCCAGTATTCTTCCAGTGATTCGCCCTTATAGGCAAAAACAGGAATTCCACTAGCCGCAATAGCTGCAGCAGCGTGATCCTGAGTGGAGAAAATATTACAGGATGCCCAGCGTACTTCTGCGCCTAAAGCAATCAAGGTTTCGATGAGTACGGCGGTTTGAATGGTCATGTGCAGGCTGCCGGCTATGCGTGCGCCTTTTAAAGGTTGCTCATTTGCGTATTTACCGCGTAAAGAAACCAGGCCGGGCATTTCGGTTTCAGCGATACGGATTTCCTTGCGACCCCAGTCGGTGAGAGACAGGTCTGCGATGATGTAATCAGGGGATGTTTCAGTGTTCATAAATTTTACCTCCAGGGTAGATATTTATGAGCGCCGTTGACTGTATAACTTTATTCGAGCCTGGCAGTAAGGACTGTCGCAACGCTCCTCAAATAAAGTGCCCGTAAAGCTACGGGCAAAATCAAGTTGCTGTATTCTAGCTTGAGAATTTAATTTGTAAAGCCACTGCGTGAATTTATGAAAGACCCGCTTCAGCCCTCAATAATTCAGCCTTATCGGTTTTTTCCCAGCTCAGGTCCAGGTCATCGCGACCAAAGTGGCCGTAAGCAGCCGTATCACGGTAGGTCATGTTGAGCAGGTCGAGGCTACTAATGATGCCCCATGGCCTGAGGTCAAAATGTTCACGTACCAGATCAACGATCATTTTTTCGTCAACATGATTGGTTTCAAAGGTTTCGATGCTGATAGAGGTTGGTTTGGCCACCCCGATGGCATAGCTGATCTGGATTTCACAGCGATTGGCTAATCCAGCCGCAACAATATTTTTTGCTACATAGCGTCCGGCGTAAGCGGCCGAACGATCAACTTTAGAAGGATCCTTGCCCGAGAAGGCTCCGCCACCATGACGAGCCATACCACCATAGGTATCAACAATAATCTTACGCCCGGTTAAACCGGCATCACCAACAGGTCCGCCGATTACAAAATTGCCGGTTGGATTTATATGGATCTGGGTGTCAGCATTGAGCCATTCTGCAGGAATTACAGGTTTGATGATTTCTTCCATGACACCTTCTTTCAGGTCGGCTAAGGAAACATCCGGAGAGTGCTGGGTCGACAATACAATGGCATCTACTGCAACGGGTTTACCGTCACGATATAAAAAGGTCAGCTGGCTTTTGGCATCCGGTCTTAACCAGTTCAGGGTCCCGCTACGGCGTACATCCGCCTGCCTCTTAACCAGTTTATGAGCATAACTGATGGGGGCCGGCATCAGGTTATCAGTTTCATTGGTGGCGTAACCAAACATAAGGCCCTGATCTCCAGCGCCCTGGTCTTCGTCAATGCTGCGATCTACACCCATAGCAATATCGGGTGACTGATGCCCCAAAGCATTGATGACAGCGCAGGTATTACCGTCAAATCCAACCTCTGAATTATCGTAGCCGATACTATTTACTGTATTACGAACAATGGATTCAAAATCGATGTGAGCCGTAGTCGTTAATTCACCCGCCAGTATCACCATACCGGTTTTTGCCAGGGTTTCACAGGCTACCCGTGCGTGTTTATCCTGTGAGAGTACTGCATCGAGTATCGCATCGGATACTGCATCGCAAAGTTTATCAGGATGACCTTCTGAGACTGACTCGGATGTGAATATGAATGTGTCGGACATGATTAACCAAAAGTCTGGGCAAAGTGCGCATTATATAGTGCTTTTGCCGATAATTTACAACTCAATAACAGCCTTTTCACAATTAGACGTATAGTAAGGATTGATACCTCAATAACCATTTTGAGTTGCCGAAAAAGTGATTCTGGGTGAGAATAGCGCGCCTTTATCATTGCTAATGACATTAATCAATACAAGGTATTGGTTTTTGAAGCGATATGAGACTGATTATAAAGCGCTTGCTTGACCAAGGTAAGGTTAAGCAGGACAACGATTTTTTTTAAATGTGAGGAGAAAGCTATGCCATCTCGTAGAGATCTCGCAAATGCTGTTCGAGCGCTGAGTATGGACGCAGTCCAGAAAGCGAATTCAGGTCATCCAGGTGCCCCAATGGGCATGGCTGACATTGCTGAAGTGTTATGGAATGACCACATGAAGCACAACCCGTCCAACCCTGGATGGGCCGACCGGGATAGATTCATCCTGTCTAATGGTCATGGTTCAATGCTGATTTATTCTTTGTTGCATTTAACCGGTTACGACCTTTCTATCGATGATCTGAAAAATTTCAGGCAACTACATTCTAAAACTCCAGGTCACCCCGAACATGGTTATGCTCCAGGTGTTGAGACAACTACAGGACCACTAGGCCAGGGTATTACCAATGCCGTAGGTATGGCGATTGCTGAAAAAGCACTGGCTGCTGAATTCAACAAAGGTGGTCATACAGTCGTGGATCATAATACCTACGTCTTCATGGGCGATGGTTGTATGATGGAAGGTATTTCGCATGAATCCTGCTCACTGGCTGGAACTCTGGGTCTCGGTAAGCTGATAGCTTTCTGGGATGACAATGGTATTTCTATTGACGGTCATGTTGATGGCTGGTTTACCGACGATACCCCAAAACGTTTTGAAGCCTATGGCTGGCATGTTATCCCTAATGTGGATGGGCATGATGCTGAAGCAATTGCTGCGGCTATTGAGGCGGCTAAGGCCACTACTGATAAGCCAACACTGATCTGCTGTAAAACGACTATTGGTTTTGGTTCACCTAATAAAGCTGGTAGCCATTCCTGTCACGGTGCCCCATTAGGCCAGGAAGAGATCGATCAAACCAAGGAAGCATTGGGTTGGGAATACGATGCTTTTGTAGTTCCTGAAGATGTATATGCTGGTTGGGATGCCAAAGAGAACGGTGCTAATGCTGAAGCAGCATGGAGTGAAAAATTCGCAGCGTATAAAGCAGACCATCCGGAACTGGCCGCAGAATTCGAACGCCGTATGTCTGGTGATTTACCCGCTGACTGGGCAGCCAAGTCAGCCGATTATATTGCGGCAGTGAATGCTGAAGCTAAAAGTCCTGCAACTCGCCAGGCTTCTTTAGCCTGTATCGAAGCTTACTCCCCAATGGTTCCAGAAATGTTTGGTGGTTCTGCTGATCTGGGCTGCTCTAACCTGACCGAATGGTCTGGTTATAAGCCCATGGATGCTAATGAAGATGCTAACTATGTGCGTTACGGTGTGCGTGAATTCGGTATGTCTGCCATTATGAATGGTATCGCGCTACATGGTGGCCTGATTCCTTTCGGTGCAACCTTCCTGATGTTCTCGGAATATGCGCGTAATGCCCTGCGTATGGCGGCATTGATGAAGCAGCGTTCTATCTTTGTTTATACCCACGATTCAATCGGTCTGGGTGAAGATGGCCCTACGCATCAGCCAGTAGAACAGATTCCTACGCTACGAATGATTCCTAATATGGCAGTATGGCGTCCCTGTGATGCTGTAGAATCTGCAGTTGCATGGCAACAGGCAATTGAGCGTAAAGATGGTCCTAGCTGTCTCATCTTCTCACGTCAGGGTCTGGCGCATCAGCAGCGTAACAGTGCTCAAATCGCAGATATCGCCAAAGGTGGTTATGTATTGAAAGACTGTGAAGGCACACCAGAAGTTATTATCATTGCAACTGGTTCAGAGGTTGCTCTGGCGATTGATGCAGCAGAAAAACTGTCTGATAAGAAGATTCGTGTGGTCTCTATGCCATCGACTAATCTGTTTGATGCACAGGATGCAGCCTACCGTGAATCGGTATTACCGGCCTCTGTCACTGCTCGTGTTGCTGTTGAAGCAGCTGTCACAGACAGTTGGTATAAATATGTAGGATTAAATGGTGCTGTTGTCGGTATTGATCGCTTTGGTGAGTCAGCACCTGCTGGGCAATTATTTGAGTACTTCGGTTTCACGGTTGATAAAGTCGTTGAAGCTGTTAATTCTGTAGCTTAGTTATTAACACTATAAAAAGTTAACTTAGGAGAAAATATATGACGATTAAAGTCGGTATTAACGGTTTTGGCCGTATTGGCCGTATGGCTTTCCGCGCAATAGCAAAAGACTTTGCTAATGATATTGAAGTAGTTGGTATCAATGATCTGCTGGATGCTGAGTACCTGGCCTATATGCTGAAGTACGATTCTGTACACGGCAACTTCAATGGCGATATCTCAGTTGAGGGTGGAAACCTGGTGGTAAATGGTAAAACTATTCGTTTGACCGCTGAGCGTGATCCAGCCAATCTGGCCTGGGGTGATATCAATGCAGATATGGTTCTGGAATGTACAGGATTTTTCCTGACTGAAGAAACCTGTCAGAAGCATATTGATGCTGGTGCGAAGAAGGTTGTTATGTCAGCGCCTTCCAAAGATGGTACGCCAATGTTTGTTTATGGTGTTAACCATGAAACTTACGCAGGTCAGGCAATTATCTCTGCTGCTTCCTGTACTACCAACTGTCTGGCACCTGTTGCCAAAGTTCTGCAGGACAACTGGGGTATTAAGCGTGGTCTGATGACTACAGTACATGCTGCTACAGCAACTCAGAAAACAGTTGATGGTCCTTCCATGAAAGACTGGCGCGGTGGTCGTGGCATTCTGGAAAACATTATTCCTTCTTCAACCGGTGCAGCTAAGGCTGTAGGTGTAGTTCTGCCTGAACTTAATGGCAAGCTGACGGGTATGGCTTTCCGTGTTCCAACTTCAGACGTGTCTGTTGTAGATCTGACTGTAGAACTTGAGAAAGAAGCTAGTTACGAAGAAATCTGTGCTGCTATGAAAGCTGCTTCTGAAGCGCCAGGCATTGGTGAAACTCTGGCTTATACTGATGAGAAAGTGGTTGCTACTGATTTCCGTGGTAACAGCAACTCTTCAATCTTTGATTCAGGTGCTGGTATTGCACTGGATAGTACCTTTGTTAAGCTGGTTAGCTGGTATGACAATGAGTACGGATATACCTGCAATATGCTACGTTTCGCCAAGCACGTAGCCGCCAATTAAGCGGATCTTTTTCCCGCTAGCGGCGTTGTCAAAATTTTTTGACTGCTCACGTACTGATCTGATGTACGCTGCGCAGCTCAAAAAACTCCTCCGCCTTGCTAGCAGAAAAAATCTCTCGCTTAATAATCTAGTTTGAAACCTGCCTGAATTTTTCAGGCAGGCTTTCCATAAAACTGTTTGTTAAATTTATTTATCACTCAGATTTAACAAACCGTTTTAAAAATCTAAATACTTGAAGGAGAATCTTCATGGCTTTTATCAAATTAACTGATCTTGATCTTGCTGGTAAACGTGTACTTATTCGTGCGGATTTAAATGTGCCGGTAAAGGATGGCAAAGTCACTTCTGATGCACGTATTTCGGCATCTATGCCTACCATTGAGCATTGTGTCAAAGCAGGTGCCAAAGTTCAGGTGATGTCTCACCGTGGGCGTCCTGAAGAAGGGAAGGTCGATGAAGAAAACTCCATGCAGCCGATTGCTGATGATTTATCCAGCAAACTGGGCACCAACGTACGTCTGATCAAGGATTATCTTGAGACTGCTCCTGTGGTTGCTGATGGTGAAGTGGTCCTGTTTGAAAATGTTCGCTTTAATGCTGGCGAAAAGAAAGACGAAGAAGAGTTGGCTCAAAAGTATGCAGCTCTATGTGATGTCTTTGTAATGGATGCTTTCGGCACAGCACATCGTGCACAGGCATCTACACATGGTGTAGGTAAATTTGCGCCTACAGCCTGTGCTGGTATTCTGCTTTCCAATGAACTGGATAGCCTGGCTAAAGCATTGGCTAACCCTGCACGCCCTATGGTGGCAATTGTTGGTGGTTCCAAGGTATCTACCAAGCTCACCGTACTGGAAGCCCTGTCGGAAAAGGTTGACCAGCTGGTGGTTGGTGGTGGTATAGCCAATACCTTTCTGAAAGCCATGGGCCATAACGTGGGTAAGTCACTGTGCGAGGTTGACCTGGTTGATACTTCAAAAGCACTGGTTGAAAAAATGACTGCTCGCGGCGCTATTATTCCTATCGCCACCGATGTGGTTTGCGGTAAGGAATTTTCTGAAACCGCTGAAGCTACTCTGAAACCAGTGACAGAAGTCGAAGACGACGACATGATTTTTGACATTGGCCCCGATTCTGCAAATGAACTTGCTGAAATAATAAAAAATGCAGGTACAGTGGTGTGGAATGGTCCGGTAGGTGTGTTTGAGTTCGATCAGTTTGGTGAAGGTACAAAAACCGTATCTATGGCGATTGCTGAATCCGACTGTTTCAGTCTGGCGGGTGGTGGTGACACCATAGCGGCAATCCAGAAATACGATATCTACGATAGAGTTTCTTATATCTCTACTGCCGGTGGCGCTTTCCTCGAGTATCTCGAAGGTAAAACCCTGCCTGCAGTCGCTATGCTGGAAGAGCAGGCTGCGAAATAATCTTTATGAATGACAACGTCGTTTTACGTCGTACTAAAATTATTGCCACACTAGGTCCTGCCACTGAATCAGAAGAAGTTCTCGATAGTCTGATTAAAGCAGGTGTTGATGTGGTGCGATTAAATTTTTCGCATGGCAGCCCGGAGGAGCATCAGCAAAGAGCTGAACGAGTTCGGGCTGTGGCTAAAGCCAATGGACGTTTTGTCGGTGTGCTGGTTGATTTACAGGGCCCCAAGATTCGTACCCAACGATTCAGGTCGGGGTCTATTGAACTTGTTAAAGGCGATGCGTTTTGCCTGAATGCTGACCTGGCGCGTGATGCAGGAGACCAGCAGCAGGTTGGAATTACCTATGCAGAGTTACCCCGTGATGTGAAAGAACACGATGTACTGGTGCTGGATGACGGACGTATCGTGCTACAGGTTACTTCGGTAGAGGGTAATAAAATAAATACCTCGGTCATGGTTGGTGGCACACTCTCTGACAACAAGGGGATTAATCTTAAGGGCGGTGGATTATCAGCGGATGCACTTACCGAAAAGGATAGAGAAGATATTATTGTTGCTGCAGCCATCGAAGCCGATTATGTGGCCATTTCCTTTCCTCGTAATGCAGGCGATGTCAAACTCGCACGTACCCTGTTACGTCAGGCTGGCGGTCATGGTGCTATCGTTTCCAAGATTGAACGCGCCGAAGCCATTGATAATATAGAAACCATTATTGATGCCTCAGATGTCATCATGATTGCACGCGGCGATCTTGGCGTAGAGATAGGCGATGATCAGTTACCTGCGGTGCAGAAGCGCCTGATCAAAATTGCACGCGATATGAATCGTGTGGTGATTACCGCTACGCAAATGATGGAGTCGATGCGTGAAAATCCGATTCCTACCCGTGCAGAAGTATTTGATGTTGCCAATGCCGTATTAGACGGCACCGATGCTGTGATGTTATCGGCTGAAACTGCAACTGGAGCCTATCCGGTAGAAACCGTGGCCTCCATGTCGCGCATCTGTCGTAACGCAGAGCAACAGACTGCAGCATTACGCTCACACCATCGAATGGATATGACGTTTCAAGAGGTAGATGAGGCTATTGCCATGGCCAGTATGTATACGGCTAATCACCTGAATGTGAGAGCTATCGCGGCAATGACTGAGTCGGGATCCACGCCTTTGTGGATGTCGCGTATCAGTTCAGGCATTCCTATCTATTCTATGTCGACGCAGGAAAAAACCAATCGTAAGGTTTCCATGTACAGGGGAGTTACGCCGGTAGAGATACCGCAAATCCTTAACAATAACCATGCGGCCGCCAATCAAATTGTGATTGATGTGCTGTTAAACGAAGGCGTGGTGAGCAAAGGTGATCTGGTCATTATTACCAAGGGAGACCTGATGGGTGCTGGTGGCGGAACCAATGCAATGAAGATAGTCAAGGTTGGCGATATGCCAGTACTTGTCGATTAGTCGGGATCAGGACGTATGAGGTCTGTTGAAAAACACACCTCATACGTTTAAGGTTCCAGTTATTTTATTTCAACAATACTAACTTAGGGGAAACTCAATATGGCACTTATATCATTAAGACAGTTGCTCGACTATGCAGCAGAAAACGATTTCGGTATGCCTGCATTCAATGTAAACAATATGGAGCAGGTGCATGCAATCATGCAGGCTGCTGATGAATTAAACAGTCCTGTTATCCTGCAAGGTTCTGCGGGTGCCCGCTCTTATGCTGGAGAACCCTTCCTGCGTCATCTGATTAGCGCAGCTATCGAAATGTATCCGCATATTCCGGTTTGTATGCATCAGGACCATGGTTCAGAGCCTGCTGTATGCTTACGCTCTATACAGTCTGGATTCAGCTCGGTCATGATGGATGGCTCGCTGATGGCAGATATGAAAACACCGGCTTCTTATGAATACAATGTGCAGGTTACAAAAACCGTAGTTGATATGGCTCATGCAGGTGGCGTATCTGTTGAAGGTGAGCTGGGTTGTCTGGGATCTCTGGAAACCGGTGAGATGGGCGAAGAAGATGGACACGGCGCAGAAGGCAAGCTGGATATGGACCAGTTGTTGACTGGCGTAGAAGAAGCGGCATCTTTTGTTGCTGATACTGGTGTTGATGCGCTGGCAATTGCGATTGGTACTTCTCACGGTGCTTACAAGTTCACCAAGGAGCCTACCGGTGAAATTCTGCGTATAGACCGAATTCGTGAAATCCATGCACGTATTCCAAATACTCATCTGGTCATGCATGGCTCTTCATCAGTACCTCAGGACTGGTTGAAAGTAATCAATTCATACGGTGGTGATATGGGTCAAACCTACGGTGTGCCGGTTGAAGAAATTCAAGAAGGTATCAAGAATGGTGTACGTAAGGTGAATATCGATACCGATTTGCGTATGGCATCTACCGGTTCAATACGTAAGCACCTGGCAGAAAACCCAAGTAACTTCGATCCACGCAAATTCCTTAAAGAGTCAACTGCTGCGATGAAAGGTATCTGTAAAGCACGTTTCGAAGCTTTTGGTTGTGCTGGTCACGCTGACAAAATCAAGGCTAAATCCCTGGAAGAAATGTATTCTTTCTATAAGTAAGTTGATTTAAAATTTGACTAAAAGGGAGCTTATGCTCCCTTTTTTTGCACATGGATGTGCTTATGCCAGGAGGCCATGGAGGGTAACGAGCAGTATTCTATTTCTACTTTCATTCTCTATGAGCGCTGTTTATGCTAATTAAATTACTTCGTGAAGGTCTGGGTCGAGTGATTATCTTCATCGACTGGCTAACGCGCCCAACACCTGTTCAGCGTACTGAAGAACATCAGGCACAGGTGGAGCAGGCTTTAAAAACTATGACTATGTATCAGTTGTATGCCTGTCCTTTCTGTATCAAAACACGTCGTGCACTACGTAGAATGAATCTACCTATAGAGGTACGCAATGTACATCAGGGTAGCCCCTATCGGCAGGAGCTGGAGCAGGGTGGAGGGCGAATACAGGTTCCCTGCCTGAAGATCAGTGATCAGGGAGAAGATGCCTGGATGTATGAATCATCCGATATCATCCATTATCTACAACAACGCTTTGGGAGTTAAGGCAAAGTTAATAGTATTATTTTCCCCTCAAACTATTTACCTATATCTTTAGCCAGTACCAGAATCAACCCAGTTAACTGAAGAAAAATAGCTATCGAGAACAGCAGTGAGTTGCGCTCTTTTAATGGTTGTTGTTTATCCTCTATATCCAGTTTTTCCAGATAGGTTTGGTTAATACTGGAGATAATGCTTTGCCTTATAGTTCCGCTGGTCTTGCTGATAGTATCAAAATTTATCACGCTGTCTGGATTAAGCTGTTTCCCGCTAATTTTCTGCAGCTCCAGAGCATGATTTAATTGTTGAATAATAAACCCCCTGGTTTGCTGAAGGTTCAGGGGGGTGCTCTGGTTCAATAGAAGTAACAGAAATTCCTGCTTGCGATCCACTTCTGTTTTCAAACGCCACTGGCTTTGAATCTGGGTGTCGTATAGTGCTGACTTTTTTTCCAGCTGCATCAGTTGTTGATCATTGATGCCTATGAAATAGTGGGTAATGATGGCTGAGCTGATATTGAAGAGGATGCCTGCGGCGACAAAAAACCATTTGTTGATGGGTTTAATCATTACTATTACCTCTCGCGTCCGGGCTTATACGACCTGCCCTCCGATTTCGCATTGGTAAGCACAGGTAAAAACTGGAATATCGGTACGTTGACATAAATCCTGGTAGTTATATAGATTATCACCGGAACTACTCGGCGGTTTATTTTGATTTAATACCACTGCCTGAATATCCAGGCCTTCCTGTTTGACCGCAGCAATGGTTAATAGTGCCTGATTGATAGTACCCAGACGATCTTCGCAGATGATGATAACCTTTAGCCCTAATGCTTTGGCAAGATCAGCGTTCAATCCATCTTCGCAGATTGGCGAATAGAAACCACCAGCTCCTTCTACCAGCAAAGTGTCATCTGTTGTTATCTGGTTTAGACAGGCTTCATACAATTGTTGCAGAGTAAGTTTGTGGTTTTCCAGTCGAGCTGCACGATCTGGTGCCAGGGCTGCCTGAAAGCGGTAAGGCGTGACCAGTGTGAGGTCTTCAGATTGATGGTTGGCCTCAAAAAGTGCGCTTCCATCAGCGGGAAAATATGCACCATCAATTTTCCTGCAACCCGACTCAACCGGTTTTCTTACCTTAACTGATGTGTGTTTTGCTTGTAATTGTTGAATGATCTGACACGCTATCCAGGTTTTACCAACATCGGTGTCAGAGCCAGTAATGAAGTAGCCTTGTGTAAAGGATGACATAGTGAGCAGGTTTATTGAAAAGCCGTATTTTGGGATACTGATGCCTGGTAGAAATTAGGCGGTTTAACCGGGATTTCTTCGCTTGGTTTGCCGATAAAATAACCCTGGGCAAAGTTAACCTTGGCTTCGCTGAGAATATTCAGTGTTTGAAGTGAGTCTACAAATTCAGCGACTGATAGCTTGTTAAATCCAATGGCAACTTCACTTAAGGCTTTTACCAGTATTTGATTATCAGTATTGGCTGGCAGGTCATGGATAAACGAGCCATCAATTTTGACATATTCCACGGGCAGTTCGCGCAAATAATAAAAAGAAGAAAAACCAACACCAAAATCGTCCAGAGCAAACTGGCAACCTAGAGACTGGATTTCGGTCATAATTTTTCCAGCAGAGACGATATCTGTAACAGCTGCCGTTTCGGTGATTTCGAAGATCAGGTTTTCAGGTCTGGCGTTATTTTCTTTTATGGCCTGTTGCACAATATTGGTGAGTTCGGGGTCATCAAAGGCCTTGCCAGACAGATTGATGGCTAACTTGATATCAAAGCCCTGGCGCAGTAGTTCGGCCTGCTTTTTGATGGTTGATTTCAGAATAAAATGATCAATTTCCTGTATCAGTCCCAGCCTTTCGGCCACATTAATAAATAATCCTGGAGAAATCAGTTCGTCATTATCATCCTTCATTCGGATCAGTGTTTCGTAATGGGAAATGGTGCGTGTTTGAATATTAAGAATGGGTTGATAATGCAGTACAAAGCGCTCATTCGTTAATGCGGATTCAATTTTCTCTCTCCAGATCAATCTGTGATTTACTTTTTCACGGTGACTGTCATCTTCTCTAAATACATAATATTGATTACGCCCCAGTATTTTGGCCTGATACATGGCAAAGTCGGCGTTAGTAAGCAGTTCAGTAGAGCTGGATTCCATACCCGGAAATGTAGCAACGCCGATGCTGCAGGTAAGCTGAAATTTGAAATTGTTTTCTTCGTGTCGAATCTGGAAAAGTTTGTCCAGTAATCGCTTGCTAAGAATACAGGCGCCTTCTTCATCGATATTTCTAAGTAAGATGGCAAATTCATCGCCACCTAGACGGGCGCAGATGAGATGCGCAGAAGGGTCTATATCCCTGGTCAAAGTGGTTATGGTACTGGCAACCTTA
This sequence comes from Gammaproteobacteria bacterium, assembly GCA_050306135.1. GTDB lineage: Bacteria > Pseudomonadota > Gammaproteobacteria > JACNJF01. Next base: position 44,167 of record JBNLGQ010000028.1, read on the forward strand.
CGCAGAATGATGTCGCCAACCTGGTGGCCACAGGAATCATTGATGTCCTTAAAATTATCCAGATCTATATACAGGAGAGCACCCTGAGCATCGTGCTTATTGGCCCATTGCAGGGCGTCCTCCAGTTCCTTCTCGAAGCGCCTTCGATTAAACAACGCTGTGAGTGAATCGTGGTCGGCCAGCCAGCTTAAATTCTTTTCCAGTTGTTTACTCTCTGTGATATCCAGCCCGGTGGACAATAGCTGTGTGGTGCTTTCATTGGTCAGGCTGGAGTGTAACCACAAAATGGAACGTTCTTTTCCATCCTTGCAGCGCAGGCGTGCCTCGTGACGGTATGATTCCTTAGTCCCTTCAGCGATAGAGGACATGGTGTGTAGATCATTCAGTGCATAAGGTACTTGATCGGGGTAAAGGTCGATAAAATTCTTATCAACGATCTCATCACTGGTATAGCCTGTTACTGACTCACCATAGCGGTTTATAGATGTAATATTTCCATCCTGGTTTAAGGTCAGAATAATGGTCTGAGTATTATCAAGGATTTTGCGAATCTGATCGCGTTCCTGACCCAACACTACCATTTGGTGGGCTAGCTCCTGATTGATGCGGCGATTATATTTCTGTAACTGATCCAGTCTGTCCCGGATTGGCATTTCATCGCTATTGGTAAGATCAATATCCAGGGGGGTGTCGCTTTCTGTATACAGTTCATCGATTTCGGTAATGTCGATGTTGGTAATTTCAAATTTACTGGTGGTTGATTCTGGGGCATATAATTCATAGCTGTTACGGGGCATTAATCTGCGTAGCACAAAATAAAGTAACAAGGTCAATATCAATACGGCGGCGAATAGTGATAAGGCAAATAACAGGGTCTGATACCTAATAGAATCTACGGTGGGGGTTAAGTCCTGAATGATAAGTAGAACACTGTCTTCCTTGCTGGATAAAGGGTGCAGGCTTATCTCAAAGAATTTTTGCTGTATGCTGCGCTGAACATGCTGTTCTATCCCTTTTAATGGGGTAAAGTCACGCATAAATCCATGCAATATCGGCTCGTAGATACCCGGTTGCGTGAGGCTGTACAGGGCGAGCCCCCAGTGATTTATCAGTAAGTCGTCTGAGTTTTCCTTATCAACGGGAGTGATCAGTATGCCGGTGGCTTTGGTAGTCGCCTGGTGGAATTGCTCCAGTATCTCCAGTAATGAGACAGAAATCACCATAACAGATTGACTACCTGTGTGTGCAGGTAGTTGGGCAATCAAATACTGACTACAGGTTTGTAAGCAGCTGATAGCCTTGATTTCCTTAATCGATTCATTACTCAGGGCAACCCAGCTGGCAATCTTTTTTTCGAGTGCCTCACTCAGAGGGCGGGATGACCAGCTTGCTATTTTATTATTATCGGTAGAATAAATGCCTACCAGATCCATGTTCCATTCAAACTGAATTTTATTGAGATGATGATCAATAACCGCCTGGATCTGATTGCTATTGCCTGACTGCAGGGCGCTGCTAACACCTTGAAGGGAGGTGAATAGTGTAAAAAGTTGCTGTAACTGCAGTGCGGACTTATTGGTTAATGTATTGATTAACTGGAGATCCTGTTGATGCTCCTGCTGACGAGAGATATCGAGTTTCTGTTGTTGATACAGATAAAATAGAACGGTGAACAGGATGCTGACCATTGCTGCGACAGATAATATGCGACCGATGATCAGCCAGTGATTACTTCTGGCATCATGCTGTTCTACATATTTTAGTGTTGCTGTTTGGCCCATTCTGGATCTCTGTTAAAAAGCTATGGCCATACTTCCGTGAACAGCTCAGTTATATTATTGGCTAATAGGGGCCCGTATTGTAGTTATTATGTCTCACATTCCGATGACGATACATTGCAAGGAAATATATTGGGCTAAATCAGGCCGTTATTTTTCAATTTAAAAAATTTAGTAAAGGTCGTTGTTTCAGCCGCGAGGAATTGGACGCAATTAAAATACGGGTAGTTGAACAGGGATTATCATAATCAGTGTCATTCTCCGATTTTATGGGCTGAGAATTATTAGCACCTTTTCTGGTTCAGAGACTAACTTAAAAAACATTTATCTTCAACGTGTTGAAGGGCTTAGTTAAAGCTTTCTCGTATTAAAACTTTGTAACTTCCGATAGAGCGAGGTTTTCATCTTTTGAGGTCTCTGTATAATGCCCCTCCTTTCCATTAATTTGATTAAAAATGCAACAGTTTGCGGTAGGACAGCGTTGGGTTAGCGCGGGTGAGTTACATCTGGGAATAGGTCTGGTACTGGAGGTCGAATTTCGTACAGTAAGTATTATATTTCCGGCTACTGGCGAAACACGTATGTATGCCAAGCAAAGTGCGCCTTTGTCACGTGTGTTATTTGCTGTGGGTGATCAAATTACTGATCAGGATAATCGCGAACTCAAGGTTGAGGATGTCGAAACTAAGTCAGATATAATGTATTACCATTGTGTTGATAAGTCAGGCCAGAAAGTTCGACTCAGCGAAGGCAAACTAAGCAATTTCCTCAAGCTAAATCACCCCTTACAAAGACTGTTAAACGGCCAGGTTGATAAAAACAAATGGTTTGAAGTGCGTGCGCGTACGCAAAAAATAGCCAGTTTGTTGACCCAGTCAAGTATGCAGGGATTAACCGGTTGCCGTACCAGCCTGATTGATCATCAAATGTATATAGCTCATGAAGTGGCTAGTCGCTTTGCGCCACGCGTGTTGCTGGCCGACGAAGTAGGTCTGGGTAAAACCATTGAAGCCGGTTTGATCATGCACCAGCAATTACTCAACGAGCGCGCTAACCGGGTGTTGATTGTGGTGCCTGAAAGTCTGCTCCACCAGTGGCTGGTTGAGATGATGCGACGCTTCAACCTGTTGTTTAGCATATTCGACGAAGAACGTTGTACTGCTCTGGATGGTGCCGATGAAGAACACGCTGAAGATGCTCTGGAGAACCCTTTCCATAGTGAACAGCTGGTGTTATGCAGCCTCGAATTTCTGGTTAACAATCCACATCGCTTCGCTCAGTCACTTGAGGGGGACTGGGATATGCTGGTGGTGGATGAAGCTCATCATCTGGTGTGGGAGGCCTCACAACCCAGTATTGAATATCAACTGGTAGAACAACTGGCTAAACAGATTCCTTCAGTGCTGTTATTAACAGCCACTCCCGAACAGCTGGGAAAGGAAAGTCATTTCGCTCGATTACGTCTGCTGGATCCTGATCGATTTGTTGATCTGGAGCACTTCATTGCTGATGAAGTCAATTACAAACCCATTGCTGATACGGTTCAGACGTTGGTTGAAAATGGTGAGTTAACGCCCGCTCAGCTGACTGAGTTGCAGGCTACGGTAGGTGAAGGGGATAACCAGTTTCTGCTTGAGAGTATGCAGGATGAAGATGAAGAGCTGGCGCAATCAGCGCGTAATCAGCTGGTAGAACATCTACTTGATCGTCATGGTACCGGGCGTGTGTTATTCCGTAATACCCGGCATGTTGTTCAGGGTTTTCCCGGCAGAGAGCTAAACAGCTATGCACTGGATTGCCCATCGGTATATCAGGAGCTGTATCAGGGCCTGACAGAAGACGATGATGCAGGTGATAGCCAATGGTTACTGTCACCAGAGATCGTGTTACGTGCGCTCAGTCAGAACCCGGAAAAGTGGCTCAGTATAGACCCTCGTGTAGACTGGTTATGCCAGTTTTTACAGGATAATCGTGCACTAAAGGTGCTGGTGATCTGCTCCAGCGCTGACACCGTATTAAGTCTTGTACAGGCAGTTAAAGATCGTACTGGAATTGCCATGGCTGCTTTCCATGAAGGTCTAAGTCTGGTCGAACGTGATCGTGCCGCTGCCTGGTTTGCCGATAGAGAAAGTGGAGCGCCGGCATTAATATGCTCAGAAATTGGTTCCGAAGGACGCAACTTTCAGTTTGCGCATCAAATGGTGATGTTTGATTTACCTGCCAATCCAGATCTACTGGAACAGCGCATCGGAAGGCTGGACCGTATCGGGCAGGTAAGCACGATTCAGATTCATGTGCCTTATCTGGCAAATACCGCGCAACAGGTCATGTTGAACTGGTTACATCAGGGGCTGCATGCGTTTGAGCAAACCTGTCCAGCCGGGCATAACGTATACATGCAAATGCATCATGAACTATTACAATGTCTGGCTCAGGGAGATCAGGATCATAGCGATTTCTATCACCGCAGTGCAGAGTTGCATGATACCCTGAATCAGCAGGTGCAGGAGGGGCGTGATCGATTGCTGGAATATAATTCCTGTCGTCCAGCAAAAGCTGAGCAGTTGCGTGATAAGGCGGAGAGCCTGCATTTAAAGCTCGATTTGGCGCGCTACCTGGAAACGCTATACGACTGCTATGGCATCAGCTATGAAATTCAGGGTCCTGGCTGCTGGGTGCTGAAACCCACCAATACCATGATCTCCAAGGTGCCTGGGCTACCCGATGATGGTATGACGGTTACCTATGATCGCCAGGTGGCACTGGCCAATGAAGATGTACGTTTTCTCACCTGGGAACATCCTTTTGTACGTACACTGATGGATATGGTGCAAAGCAGTGAACTGGGTAATACCGCTTTACTGGCGGTAAAATACCGCGCAGCCAAACCGGGCACCTTGATACTGGACTGCTTTTTCCGTCTTGAAGTCCCTGATATCAAGGGCACGCAGGCGCAACGCTATCTACCGGATAACCTGATGCGTCTGTGCATCGACGAGAGCAATCAACTGCATCAGCATAAACTGACCCCCGATGTTATTGCGCAAAGCTCACAATATGTGGATATAGATACAGCGATTAAGGTTATAAAATCACGTGAAGAAGTGATTAAAAAGCTGCTAAACAGGGCGGAAACAAAGGCTACCGAAGCCATGCCTGAAAAGCTCGAAAAAGCAACGCAGGCTGCACAACAGGCCCTGAATAAGGAAATTGAGAGATTGCTTGCTCTACAAACCATCAACCCCAATGTGCGCGATGAAGAGGTGGATTATTTCCGCCAGCAGCTGACACAGGTAGAACAGCAGATAGCTCAGGCTAATCTGCGTCTGGATGCAATACGTGTACTGGTAGCAGTTTAGTCAGTTGCTGGCTAACTGTTAATAATCCTTTGCTGCTCAATCATCTGGCGGATGTCGTCTGGCAGCGGACGTGAGCGGGTAGTTTTCTTGTCTATCCATACCAGCTTGGCTGATCCTTCGCAGACCAGGCTGTCCTGCTGCTGGCTATACAGCTTGTAGTAACTCATAAAGCTGGAATTCCCAGCCTCGTCGGCAGAACATTCAATAGTCAAACTGTCTGGGTATACCACCGGCTTCAGGAAGCTACACTGTAGATTAACGACCACCGGACCCTGATTCGGATCATCTAGCGTATAGCCCATTTGTTGTAATAACAGGATTCTGGCCTCTTCCATATAGCGTAGATACAGCGTGTTATTTACATGTGCATACGCATCCATGTCTCCCCATCTGATAGGCATTTCCATACTGAAAAGTGCGCTTGATTTGTTAGCATTCATTGAATAAGCAGCCTCTGGGCGGTAAATGAGAATGCTATCGTAGCAAAATAATATTGACATACCAACTGGTCGGTATTATAAAACATACCAGTTGGTATGTGAGGCCTGCAATGCATGATTTAGACAATTCAGGTAATTATTGGTGGCAACCTCTAGGGGGGGAGCCTAAGCTGGATACGCGAGCTAAAATACTTATGGCCGCGTTTCGTGAGATTCATTTAAACGGGTTTCAGGCTGCCAGTCTGAATAATATTCTGGCGCATACTGGTGTCACCAAGGGTGCGCTATACCATCACTTTCCGAATAAAACCGAACTCGGTTTTGCAGTGATTGACGAAGTCATCGCTGAGCTGATTCATCGTAACTTTATTGCCCCCATGGTCGGTGCAGAAAACCCGTTACAGGCCCTGATCGACCTTGTCCAGATGGCAGGTAATTCATTATCCATGGAAGATATCAGTCTGGGGTGTCCGCTGAGTAATCTGGCACAGGAAATGGCTCCCATAGATGAAGGCTTCCGCCTGCGCCTAAACCGTATCTACCAGCAATGGCACGAAGCTATTTACGATGCATTAGAGCTTGCAAGGCAAAAGGGGTTACTGATAGAAGACGTTGATGCGGAACAGGCGGCTGTTATGATTGCAGCTATCATAGAAGGCTGCCTGAATGCAGCCAAGATCTCGCAGGATATGGATAAGATGTTTTGTTGTGGCGCTGGGCTTATCCAGTACCTCAACTTGATTCAAAAAAACGAGGGAAAGTAAATAATGGCCAAAGGATATTCAGAATTCATCATTCGTTATAAGTGGCTGGTCGTATTCTTCAGTGTGTTAATGGTATCAGCTATGGCCTATGGTGCTTTATACCTGACTTTTACCAACGACTATAGAGTATTTTTCAGTAAGGAAAACCCACAGTTACTGGCATTTGAAAATCTGCAGAATACCTACGCCAAAAGCGATAATGTGATGATGGTGCTGGCGCCAGAGGATGGTAATGTTTTTACTGAAAAAACGCTTAAGGCCGTCACCTGGCTGACCAATGAAGCCTGGCAAACCCCTTTCTCCTCACGCGTGGATTCCATCTCAAATTTTCAATATACCTATGCAGAAGGCGATGACCTGATAGTAGAAGATCTGGTATTTGCAGATGATGAGTTGGATGAGGAGCGTCTGGCCAAAGTTAAGGAAATCGCTATCAATGAACCTTTGCTGGTCAACCGTCTGATATCCAGAACAGGGCATGTTACAGGGGTAAATATCACTATCGAATTAAAAGGGATCAATCTAGCTGAAGAGAATCCACAGGTAGCTGAATTTGTGCGTGATCTGCGCTCCCGATTTATGCAAAAGTTTCCAGATATCGATGTCAAGCTGACCGGCATTATCATGATGAACCAGACCTTTTTCGAAGCCAGTATGTATGACATGACTCACCTGGTACCGTTTATGTTTCTGGCATTTGCAGTATTACTGTTTTTCTGGGTTAAGGGATTGAGTGGAACCATTACAACCTTTCTAGTGATTATCTTTTCCATCGCAGGCGCAATGGGGATGGCAGGCTGGCTGGGTATTGCGCTAACGCCGCCCTCGTTTTCGGCCATCATGGTTATCCCCACTATGTCGATTGCACACTCGGTACATATTCTGATGAACTTTCTGGTCGCCATGCATCAGGGAAAAAGCAGGCAGGAAGCGATGGTCGATAGCCTGCGCATCAATATGCAGCCAGTATTTTTAACCACAGTAACCACGAGTATCGGTTTTCTGAGTCTTAACTTTTCTGATGCACCACCATTCCGTGATCTGGGTAATATTGTAGCAATGGGTGTCGTTATCGCCTGGGTGATGAGTATTACTTTTCTACCAGCCCTGATGATGATCCTGCCGGTTAAAGAACAGAAACTGGAAACACGATCTGCAAAGATAATGATTGAGTTCGCCGAATTCGTGATCGCGAAACGCAAAGGGCTGCTGGTTTTTATGGGGTTTTTTATTTTTGCTTTGGTTGCATTTGTTCCGAGTAATGAATTAAACGATGAATTTACCAAGTACTTTGGAACACAGATGGAATTTCGACGGGATGCAGACTTTGCATCAGATAATCTCAGTGGACTATATCTGATCGATTATGCCCTCGAATCAGGTGAAAATGGTGCTGTTAGTGACCCCGTTTTTTTGTCCAATGTTGAAAAGTTCGCTAACTGGATCAGAACGCAACCCGAAGTAATTCACGTAAATGTCATAACTGATATTTTTAAACGTCTGAATCGCAATATGCATAGTGACGATGAAAGCTGGTATAAATTACCCGATCAACGTGATCTGGCTGCACAGTATTTATTGCTCTACGAAATGTCATTGCCTTATGGACTTGATCTCAATAATCAAATCAACGTGAATAAATCTGCTACCCGTATGAGTGTTATGCTACGTAACACCTCAACATCGACAGTTCTGGCGCTAGAGGAACGTGCACAGCAGTGGTTAAAGGAAAATCTACCAGCTGTTATGCAAAATCCGGGTGCCAGTCCAACGATTATGTTCAGCCATATTGGTGATCGTAATATTAAAGCTATGCTTGCAGGAACCTCTATCGCTCTGGTACTTATATCTGTGATTTTGGTTGTCGCTTTAAAATCGATTCGAATCGGACTGATTAGTTTGATTCCAAATCTGGTGCCTGCTGGTATGGCTTTTGGGTTGTGGGGTATCGCTGTAGGACAGGTAGGTCTGGCACTTTCTGTTGTGACAGGTATGACATTGGGTATCGTGGTGGATGATACTGTACATTTTCTCAGTAAATATCTTAGAGCAAGGCGTGAGGATGGATTAAATGCTGAGGATGCAACACGATATGCCTTTCGTACGGTAGGGCTGGCACTGGTCGCTACTTCGGTAGTACTGGCGTTAGGATTTATGGTGCTAACCGGTTCCGCATTCACATTAAATGCTGATATGGGTCTGATGACTGCTGGTACGATAGTATTTGCTTTGATAGCCGATTTTCTATTGTTACCGCCATTATTAATGGCTCTGGATAAAAAGGAGATGAAACATGTTTAAAAAGATAATACTGGCTTCTTTGCTGAGTATGCCTCTATTAGTAAGTGCGCAAAGCCCAGAGGAAAAAGGTCTGCAGATTGCAAAGGCTGCCAATGCCTATGACGCAGAGTTTGTCGATTTTACAGCTGATATGAACATGATTCTGAAGAATAAAAATGGTGAAACCTCGACAAGAAAGATCAGAATTCGCACTTTGGAAGTTGCAGGTGATGGTGATAAAAGCATGTCAATATTTGATGAGCCTGCCGATGTTAAAGGCACTGCTATGCTAACCTATTCACATGGACTGGAACCGGATGATCAATGGCTTTATCTGCCTGCAATCAAACGTGTAAAACGTATAAGTTCGCGAAATAAATCAGGCCCCTTTATGGGGAGTGAATTTGCATTTGAAGATTTAAGTTCTCAGGAAATTGAAAAATATAGTTATAAATACCTGCGCGATGAAGCCTGTGGTGTTTATCAATGTTATGTGATTGAGCGTACTCCCGCATATAAACATTCAGGTTACAAGCGACAGATTGTATGGATGGACAAAGAAGCATATCGAGCCGTAAAGGTTGACTATTTTGATCGTAAAAATGAGCCTTTAAAAACTTTACAGGCTAGTGGTTATAAACAGTATCAGAATCACTACTGGCGTCCTGATAAGATGGAAATGGTGAATCATCAGAATGGAAAATCAACCATTCTAGAATGGAAAAACTACGCTTTTAAAACCGGTCTGACAGAAAGCGACTTTAGATCTCAAACCCTCAAAAGAGTGCGATGAAAAAAGGATTTAATACAACCTGGCCTTTGCTGTTAGTGGCGATTTGGGCAGTTAGTGTTCAAGCATGGGAGTTTTCAGGAAATATAGCAGCCGAGCTTCAGTGGTACCCAGAAGATGCTCAATATCTTGATCAGCAGGATAAGAGTGTTTCATTATCCATCCAGCCAAAGCTAACACATGCATGGAATAATGGAGACGATGTCTTCAGTACGGAGTTGTTCTTGCGAGCAGATCAGGGTGACGAGAATCGGCAGCATGTAAATATACGCGAACTCAAATGGTTGCATTTAAGTGGTGATGATGAATGGCGTGTTGGAGTCGATACCGTATTCTGGGGTGTCACGGAATCACAGCATTTAGTAGACGTAATCAATTCAATTGACCGGGTTGAAGATATCGATGGTGAAGATAAGCTAGGTCAGTCGATGTTACATTACACAACCATACAGGACTGGGGTGTGTTTCATGTTTTTATTCTGCCGGGTTTGCATGAGTCAGAATTTCATTCTAAAGAGGGGCGTTTGAGGTACCCGCTACCAGTTGATGATAGTCAGGCCAGTTATGAATCTGATGATAAAGCGCATCATGTGGATTACGCGCTGCGCTATACCCAGACATTTGGTGATGTCGAATTAGGATTGTCTTATTTTAAAGGGACCAATCGTGATCCTGAATTAAATATTGGGTTTGATTCGAATGGGCAGCTGGTGCTGGTTCCCTATTATGCTCAGATGACGCAGTTCGGCATAGACTTGCAGGCAATAGTGGAAGACTGGATCTGGAAATGGGAATTAATTCATCGTGACCAGGACTCTGGCTCCTATATTGCCACCACGGCGGGGTTTGAGTATACCTTCTACGGTATTTTGGATTCTGCAACTGATATGGGTATTTTGCTGGAGTATTCCTATGATGATCGCAGTAAGGAAGAGGATGGAGTATTTAATAATGATTTATTTGCCGGCTTGAGGTTTGCTTTTAATGATGTTCAGAGTAGTGAGGTCCTGGCTGGATTTATAGTGGATACGGAGAATCAGTCGAAGACGCTACGCATTGAAGCTAGTCGGCGGCTGGGGGATAGCTGGAAATTAAGTGGGGAAATGCAGGTTTTTACAGATATAGATTCTGCTGATCCTTTGCAGGCTTATGAGAAGGATGATTATTTGTTGGTGGAATTGGCCAGGTATTTTTAAGGTATATTTGAATACTCTGTGCCTGATTTTCTTTAGCTTGCTTTAAACACCCTCGGCTCAGGCATCCTGCTTCGCCCTCGACAATAGCTGCTGCATTGTCCTACCTTCTGAATCCCTTCAGTTGTGTAGACCCGTATTCATGGTGCTGATGGAACGGACTATTTGAGCCCACCTGCAACACGATCATGTTTGCGGTTCGTTTCTTCCCTTTTAATTCGAATAAGCCCCTGTAATAAAAGCCCAACCGTTAACCCATCTAATAAATGCCAATATAAATGTGTGCCGTGAGGAAATGTTTCGCATAAATGTAAATCTACTGTGCGCGCAATTAACGATAATGTAAAAATCATTGCTGCACTTACAATCCATAGTCTAATAGGATTTTTTTTATGAACACTCACGAGTGCGAAGAAATATAAAGCAATTAAGGCTGGCGCATACTGTTCAGATCCATTTAGTACATCAGTGGATGCTTTAGTGTGGGTAGCATTGCCTGATCCTATAATCCATACAACGCCAATAATAGCTATAATGCCAGCTGCAATAGCACCCACTCGTAATGCTGAGTTGGCGGGTGTTCTAATTATTAAGACCACCACATATAAGGCGAAAAAAAACCAAACAGAAATTACATCAGCAAAATAAGACCATAAGTTTGCATAGGTATGAAATAGAAACGAACCAATGCCAACACTTGCAGCCATAATACAAAGTAATTTTATTGCGCTATCTAGCTTTCCGAGCTTATATGCCGTATACCAGGCCCAAAAAGATGCAATTATGAAAGCAATATTTGTAATAGCATTCAAAGGCTCAGCCCAAAAACCTGAATCAATTCGTTCACAATAAAGATCAATTTCAGTAAACCATTCCATAAGCTATTAATACTGTTGTTTATACGTGTGAATATTATTGATCACTACTTTCATAGTTCTTCACTGTACCAAAAATAACATTACCCTTATGTTAACGAGACAGGGGTTTTGGGGGCAGTTCTCGTATCGTAACATTCAGCTGAATTAGTTCATACTAATTGACGGTGACAAAGTATTGATTGTTGGATGCTAAAATGCGAGAACTGACCACCGCAAGTTCACACACAAAAACGCAGTGCACGCAGCTGGATACGCAATGGTCATAGAGGTACTTCGATGAATACCTGAGTCTTCCGAGTCTTTGGCGTGACACTCTCCTTTATTTTTTGCGTATGTTGACGCTGTGCGGTTTGCACGGTATTGTCAACCTTGATTTATGGGTTCTAAAAGATGACGTTCTCTTAAAGATGACGAATCTATGCCTGTTTGTCGAACATTAGAATGAATTACATAAATTGGCATCATTTCTGTCGTTTTATGTATGTGTTTTTTAATTGGAAATTTAATAAAGGATATAAGAAATGAAAAAATATTTTACCTCTTTAGTCGGTGTCTTATCCACTCTTTGTGTTGCAAATGTAAATGCTGATGTAGAGAACTGGTATACCTACTGGGGACTGGGGATTGCTGATCATCAATATGAAGAACCATTTGATTCGGAGATAAAATCGGTTGAGTCTTTTTCAGATGTCACACGTGCAGAAGTTGCTCTCGATACGATGGGTTTTTACTGGCCTGTTGGTGATCAGTCTTCGACTATAGTTGGATTTGCGATCAGCGGTTCTGGGGATCGACTTGACGATGGTTACGATTACATACAGATAAACCATTACCTGTACGGGGCTAGCGTTATGCATTTCTTTGGGCGGGAACCTGGAGATGGCTTTTTTGTGCGCGGGGATTATGGCATAGCTAAACTGAGTGTGACCGATTCATTTGATAACTACAGCAGCAGTGATAACGGTAGCGGTTACTTAATTGGAGTAGGGTATGGTATACCAGTGAGCTCTGGTTCAAGATTGTTGATTTCTTTTACCTCCAGCAGCAGAACGATTGAAGATGAAGAATACAGTACAATTGCATTTACTGTTGGTGGGCTTTGGTAATTCATGTATTAGTGTTTACAAAAATAAACATGAAGTTACCTCATGAGCTAACTGAATATAAGACTACATCATTTGTTCTCTCGTGGGCCATAACCTGGAGATTTTTCATTCTGTTTTTCTTGACTGGATTGATATTTCTGGTCATTCCAACAGATTTGAGATACGACTTTTTATTCACGATATCAATGATCCAAATTCTAATTACGTTTATGTTGTTATGGTTTTGGGTTCATCGCTTATTACGAAAAGGGCTTGGTAGAGTAAAAGTAATATTTATAGAGAAGAAGCACTACGAAGAGTTGAGAAAAGATGTCAACACATAAAAAAGACTCTCGCTCTCAAATTTTCGTAGGGCGTGGTTTTATGTGAATTTAACCTGGCAGTTACTTCTAAAATTCGGTAACTGTCAGGTCGGGTTTGAACTACTACGTTTTAGGCCCTTTGTTTAATAAAGCCTATAAGGACAATTATAACTAAAAGTTTTCCTGATCAAATTCATTCTGAATTCGTTTCGACTGATGACGAATATCACTGATGATGCCTTTTAACTGGTCTATCATCGCTTCCGCAGCATCCAGTTTGTTTTCCAGCATCATGGTTTCATTTAATGAGGGCGTATCAACATGCAGCAGCGTTTCATCTCCGGCTAGTAACCAGACAACAGATACACCCAGTATGCCTGCCATTTGGTTTAAGCGATTTATACGCGGTGAGCTTTGATCTGTTTCCCATTTGACGAGAGTAGATTTTTTTACTCCGCACAGTTCTGCCAGTTTTTCCTGAGTGATTCCTTTCGCCAAACGAGCGTTAGTGATTCTTTCTCCTAAGAAGACATTGGTTTGCATGATTACCTCTTTTTGTATTTCAAGGAAATTATCTTCTCACATTGACGGATTTTTATCGAGGCTAGCAAGAGAAAAGGATGAGAGTTAGTCAGGGAGATGACCCTGATCAAAAATATCAGGATTTGATCAGAGTTGTTTGATGTCTACTCCTTCTGAACTAAGTATTGCTTCCAGCTCCTGGTAGTCTTCAAGTTTGAGTAAGAGTAATCGTTGTGTCATCACTCGCAGTTATTTGAGATTCACTTATCGTGCAGTCTCGACCAGATTCTTTCGCTGCATACATGCATTTATCGGCTCGTCGCAGTAGTTCGGTTAATGTTTCACCCGGACGATTGATGGCTACACCAATGCTGATAGTGACCTTTAATTCATGCTTTGAATATTTGAATGAGTGTTGTTTGATAGCATGACGAATGCGTTCAGAGACTTTTCGGCTGTCTTCTTCCGATGCATAAATTATCACTACGAATTCTTCACCGCCATAACGGAATGGCATTTCATTGGGTCGCAGCTGTTCTTTGGTGAGTTGACCTATGTCGTGGAGCACTCTGTCACCAGTTTTATGACCATAATTGTCATTGATGTGTTTGAAGTGATCGATGTCAAAAAATATGGTGGCGAGTTCAGGCTGGCCTTGAATTTCAGACCTGTTTAGCATTCGAGGACCTATCTCTTCAAGATACCTTCGGGTATGCAGGCCGGTTAGCGCATCATGAATTGCGCTGTCACGGAATTCATTCATATAACGGCGCGACAGGAATAGTGATGTAGCTATAATTATGCCGAACAAAATGAAGATCAGTATGCCTCCAGAAGTGACTTGCTTCCAGGCTGCCTGCCGTAGGTCATCTGTATAGTTACCTGAGCCGATAACCCATTTCCAGGGTTTAAACATGGTGACATAGGCAATCTTTGTTTGCGGTTCAATTCCTGTGGGTCGAGGCCACTCATAGGTGTTAAAACCCCCACCTGCTCGAGCGGCAGTTATATGTTGACGAACAAAGTATTTTCCATTGGCATCTGTTAAGTCCCATAAATTCTGACCAATCAGTTTTGGATTGTATGGGTGCATAAGCATCACTCCATTGTTATCAAGTACCCAAAAATATCCGCTATTTGGGTACTTCAATGAAGAGAGGTAAGTTAATACCTTTAGTTTGGCGTCGGCTTCGGGTATGAGACCCTGCTCGTATTCAAGATAGATATTCTCGACGAGGGAGATTGCTGATTCAACCTGTGCCTGAATTGAGTTTTTTCTTTCTTCGGTCACATTATTAAGCATTTGCCAGAAGATAATAGCCATTAAAATGATCATTCCGCTCAGGCTGACCATTGACAGAATTATCAGGTTTTTCCATACCTGTGAGTCGCGTTTCAGTAGTGGCAAGTTAACACCCCCTGAAAAAATTAATGTCTGAATAATTCGGAGTGAGTGATGCGACAGATTTCGCGTTATGCAGGTAAAAATATAAGCAGCAGCCAGCAGTTAAGGCAGGCTTTTCAAAATGTTGTATTCCATAATTTCTAATACGAAATTGGGAGCCCTTTGCTTGATTATCAGGAGTGTTCATATCATGCATAATGTTAGTGGAAGAGTCTGAGTTTTCTATGGCTTAATGCTTGAGTTAGTTATTTACTAGCTGTCGCCTCTAATGCGGGATATTTCCAGAGTAAGGTTCCACCCCTTGCCAGATAACTAACACACAAAGCCATCCAGAGCCCATGGTTCCCAAACGTAGGCATAAAAATAGCAACAGCTACAAGATATATTATAATGCTAACCAGCATCATGTTGCGCATATCCCGAGTACGAGTGGCACCAATAAAAATCCCATCCAGCATCCAGGCTGGTAAGCCTAACAGAGGTGTCGCTATCATCCACGGCAGATAGTTTCTGGCCTCCACTCGAACATCTAGCGCCGTGGTCATCGTATCAATAATCCCCCCGCCAGATAATGCAAATATTAAAGCCAAAAGCCCCGCCATAATCAGTCCCCACCAGGAGGTGAGTAAAGAAGCTCGACGCAATGTAGTTTGTGATTTAGCGCCTAAGGCCTGACCGACTATGGCTTCTGCTGCAAAGGCAAACCCATCCAGTCCATAGGCTGTAATTTCGACGAATTGCATCAGAATTTGATTAGCTGCCAGTGTCAGGTCCCCAAAGCTGGAACCGAAAAAAGTGAAGCTGACGATGATCGATAGCAGCAGTACTGATCGAATCATGATGTCTATGTTCACCTGCGCCATATGAATCAGTCGCTCACGATCAAATATCCTTTCTGCCAATCGCCACGCCGGATGGGTCATTGCATCTCGACACAGCCACAGCCCCATAGCAGCTCCAGAAATCTCTGCGACGACTGTTGCTATGGCCACGCCTTCGACGCCCCAGCCCAGGCCCAGTACGAACCATAGATCGAGTGCAATATTGAGTCCGTTCATCCATAGCTGTAATAACAGCACTGCCTTTGTGCGTTCGCGCGCGATCAACCAGCCGGTCAGGCCATAGATAGCAATGGCAAAGGGTGAAGACCAGATACGGATATTGATATAGGAACGTGCCAGCGCCTCGACTTCTGATGACGCAGGGGAGATCTGAAAAACCAGCCACAGAATAGGCATCTGAAACAGAATCAGCAGTAATCCGCCTGCGAAGGCGATCATTAATGCCCGAGTCAGTAGCGCAGAAACCTCTGCCTGGTTTCCAGCGCCCTGTGCCTGAGCGACCATGCCCGTCGTACCCATGCGCAGAAAACCAAAGATCCAGTAAATTGAGGCAAGAATCACTGCCCCAATTCCAACCGCCCCTATGGGGGTAGCCGCACCTATCTGACCGACTACGCCAGTATCCACGGCACCAAGAATGGGAACCGTTGCATTAGATAGCACGATAGGTAGTGCAATTTTAAGAACCCTGCGATGGCTTAATCGCAGAGGCTGGGCAGAATCATTCATGATGGATTAATTGCTTGCTAATTTTTACTGCTCTCAGGTGCTGCAGGTATATGGTCTGTTTTATGATGTGTATCAATTGTGGGCTAAGGGAATATGCATTCAAGACTTTGTGCTTCTGTTTTTCTATGCTTCTCATCTGATTGAGACGAGACGGTTCTCAGGTAACTCATAATACTACCAGCAGTTATTTTAAAGGTCGGTGAAATATCTAGCCCAGCGCTTTGCAGCCCTTTTGCGGTCCATATATTACAGGTGTTCATCAGGTAGTAGTCACCGCTACCTTTAAAAAACTGGCTATCGTCATGTAATCCCTTTTTTAACGGGTATATATTTCCATTGTTGTCTTTCGCAAAACTGTCAGAGATAAAAGTAATTAATGTTTCCAGCTCTGAGTCAGTTAAACATAGTTTTTCAATTTCACTGTGTGGGAAGAATTTAGTGACATCGTAGGGTACAGCGATAGAATGTATCGCCGAATCGGTGGGCCAGAAGATGGCTTGAATAGTCAGCCCGGAGGTGATTTCGTTAGCTTGATAGAAGTCTTTATCTCCCCAGCCCACTTCAATAAATGGAACATCAGGAAAACGTTGTCGAATTTCAGGAATTGCCCTATGGATTGCTGCAGATGGTATGACGAACCCTGTATGCCCTCCGTGATTGACGACGTACACTGCATTGGGTCCTGATGCGGTGTATTTTTCCTCCTGCTGGACGGCTAAAGGCAGTGAGGAGCATGCCGTTACCATCAGGATTGTTACGGATAGAAATAGCGTCTTCATACTTCGATGTAGTGGTGCCTCCTTATGCTTTAATGCAGGGTGCCTGAAGGGGTTTGGTTGTTAGGTCGAAGTGGCTATGGCGTACAGAATCATCAAAGCCTGTTTCTAGCTAACAGTAAATTTACGACCCGTTAAAACCTCATAAGCTTCCTGATACTTTGCTCGAGTCTTCTCCAGAATCTCAGCAGGAATCGTTGGTCCTGGAGCAGTCTTATTCCAGTCCAGTGTTTCCAGATAATCGCGTACAAACTGCTTGTCAAAGCTTACAGGGCTGGTACCCAGCTGATACCGAAGTCGTGGCCAGAAACGTGATGAGTCGGGTGTTAAAACTTCATCCGCCAGCACCAGCTGGTCATTCTCATCCAGTCCAAACTCGAATTTGGTGTCGGCAATAATAATGCCGCGCTCTAATGCATATTCAGCCGCCATTTTGTATATGGCAATACTCACGTCGCGTACCTGATCAGCCAGCTCCTGACCAATCAATTCCACCGTTTTATCGAAAGAGATATTCTCATCATGATCGCCCACCTCGGCCTTACTCGACGGGGTGTAGATGGGCTGAGGTAATTGCTCGGCCTGTTGTAATCCAGCAGGAAGCTGGATGCCACAAATTGCACCACTAGCCTGATAATCTTTCCAGCCGGAACCAATGATGTAGCCGCGTACTATGGCTTCTACTGGCAATTGCCTAAGCTTTTTGACGATCACCGAGCGACCTTTGAGTAGCTCATAATCTTTCTTGCTGACATAATCTGCCAGATTAAGGTCAGTCAGGTGATTGGGAATCAGGTCAGCAGATTTTTCAAACCAGAAGTTGGATATCTGAGTCAGCAGTGTACCTTTACCGGGAATTGGGTCAGGCATAATGACATCAAAGGCAGATATGCGGTCGGTAGTGACAAACAATAAATGTTGTTCGTCTATCTGGTATATATCGCGCACCTTACCTCTGGCAATCAGGGGCAGGTTGTCAATTCTGGACTGGTGTACCGCTTGAGACATATTGATCTGGCTCATCTGAGTCTGCAAAAGGAGCGAGATTTTACTCCTAAAGTGAGTGGATTAGAATAAGATTAAGCGCGCAAAGGCCCGTGAGACGTTATTTAAGGGTTTTTTTCGATGAAAAACAGCGTAGAATGCGCCGTTTTTTCTGAGTCAACCGGAGAAATATCGTGACTAAACCTGTAGTCGCTGTAGTCATGGGTAGTGATAGTGACTGGCCCATCATGAAACTTGCAGTAGAACAGCTGGAAAAGTTTGGTGTGCCTTATAAGGCACAGGTCGTTTCTGCGCATAGAACCCCCGATTTACTGGCTGAATTTGCCAAATCGGCACGTGATGAAGGTTTGGCCTGTATTATTGCTGGGGCTGGTGGTGCAGCACATTTGCCCGGTATGCTGGCGGCCCATACTACCGTACCTGTGCTGGGGGTTCCGGTACCTTCAAAATACCTTAAAGGTGAAGACAGTCTGCTTTCTATTGTGCAGATGCCAAAAGGCATTCCGGTAGCGACCTTTGCTATCGGTGAGGCAGGCGCGATTAATGCCGGTTTATTTGCGGTTGCTCTGCTTGCAAATAATGATATCGACCAGCGTGACAAGCTGGAACAGTTTCGTGAAGATCAAAAACGCAGTGTTTTTGATATGGTTTTACCCCCTAATGATTAAAGACTGATATTCATGGCAATTTTTCCTGGTAGTACTCTTGGCATTCTTGGTGGTGGTCAGCTGGGCCGTATGTTTGTCACAGCTGCCAGAACCATGGGTTATGAAGTGATGGTGCTGGATCCTGATCCGCATAGCCCGGCTGGGAGCATGGCGACAGAGCATCTACAGGCTGAGTATACCGACAGGCACGCACTTGAACGTATGGCTCAACACTGTGCAGTAATTACTACCGAATTTGAAAATGTTCCTGCTGATGCGCTGGATTATCTTTCGAGTAAGTTGCCTGTCCATCCTTCTGCTCAGGCACTGGCAGTCACACAGAATCGAATCTCTGAAAAAAGATTCATTCAGTCTCTGGGGCTTGCTACCTCGCCTTTTATTGCGATTGAGACTGAAGCAGATCTGGCTCAGGTAGATCAGCTTGTCTATCCTGCAATCTTGAAAACAGCCACTCTGGGTTATGATGGAAAGGGACAGATTGTTTGTGAAAATGCTGAATCAGTGGCTGCTGCTTTTAAAACCCTGAATACGCCCTGTGTACTGGAACAGCGTATTAATCTGAAAATGGAAATTTCAGTGGTATTGGCACGTAGCGAAACGGGTGAATGTTATTGTTTTCCTGTGGCACAGAATGAGCATGTGAATGGTATTCTGGATGTGACTATGGTGCCGGCTGATATGGATGATGCATTACAGAAAAAAACACAGCAAGCCGCTCAAATTATCGCAAGAGGTTTGAATTATTGTGGCGTGCTGGCGGTTGAGTTTTTTATCTCCGATACAGGGCAGTTGCTGGTGAATGAAGTGGCTCCGCGCCCTCATAACTCTGGTCATTTCACTCTGGACGCCTGTTATTGCTCACAGTTCGAACAACAGGTTCGTATGATTTGTGGTTTACCTGCTGGTAATGGTGAGCTGCATACTCCGGTTGCTATGTTGAATGTGCTGGGCAATGTCTGGCCTCCTCAGGGGCAGCCTGCCTGGAATGAAGTCATTGAAATCGATCGTGCTAAATTACACCTGTATGGAAAGAAGTCGGCGCGCATTGGTCGAAAAATGGGACATATCAATTTTCTTGCCGACAGCGTAGCGAGTGCACTGGAAAGTGTTGCTAAAGCTAGAAACATCTTGAGCTGAAGCCCCCGTTGAATGAGATAAGCTAAACGTTTTTTCATAATCAGCCCTTTTTTCCACTCTTAAAGTCAATCAAATTAAATTGAGGCTTTGCTTCTTTTTTTCAGTTGCGTTATAAAAGCTCTTGCAAGGGGTGTTTTGCTTATCTGAAAGCAGTTCCTCAGCTTTGCATTGCAATCCCCATTAATAAAAAAATGGTAAAAAAGCCATTAAAAACTGGAGATTGAGTAATGAAAAAAATATTAATAGCATCTGCAATTGCAGCATGTATAGGAGTATCTGCTTCAGCCAGCGCAGCCTGGGATGATAACAATGGTTATGGCAATGGATATGGTAACTACAATGGTTATGGCAATGGATATGGCAACTATTATGGAGATGGACGAGGGTCTGGTCGTGGTACCGGACGTGGTAGAGGCACAGGAAATGGTGAAGGTTCATTTGATCTGAATTTTAGCGGTCGTGGTAAAGCAAACATGGATGCCGATTCAGACTTTGATGGTAATACCGACTGGCGTGGCAATGGCTACGGTAGTGGTAATGCCTACGGCGATGGTCGAGGTGATTACCGTGGTAGTTATTACAACAATAATGGTGGTTGGGGTAATAATGGATGGGGTAACCGAGGCTGGGGTAACAGAGGTTGGGGTGGAAACCCATGGGGTGGTCCAGCTCCTTATGGTTCAAACCCATATTATGGCTATGGCCAATATGGCTACCAGCCACCTGCGCAACAGGTACCACCAGCACCACCAGCTCAATAATAACAATCCATACTTAATTAAAAGGCAGCCACGGCTGCCTTTTTTATGGATTTTACCAGGGTATAACTTTACTTAGTTGTGCTTAAGTTTGATGCGTTTTTTCAGGTACAAAAAAGGCTATTTCACTAAAATATAGAAATATTCTGATTAATTGCTTCTCTCTGTGAACTCTGTGTTCTCCGTGGTGAGTGAGTTCTTCAGTGCGCGACATTAAGTTAATCTTCAGGGGTGATAAGATAATTTAAAACTAGCGCTGTTTGATGCCTCTGGCAACGGTATAGGTTTTCCCCTGTTTTATTTTTTCGTAATGCCCGAAAACCTCAGTAAACCCGCGCTTAAAAAACTGTCTGAGACCTGTGATTGTTACAATATAAAACGAGCCGCCGGGTTTTAAATATTTGAGCGCATCGAACAGGTATAGATATAACATTTCTTTACCGACCTTGGCGGGTATGTTGGAGACGATCAGGTCAAATTTCTGGGATGGAATTTGATTAAAACCATTGCTGAGCAGGCATTCAGCATTGTTAATATTGTTCAGGCGACAGTTTTTTTCCGCATATTCCACTGCAACAAAATCTTTATCTACCATAACAGTCTTACCCTGTGGGGCACATTGCGCCATATTTAATCCTAAAATTCCGTAGCCACAGCCGAGATCAAGACAATCATCATCGGGCTCAATCTCCAGATATTTCAGCAGCATGCTGGAGCCTTCATCAATCGCTTTTGGTGAGAATAAACCCCAGGTGGTTTTCAGGTTAAGGTGATGACCACGCTGTGTGGTTTGCAGAACTATATCCTGTCGAATTTGTTGATTAAAATCTTTGAAATCTTTCATGGCTGTGGCACCGGTATTAAGCTTTTATTCAGTTAATTTTGCTAGACTTTACAAAATCTGGCGGCTTTGTAACAATGCCGAGCTGGTTTAGCAAGCCATTATTGTTGGTGGTGGTCATTCTACATTAGAATAACGGGGGTTATTTAATGAATCTGTTTTCATCTGTTTTACTGGCATCTGCACTTGCTGTTTCAAGTCAGGTAATGGCCGGTGATGTAGCCTCTGGAAAGTCTGCTTTTGCTGCAAAAGGTTGTATCGGTTGTCATGGTGCTGGTGGTGTTAGTGTGGTACCTACTTACCCCTCATTGAAAGGCAGAGATGAAGCCTTTGTTAGAAAAAACCTGACCGATTTTCGTTCCGGTACACGACAAAATCCAACCATGAATGCTATGGCTGCAGGTTTGTCAGATAAAGATATCGAGAACCTGGCGGCCTATATTGGTAGTCTGTAAGCTTTTCGAAATCCAGGATTGGTAAAACCGGGTAACCCCGGTTTTTTTATGCCTGTCAGTTAACGGTTAGCTATATCAGGTAATACTTGCCTGTAGTGGCAATTGCGATAGTCAGGAAGCCGATCACAGTGTTCACTCCGACCAGAGTTCTGATCTGATTAAGCTTTGCAGCAGCACCCGGTATATCGTTCTCGTCCAGTCGTTGCTTTAAGCGTTTAAACGGGGCGAAGTAAATATGCAGAAAAATCATGATCATAACGGTGCCCAGTCCAGTCATGATGTGTATATATAATGGCGCTTTGGCAAATCCACCGTAAGGATGGGTTAAGCCGATACCAGTGATGGGAATGATGATAATGATTGCCCAAACCACAGGGAAAAATCGATTGAACACATGTCGCCATAGATTCAGACGTAATGGAGGCTCAAGCTGAGCTACTGCTGCTGGACGTAAAATCATATGGGCGAAAAACATGCCTCCTACCCAGATCATCATGGATATAACGTGTAAACCTAAACTAATTGCCATTGTTCTACCTTTTGAAATTTTGAGATATTTTAACGTTTTATCCTGGAGCCTGTTAACTCTAATTTGATTGCCGCTGCTGGAGGCCAATTTTCTCCCAGCCAGGTTATCAGTCGTTTATGTAGAACAATTGATAATGAGTCTGTTTTTGACTTTATCAGGCGCATTAAGATGTTATGTAGACTTTCATGATTCAACCAATTTCTCCAAGAATATTATAAGCACATATGAATTTGTGTATATAGGAGCTGAAATTTGCTTGTGATTCGTGTACATTCGCGGATCTAATTTTAAGACCTAATGGGGAATGTTATGACTGATTATCTGATTGCGCCGTCAATTTTGTCGGCTGATTTCGCGAAACTGGGTGAAGAAGTAGACAATGTACTGGCATCCGGTGCTGATGTGGTGCATTTCGATGTAATGGATAATCATTACGTACCAAACCTGACGATTGGTCCTCTGGTTTGTGAAGCCTTGAGAAAGCATGGAGTGACTGCGCCTATTGATGTTCATCTGATGGTTAAGCCTGTGGACCGGATTATTCCTGATTTTGCTGAGGCTGGAGCAAGCTTTATTACTTTTCATCCAGAAGCTTCAGAACATATTGATCGTAGCCTTTCATTGATTCGTGAAAGTGGGTGTAAGTCTGGTCTGGTATTTAATCCAGCGACGCCATTAAGTTATCTGGATTATGTGATGGATAAGGTGGATGTGATTTTACTGATGTCTGTTAACCCTGGTTTTGGCGGACAGAGCTTTATTCCAGCAACCCTGGATAAGCTGCGTCAGGCAAGAAAAATGATCGATGATTCGGGTTATGACATTCTGCTCGAGATCGACGGTGGTGTGAAAGCCGACAATATCGCAGAAATCGCTGCAGCCGGTGCTGATATGTTTGTTTCAGGTTCGGGTATTTTTGGTAAAGCTAAAGATACTGATGCGAATAAATACAATAGCATTGTTGCAGAAATGCGAGCTCAGCTAGCCACGGTATAAATCTGATTATGCCTTTGCGTAAACCGGCAATGATTCTGATCGATGTTGATGGCACGCTAGTCGATAGCGTGCCTGATCTAGCTTTTTGCGTGGACGAGATGCAAAAAACGCTGGATTTGCCGGTCCGAGGAGAAGCCTCAGTCAGACAATGGGTGGGTAATGGTGTTGAGCGTCTGGTAAAACGTGCACTCACCAACTCCATGGATGGGGAACCAGAAGAGACGCTATACCAGAAAGCTTTAACTGTATTCCGTGATCTGTATGCTGAAAATACTTCCAAGCGCAGTCACCTCTACGATGGGGTCCTTACAGGTCTGGATTATCTGAAAAATACGGGTTACACATTGGGGTGTGTGACGAATAAAGCAGGCGAGTTTACGCTGCCGATCTTACGGGATCTGGGTATTCATGATTATTTTGAAGTGATCATCTGTGGCGATGATACCCCGCGCAAAAAACCAGACCCTCTGCCGTTATTGACTGCCGCTGAACGTCTTTGCATTGATCCGCAGCAGTCACTGATGATTGGAGATTCGCAAAGCGATGTGAAAGCCGCCAGAGCTGCCGGGTTCCAGGTTGTGTGTATGAGTTATGGCTACAATCACGGTGAAGATATTCGTAGCTTCGATCCCGATGCTGTGTTAGATTCCTTTGCAGAATTACCGCATTACCTTTGAATGTTTAGAAGCATGATGACTGACCAACAAATAATTAATGTTAAAGCATATACCTGCTGGCGATGGTGAAACACTCTCGCCCTAACTGTGTATTGCCTATTAATTATTTGCTGAGTCATTATTATGAACCCGGAACAATTTGAACAATTAAAATCTTCCTATAATCGTGTACCTCTTGTTAAAGAGGTGTTTGCTGATCTCGATACTCCCTTAAGTGTTTACCTTAAGCTTGCCAATAACCCCTATAGCTATCTTTTTGAATCCGTTCAGGGTGGCGAAAAATGGGGGCGTTATTCCATCATAGGTCTGGGTTGTCACACCCATCTAAAGGTTTATGATCATGAGGTTACCCTGCAGACCTATGACAAGATTATTGATCAGCAAACGGTGGATGATCCTTTGCAGTATATCGAAGATTATCTGCAATCCTTCAAGGTGGCCGAGCTGGATTTTCTGCCACGCTTTAATGGCGGGCTGGTAGGGTACTTCGGTTATGACACCATCCGCTATGTAGAACCGAAACTGGCCAAAAATCCTAACCCTGACAAACATGGCACCCCTGATATTCTGTTGATGCTAAGCGACCAGCTGGTGGTTTTTGATAACCTGGCCTCGCGTATGTATATCATTGTTTATGCTGATCCCAATGAGCGGGGGGCATTTAAGCGTGGGCAGGTAAGGCTGGAGCAGTTGGTGTATAAAATTCAGCGAGATGCGGCTGACGTACCTGCGCAGTCAAAAGGTGCCATAGTCAATGAGCAGGATTTTGAGTCTGAATTCACCCGTGAAGGCTATATGGACGCCGTGGAAAAGGCGCGTCAGTATATAATCGATGGTGATGCAATGCAGATTGTATTGTCACAGCGCCTGTCTATTCCCTTTAACTCAGATCCGCTGAATTTATATCGCGCATTGCGCGGCCTCAACCCTTCTCCTTATATGTATTATCTGAATCTGGGTGATCATTATGTGGTGGGTTCTTCACCTGAAATACTGGTGCGTCTGGAGCAGGGAGAGGTAACGGTGCGTCCGATTGCTGGGACTCGCCCCAGAGGCCATACCGAGGCCGAAGATCGAGCGCTGGAACAGGAGTTATTAAGCGATCCCAAAGAGTTGGCCGAGCATTTAATGCTGATCGACCTGGGGCGTAATGATGCGGGCCGCGTCAGTGAAACCGGTAGTATTGAATTAACAGATAAGATGATTATCGAGCGTTACTCGCATGTGATGCATATCGTTTCCAATGTAACTGGTAAGTTGAAAAAAGGCTTAACTGCTATGGATGTGATCAGAGCCACCTTTCCTGCCGGAACGGTTTCCGGTGCTCCCAAGATTCGAGCGATGGAAATCATCGATGAGCTGGAACCGGTCAAGCGTGGAATCTATTCCGGTGCGGTGGGCTATCTGTCATGGAGTGGCAATATGGATACAGCAATCGCTATTCGTACTGCGGTTATTAAGGATAAGAAATTATATATCCAGGCAGGTGCCGGTATCGTGTATGACTCAGTGCCAGAAAATGAATGGGCTGAAACTATGAATAAGGGACGCGCTATCTTCCGTGCTGTATCGTTGGCAGAGTCTGGGTTATCCCCCAGAGACCGCTTCGATTCAACTGAACGAAAAGGAGAGAAATCATGAAAGTATTGATGATTGATAACTATGATTCCTTTACCTATAACCTGGTGCAGTATCTGGGCGAATTAAAGGTTGATGTTGAAGTCGTTCGAAATGACGAAGTCGATGTTGAGTTTGTGAAGAATAATGATGCCTCTCATATCATGATTTCACCTGGTCCCTGTACCCCGAATGAGGCTGGTATTTCTATGCAGGTGATTGAGGCGATGGCCGGTATAAAACCTTTGCTGGGTGTATGTCTTGGGCATCAGAGTATTGGGCAGGTTTTTGGTGGCTTAGTAGTACATGCAAGGGAAATCATGCACGGTAAAACTTCTCCGGTTCATCACAATGGCAGCGGGGTGTTTAAAGGGCTGGACAATCCTTTTATAGCAACACGGTATCATTCGCTGGTGATACAGCAGGCAAGTCTGCCTGACTGTCTGGAAGTTACCGCCTGGACCGAGTTTGAGGATGGAAGTTTTGATGAGATTATGGGAGTAAAGCATAAAACCCTGGCCGTAGAAGGTGTGCAATTCCATCCTGAATCTATCCTTACCGAGCATGGATATGATTTACTACAGAATTTTCTGAATACAAAGATTGAGGGCTAGCACATTGGATATACAGCAAGCGATTAAAGCAGTGATTGCAAGACAGGATCTGAGTCGAGAAGAAATGGCCAGTGTCATGCAGCAGATTATGACGGGAGAGGCAACGCCCTCGCAGATTGGTGGCTTCCTGATTGGGCTGCGTATGAAGGGTGAAACAGTGGATGAGATTACTGCCGCTGCTAGCGTGATGCGCGATCTTGCAACGCATGTGAAAACGCACTCTGATTACCTGGTAGACACCTGCGGAACAGGAGGCGATTCCTCCGGCAGCTTTAATATCTCAACCGCTAGCGCTATTGTCGCAGCCGCAGCAGGTGCGCATGTAGCCAAACATGGTAACCGTTCGGTATCCAGTAAATCAGGTAGTGCCGATGTGTTAGAAGCTGCAGGCGTGAATCTGGATATTGATGCCGAGGCTGTAGGACGTTGTGTGGATGAGGTAGGAGTTGGCTTTTTATTCGCACAGAAACATCATAGTGCAATGCGCCATGCTGTCGGTCCACGTAAAGAGATGGCAGTTCGCACCATATTTAATGTATTAGGCCCTTTGACCAATCCGGCATCAGCACCTAATCAGGTGATTGGTGTGTTCGATGCTGAGCTGGTTGAGACTATGGCGCAGGTTCTCAAACAGTTGGGCAGCCGCCATGTGATGGTGGTGCATGCCGAAGATGGCATGGATGAAATCAGCATTTCAACTTCTACCAGAGTAGCCGAGCTTAAGGATGGTGTCGTTACTAGCTATACCATTTCTCCGCAGGATTTTGGCATGCAAATGGCTGATATTGAAGGCATTCGAGTTGATGGTGTTGAGCAAAGTCTGGCGATGATTCAATCGGTATTTGATAAGCAGCCCGGACCCGCACGAGATATTGTTTGCCTGAATGCAGGAGCCGCGATTTATGTATCCGGGCTTGCAGGTTCGCACCAGCAGGGCGTAGAAATGGCCGCTAAGGCCATCGATGCTGGATCAGCGGCCGAGGTTCTGCAAAAACTGATAGAGCAAACTTGTGTCTGATATCCTTAACAAAATTCTCGCGCGCAAGGCCGAGGAAATAGCTCAGCGGCAAACGCAAACCTCGTTAAATGAATTGCAGCAGCGTATTCAGCAGGCTTCGCCAGTACGAGGTTTTGTGAATGCGCTACAGAGTAAGATATCTGCTAATCAGTCAGCAGTTATTGCAGAAATTAAAAAGGCATCGCCCAGTAAAGGGGTTATCCGGCCTGACTTTAGCTCTCCAGAGATCGCAAAATCTTATCAGCAGGGAGGGGCGGCCTGTCTTTCAGTGTTAACCGATGTTGATTTTTTTCAGGGCAGTGATGCATATCTGCAGCAGGCTCGTGCGGCCTGTTCTCTGCCTGTGATCCGCAAAGACTTTATTATCGATAGCTATCAGATAAATGAAGCGCGCGCATTAGAAGCCGACTGTATTCTGTTGATCGTCGCAGCGCTGGATCAGCCGCAGTTGCTGGATCTTTATCAGTGTGCGCAAGAACTGTCTCTGGACGTGCTGGTTGAGGTACACGATGAGGCTGAAATGGAGCGAGCCCTGCAGATAGATCTCCCTATGGTCGGTATCAACAATCGAAATCTACGAACCTTCGAAACCAGTTTGCAAACCACCATTAATATGCTGGGCATGGTGCCAGAAAATTGTTTTGTGGTAACCGAAAGCGGGATACATACTCGGCAAGATGTCGCATTGATGCGAAGTTATCAGGTGAATGCATTTCTTGTGGGTGAGGCTTTTATGCGGGCGCCAGATCCTGGTAGTGAGCTGGCTGCGATATTTTCTTCGTAGAAGCGAGCCCTAGCGAGTACCAAAAACTACGATGGTTTTACCGTGAGCAGAGATCAGGTTATCTTCTTCCAACGTCTTAATCACGCGCCCAGCCATTTCTCTTGAACAACCTACAATTTTGGCTATTTCCTGACGGGTAACCTTGATTTGCATGCCATCTGGGTGAGTCATGGCATCTGGTTGTTTAGCCAGATCTAGCAAGGTTCTTGCGACACGACCTGTGACGTCCATGAAGGCCAGATTACTGACCTTGCGGCTGGTATTGCGTAAACGGGCGGCAAGCTGAGCAGATAACTGGAACAGGATTTCAGGTGTATCTCGAGCCAGTTGCATGAATTGTGTGTAATGAATTTCAGCTATTTCGCACTGAGTTCTGGTAATGACCCAGGCACTACGCTTTAGATTTTGTTCGAAAAGCCCCATTTCACCGAAGAAATCGCCCGGGTTCAGGTAAGCAAGTACTATTTCATTGCAATCTTCATCTTCTATGACGACGCTAACCGAGCCATCGATGATGTAATACAATGTATGCGAGTCATCACGAGCATGAATAATAGTCTGACGGGCGGGTAGGGTTTTGCGGTGACAGTGCTTGAGAAAACTGTCCAACGCAGGGTTCTCAGTAGGTGCAACTTTTTGTATTGGCTCTAAGCTCACAACTGTTCCTTTTTATAATTTTAGAATTCGCGATAACATATCATAATTCAATAGTTTAACAAGACGAGAATAGGCGGGATTGATGAAATCAAAAGTAAAGTGGCTGGATAACATGACCTTTGTGGGGGAGTCAGCGAGTGGTCATGCGGTTGTCATGGATGGTCCTCCGGAGTTTGGTGGGCGCAATCTGGGTATACGGCCTATGGAAATGCTGATATTGGGGCTGGGTGGGTGCAGCTCCTTCGATGTGGTGTTAATCCTGAAGAAATCCAGACAAAAGGTTGTTAATTGTGAGGTTGAGCTTGATTATGATCGTGCAGAGGTGGAGCCAAAGGTTTTTACCAGGATTCATATGCACTTTATTGTTACAGGGAACAATCTTGATCCAGCGAAGGTAGAAAAGGCGATTAACCTGTCAGCTGAGAAGTACTGTTCAGCTTCTGTGATGCTGGGTAAAACTGCAGATATAACCCATGATTTTGAGATTCGTCAAATTGAGGATGCTGATTAATGCATGCTATATGCTGTTTTATTAAAGTCTGAACGAGCAGTAAGACCTGGATATGCAAAATGGCACTGTGGTGGAGAAAGTTAGGTTAGATATCGATAATAAACCTAAATAATCAATAAAGTGTGGTCTAGTAGGCACAAATGAAAGAGTAACCAAGTTGACAATAAGGTATCTACATTAGATAATCCTTATATGCTGAATCAGGAAGCGCCTCTCGCTTCCCCAGCATAACTCCTCCATCCTCCTTTGGTGGTATTGGCGTGGCCTACCAGCCACGCCTTTTTTTAACAATTTTTTACTAATGAATCAATAAAAATTAGTTATATCAATTGATTCAGCTCAATCAGTAAGAAAATCTGAATAAAGAGTAGGATATGTCTTGTCAATCACAAATGAATCCGTTAGTATTCGCGCCCTTTCTTCGAGAAGACAAACGCATTTAAGCGAGTTTAGGAAAATTTATGAAAACCTTTAGTGCAAAACCCGAATCGGTAAAACGTGACTGGTTCTTAGTTGATGCTACAGATAAGACGTTAGGCCGTCTTTCGACTGAAATTGCACGCAGACTGCGTGGTAAACACAAGCCTGAATATAAACCGCATGTAGACACAGGTGATTATATCGTCGTGGTTAATGCTGAGAAGGTGAAAGTGACCGGTAATAAAGAACAGGACAAAATGTATCACCATCATACTGGCTACATTGGTAACCTGAAGTCTGTTAACCTGTCAAAGTTACGTGCGACTCATCCTGAGAGAATCCTGGAGACAGCTGTAAAAGGTATGTTGCCAAAGAATCCACTGGGTCGAGCCATGTTTAAGAAACTTAAGGTGTATGCGGGTGAAAATCATAATCACTCAGCACAACAACCTCAGATACTAGATATTTAAGAGAATCAGATATGTCTGCAGAACAGTATTACGGAACAGGTCGTCGCAAAAGCTCAGCAGCTCGTGTGTATATGACTGAAGGCAGTGGAAACATTACTGTCAACAAAAAATCTATTGAAGATTACTTCGGACGTGAAACTTCTCGTATGGTGGTTCGCCAGCCATTAGAAACAGTTGATCTGACTTCCAAGTTTGATATCAATGTTAATGTTGCCGGTGGCGGTCCAAGCGGACAAGCTGGTGCCATTCGCCTTGGGATTACCAGAGCTTTAATGCAGTATGATGAAACATTCAGAGCGGCATTAAGAAAAGAAGGATTTGTTACTCGTGATGCTAGAGAAGTTGAACGTAAGAAAGTTGGTCTCAGAAAAGCTCGTAGAGCAACCCAGTTTTCCAAGCGTTAATCAATTTTCTCGATATTTCGAGCCTGAAAGAACCTGCTTTTTAGCAGGTTTTTTTATGTCTGCACTAAAATTTTTGTTTTATTGATAAATTTTCTAAATAGCTGGTGTAACTTAATGTAACTAAAGGAATTAGTGGTTTTTGACTTCTTGACACAAGAGTGGCTAGCGACTAATCTGAAATGAGGAATGTGAAATAAAATCAAAAAAAAGCCACAAAACATATAAAACATGGCTAATATTATTTCCATAAAATAAAAAGGGGTTTGATTTTTGAGTGTAACTTCGAGCATAAGGATGAGGAAAGGGAGCGTGTACCTGGGGGTATTTTTTGTTTTCTGGTTTATTGCCGGTTCTGTGGTGGCCCAGTCGAATGCGGATTACTTAAAGTCGCTTCAGGGAGAGGCTGAGAGCATAACTCTGGATAAGGCAACAGAGTCAAACACTGCTCGCAGTAAGATTTCAGAGACTGTTGCAGATCCTGGTGAAGTGCCCAGTAGCCTGGTTAGTGGTTTAAGCGTTGAGCAGTTTGAAAAGGTTCTGCAGAAAAACTATATCGGTAGTTATCTATTTTATAAACGCCTTAGCAATAGTCAGAAAGGCGAAATATATTCGTTTTATCAGGGAAACCCGGACCCGGATGCGGTGCGCGATGAAATTCTAAAGGTTAGAAAGAAATAATGAAATATAAAATATCTAAGTGTCTGTTTTTTCTCATAGCGATTACTGCTTCGGCAAATGTCCAGGCTGTGGAAGTCAAGCTTACCCCTGACAAGGATTATGTTGAGGTTATTCATCAAAGCAAGCTTATCAAGATAGAACGTATACAGGATCAGGATCATGTTCTAGAGGGGGGCTTTGCCAAAACATCAAGAAAGTGCCCGCCCTTCTGTATACAGCCAATGTCGGCAGCTGAAGGGGTCACTACAGTTGGTCAGCTGGAAGTGTTCGATTTTATGGAGCATGAAATGCTGGATGAAACTGGGTTGATAATTGATGCGAGAACTCCTGCCTGGTGGAAACGTGGCACTATTCCCGGTTCAGTGAATATTCCATTTACCGTGTTTACGCTGGATATCGATGACCCTAAGTTAATATCTACTATGCGTGAATTAGGAGCAAAAAGGCGCGGAGACGTAAGCGGTTTAACGCGCGGTATTGAAAATCTGGGTTTAATGGGTGGAGACCGCAAAAATGATGAATGGGATTTTACCAGTGCCAAGAAACTGATATTTTGGTGTAATGGTATGTGGTGTGGTCAGTCACCGCTTGCGATAAAGGGGCTGTTGAAGCTGGGCTACCCTGCCGACAAGCTGTTTTATTATCGTGGTGGTATGCAGGCGTGGCAGTCGCTGGGACTGACGGTTGTGATACCGGAAGATTAGATGAGTGTTTAGTATGAATGAAGCCCCCGCTGGTCGGGGGCTTTTTTATGTTCAGGGTTTTATAGTGGTAATGCCATTGTCACCACCTAATAACAGTACATCTGCCGGGCGATGAGCAAATATGCCAACGGTTACTACGCCGGCAATTTGATTAATCAGTGTTTCCATTTTCATCGGTTCCATAATTTTTAAATTATGCACGTCGAGTATGTCATTGCCATTATCGGTAACAAAGTTTTCCCTCCACTGAGGCTGCCCACCGAGTTTGCTCAGTTCTCGAGCAACCAGACTTCTGGCCATAGGGATGACTTCAACAGGTAATGGAAATTCACCCAGATAATCAACCAGTTTGCTTTCGTCGGCAATACAGACGAAGGTGTCGCTGGCTGCCGCTACAATTTTCTCACGAGTGAGCGCGCCACCACCACCTTTGATCAGGTGTAGCTGTTTATTTGATTCATCAGCGCCATCTACATAAATGGAGAGTTGACCGGCTGAATTTAAATCAATGACGGGAATGCCATGTTGTTTGAGCCTTTCTGTTGAGGCTTCAGAACTGGATACAGCAGCCTCGACAGCACCTTTCATTTTTTCAGCCAGAGCGTCGATAAAGTGGTTTACCGTAGAGCCTGTGCCCACGCCGATTACTGTTCCTGGTATCACATAATCCAGTGCAGCCTGGGCTGCCATTTTCTTCTTGTCATCAGCATCCATAAATTTATAACCTTATTATCAAAAGCGTGAATAGTAACGAGAGAGACTGGAAATGTCATCGCTAATCAGGCGTTAACAGGTAAATTTTATGCCTCCTGGTCATTATAGATCTAAAGTCGTCGGCTATTGCCTAATGGTAGCTGTTTCCCGATAATGCCTGATCGCTATTTGAGGTTATTCCATGACACCCGCTAAATTTCTCGAAAAAGTGCTCACGGCCCGAGTCTATGATGTGGCCACTGAAACTCCATTGGATCCGCTACCGGAGCTATCATTGAGGTTGAATAATGAGGTGTTATTGAAAAGGGAAGACTTGCAAAGCGTGTTTTCTTTTAAATTGCGCGGTGCATTTAATAAGGCCTATCAGATGAAGCGACAGAACCCTGATCTTAAAGGTGTGATCGCAGCTTCGGCGGGGAATCATGCTCAGGGTGTGGCGCTGGCAGCAAAAAAGTTAAATATGCAGGCTGTGATTGTGATGCCCGCAACTACACCAACTATCAAAGTCAATGCTGTGAAATCACATGGCGCTAAAACGGTTTTGTTCGGAGAGAATTTTGATGAGGCTTATAAGCACTCACTGGAGCTGGCTGAGCAGGAAAACCTTTCTTTTATTCATCCTTATGATGATATTGATGTGATGGCCGGTCAGGCGACCATTGCACATGAAATTATCCGACAAAACCCGGATAACATCGATGCCATATTTGTGCCAGTTGGTGGCGGCGGCTTGCTTGCTGGTATTGTTGGATTTATAAAAGCCGTTAAACCTTCCATTAAAGTGATAGGTGTGGAGCCTGAAGATGCCGCTTGCCTGTATGCTGCGATGAAAGTGAAGCGGCGTGTGCTGTTAAAAGAAGTTGGAATATTTGCAGATGGTGTTGCAGTGCGTCAGATTGGTCAGAACACGTTTAAGATGATTCGCAATCTGGTGGATGAGGTTATCACCGTTTCTACCGATCAAATCTGTGCGGCAATCAAAGATACTTATGATAATACTCGCGCAATCTGTGAACCTGCCGGAGCGGTATCTCTGGCCGGGTTGAAAAAGTATGTAGAGAAGAAAAAGGTATCAGGTAAAACGTTGGTGGCGATCAACAGTGGCGCCAATATGAACTTTGACCGCTTGCGCCATGTTTCTGAGCGGGCGGAAATAGGTGAGCAGCGCGAAGCGTTAATTGCTGTGGAGATACCAGAAAAACCGGGTAGTTTTAAACAGTTTTGCCAGATTATCGGAAAGCGCCAGATTACTGAATTCAATTATCGATATGCTGATTCGAAAAAGGCCAGGGTGTTTGCTGGCATACAGTTATCCCGTGGTAATGAAGAAAAAGAGCAGATTATTAAGCATTTAACAGATAAAAATTATCTGGTTGAGGATATGACTGATAACGAGGTGGCTAAACTGCATACCCGATATATGGTTGGCGGTCACCCTGGTCCTGGAGTAGATAACGAACTGCTTTACCGTTTTCAGTTTCCGGAAAAACCTGGGGCGCTTTTAAGGTTTCTCTCGGAGATTGGCAGGCGTTGGAATATCAGTTTGTTTCATTACAGGAACCATGGTGCAGACTATGGTCGTATTCTGATGGGGATACAGGTGGATAAGGCAGAATATCAGGAGTTTAGACATTGTCTTGAGTCACTGGAGTTTCCATACTGGGATGAAAGTAATAATTCTGCCTATCGATTGTTCCTGCAATAAGTGCTTTTGTTGCTTAGCGGTCGGGATGGATAATCTCTTTTTCAGTGATAATACAATCCATGCTTACATCCCATTCATTACTTATTAATGCTGGGTGCTCCTGTATGCTGTGAGCTACTCCGATAAGTACTGGTTTGTTGTAGTGTCGACGAGTATGTTTAAATGCCAGTGAACGGTCGTAGTATCCAGCCCCCATACCCATTCTATTGCCTGCTCTATCAAACGCTACTAATGGCATCAGGATGATATCCAGCTCCCTTGCATGCAGAGTCTCTCCCCAGTGAGCTTTAGGTTCGACGATTTTGTATCGATTATTAACCCAGCTAGTTTGCTCGGTTAATGGAGCAAAACGCAGGTTTGGATGAACAGGTTCGTAGAGTTTAGGGAGATAAATACTATGCAGCAATTGCGATGCAATCCAGTTTGATAAAGAAATTTCTCCCTGTACAGCCAGGTAAGCGGCAATCTTGTAGCGCTTATAATTACTCAGATAATGGCTGATATTGTTAGCCAGGTGCTGAGCGTTTAATTGCTGTTCAGTGTAAGAAAGGTTTTTGCGTAGACGGCGATAATGTTGTCGAATCTGTTGAGGTTGCATATTTCATTATTGGGAGGAAAAAATACCAACCGCGATGCCGTCGCGGACTATCAACCTTGAACCAAAAGGTTCAGGTGGGGAAAAAGAGCATCCTTCAGGCTTCCCGATAAAGCTCAGGCATGCACACCGGTATGACACTAAAAACCCCGAAGTTGATAATTAGGCTCAAGGATCTTATAGAAGCTAACTAACACCGCAGTTGGTTTAATTAACTATACGACACTTCTAAAATATTTGCACCGGCAATCTACTAGAATTTTTTTATGACCCTGTGTGTCAAATCAAATTTTTAAAATTTGCGGTACATGCATATAAACAGGGTTGATTAAAAACAGTTAGATTTCCATCTGGCGAGCTTTCTGTAGTGCTTCAGATATCTTGTTTTCCAGATTTTTCAGGCGCGGAGACAGCCCTTTGTCAAGTTTGTCACTTTGCTGGTTGGAGTTTAACAGCTCGTGAGCAATATTCAGGGCAGTAATCACCGCAATTCTTTCTGAGCCGATTATGCTTCCGCTATCACGTACTTCTCTCATCTTGTTGTCCAGATATTCAGCCGAAGCCAGTAGTGCAGGCTGCTCACCTGATGGGCAGGCAATCTTATATTCCTTATCCAGAATGGAGATGTTAATCGCTAAAGGTTTGCTCATGAATGTAATTCCAGAGATCTGAGGCGGGTGATCATCGCTTCAACGCGGTTGCGTGCTAACTCGGTTTTTTCTATCAATTGGGAACGCTCAGACATCAGGCTGTCCTGCTGATGGCGAAGGTTGCTGTTTTCCTGTTTTAACTGGGTAACGGTATCTATCAGAGCATCGATCTGATTTTCCAGTTTGAGCAGGTCTGATTCTGTATAAGTTTTATTGTCTGAATCCATGGCGCATTTTTGGTGATGAAAGAATAACTGTCAACAGCTGATTATAATCCATAATCCTCAGGATTCAGATTTATCATTAAACAGGGCCGTTTCGGGCTTAGTAGTAATGAGAAAAGCATATCTGAGTGATAGAATGCGAAAATTATACGAACAAGTTGAATTTACACAATGTTAGATTTTGATCAGGTACAAAATAGTCTACAACAACTGGATGCAATGACCGATGCTGCTGAGGCTCACGGTACATTATGTGGTTTGATACTGGGAGGGAATGATTTTGCCCGTTGGGTAGGGTTTACACTGGAAAAACTTCCCGATCCGAATGATCTGCTGGCCAAAGAGTCGTTAGAAATACTACAGGAATTATTTAATCAGACTAAGGTACAGTTAAACTCGGATGATATGTCATTCGAATTATTGCTGCCAGATGAGGATCAGGAGTTTGCCCTGCGTCTACTGGGGTTGGGGAGCTGGTGTCAGGGGTATCTGTATGGTCTGGCGGTCAATGGTGAAGCCAGCCTGAACAAACTCTCAGAGCAGGGACGAGAATGCATGGATGATCTGCTTCAGATCAGTCAATTAAGTCATGATGAAGAAGAAACGGATGATGCAGAAACAGTTTATACCGAGGTTGTCGAGCATGTTCGGTTGTCGGTGATCTTTATGAATGAAGAGATGAATCCCCTTGTTGCGAACACACAGGTCCATTAGTAATGAATGTAAGTGAATTTAAGCGCCGTCGTACTCAGTTAATGAAGATGATTGGTAAGGGCAATATTGCCATCGTCTCTTCGGCGTCATCACAGGTGAGAAATCGCGATGTCGAATATCCATTTCGTCAGGATAGTGATTTCCTGTATTTAACCGGTTTTAATGAACCTGACGCAGTACTGGTGCTGGTGCCTGGACGTAAGCATGGCGAATATATCCTGTTTTGTCGTGAAAATGATCCTGAGCAGGAAACCTGGCATGGCCGTCGTGCAGGTCAGCAAGGTGCGATAGAGCAATACGGTGCCGATGATTCTTTTCCCATTGATGATATCGACGACATTCTGCCCGGGTTGCTGGAGGATCGAGAAAAGGTTTTTCAAATGATGGGGCGTTATCCAGAGTTTGATGCACGCCTGATGGGCTGGGTGAATCAGATCAAGGCACAGTCGCGTTCCGGTGTGCATGTACCCTACGAATTCGTTTCGCTAGATCATCTGTTACACGATATGCGTTTGTATAAAAGCAAAGCAGAGCAATCTGCGATGAAAAAGGCGGCGAAAATAAGCGTTGCAGCTCATAAAAGAGCTATGCAGGCCTGTAAGCCAGGGCTATTTGAATACACTATAGAAGCCGAATATAACTACGAATTCAGTCGCAATGGGGCAGAGCATGCCTATCCACCGATAGTGGGTGGTGGGCGTAATGGCTGTATTTTGCATTACACTGAAAATACCGATGCTCTGAAAGATGGTGAGCTATTGTTAATCGACGCGGGTTGCGAGGTTGAGGGTTATGCCTCTGATATTACGCGTACCTTTCCTGTGAATGGGAAGTTCTCATCGGCGCAGAAAGAGGTTTATGAAATTGTATTGCAGGCGCAGCATGCAGCAATTAAAAAGGTCGTGCCGGGAAATCACTGGAACGACCCTCATAACGCAGCGGTACGTGTTATTACCAAAGGGCTGCTGGAGCTTAAGATACTCAAGGGTACCCTGCCCAAATTACTGAAAGAGCATGCCTACCGTCGCTTTTACATGCATCGCACAGGACACTGGTTAGGTCTGGATGTGCATGATGTAGGGGATTACAAAGTAGGTGATCAATGGCGTTTACTGGAGCCAGGTATGGTGCTGACCGTTGAGCCGGGTATCTATATCCCCGCTCAAAGCAAAGGGGTGCATCGTAAATGGTGGGATATCGGTATTCGAATTGAAGATGATGTGCTGGTGACCGCAAAAGGCCATGAAGTGCTTACTGCTGGGGTGCCAACCAGTGTTGAGGAAATAGAGGCGTTGATGGCGAGCTAGGTCGACTTACTGCTTCTTCGGTGTGATGAAAGGTAGCCCAAAAACCTCGTTCTGGATCTGATTGTCATGGACAATACCATCATCAACCGATATTCTTTTAGGCCCGAGAATAAAGAATAATGAAAAAATACTCATGCGAATATTACAGGGACTTGCTTATCTTTTCTTTCTAGTTGCCCTGCTACCTATAGTTGGGCAAGCTCAAACTGAATATACCCCTCTGCATTTTACTGTTTCAAGTTTTACAGTCACTGGTGATAACCCTATAGGTGATAAGGCGCAAACGGTACTCAAATCCTATCTGGGTGAACATTATGGTCTGGATGGGCTATCGGCAGCAGCAGATGCCCTGGAACAGGAAATCAATAAACGGGGCTATAGTTTTCATCGAGTATCGCTGCCTCCTCAACAATTAACTTCAGGTACTGTCGAGCTTAATGTCGTGCATTTTACTATTGGCGCGATCAATATCACTGGCAATAAGTTCTTTGATGAGACGAATATTCGCAACTCGCTGCCCGAGCTGAGTGTCGGTAGTACACCCAATACCAAGGAATTGTCTCGTTCTTTAAAGCTTGCTAATAATCATGCTTCAAAAAGTGTCATACTCAAGTTTAAGGAAGGTGAAGTGGGCGATACCATAGATGCAGATTTAACCATTAATGATCGTAACCCGCAGATTTTCTTTGTGACTCTGGATAATTCTGGAAGCAAAGATACCGAAGAGTTTCGAAGTACTCTGGGCTATCAGAACGGCAATCTATTCAACCGTGATCACGCGATTACTGCAACCCTGACAGTGGCGCCCGAAGATCCTGACGCTACCAAACAGTTTGGTCTGAACTACCATATACCTTTATATGCTCATGGTGCGAATCTCGATTTTCTATTTTCTGACTCTGAAGTGAACTCTGGTGAGGTAGCCAGTGGTGTGGATATTACTGGGAAAGGTTCAGTGTTTGGCTTCACCTATTCGCGTCCTATGTTGACTGATACCAACTTCAATCATCAGTGGTCAGCGGGATTTCAAAGTAAACTTTTCGAAAATGAGTTTGATTCTGGCGGAAACACATCAGATGCGAATGTTGGAAGTTTTCCCTTTGAACTGGGTTATGGTTTTACTTATTCAGCCAAAGCAAGTTCATTTAGCGGTAATTTCTACTATGATTTGAATATTGAATCTGGCAGCAATAATACTGAAGAAGATTATGAGCTGGTACGTCCTGGTGCAAAAACTGACTGGTCTGCTATTAGGTATAATCTGGCCTATGATCGAATTTTCGCCAAAGACTGGCTTTTCCATGCGGGTTTAAGCGGGCAGAAAAGCAGTGACCAGTTGATCCCTGGCGAGCAGTTTGGTGTAGGGGGCAGTGCTACATTACGAGGTTTTGAAGAGCGCTCCGTTACTGGAGACAGTGGTTATCAAACTACTTTTGAAGTCTGGACGCCGGCCTTTATCGCTGTTCGCTATCTGGTTTTTATCGATCAGGCCAAAGTTAAATATAACGACGGTGTAGATTACGACCTGTCTTCCTACGGGGTAGGCTTACGCTGGAGCTGGAAGGAAAATCTTAGTGTTTCGCTTGATTATGCTGTCATCAATGAAGGTGGTGGTCCTGATACAACGATCAACCAGGATGGTGACGACAAGGCCCACTTTAACTTGATCTACCGATTCTGAGGCTCACTATGGATAGAAATAGCATAGTTCATCGTAGTTTGATTTTCTCATTTTTACTGTGCCTGCAAGGTTCAGTGTTTGCCGCGACCGAAGTGGGAGAGGTGGCGTATACCCGAGGCGTGCTAACGGGACAGGTTGGCAATGATGCCCCCCAGATACTGGGCAAAGGCTGGCCACTGCATAATGGTGAAACACTGAATACCGGGGCTAGCGGTTTTGCCGTCATCAAGCTGGAAGATGGTTCACGCATGACGTTAAGGCCTAATACCACGTTTAAGATTGAAGACGTGAATACCACCAAAGGCAGTGAAAATGCATTCATGAGATTGATTCGAGGTGGCTTTCGGGCTATCACCGGTTTCATCAGTAAAAGTCGACCTGGTGCTTTTCGAGTGAATACCAGAGTAGCCACTATTGGTATACGCGGTACGGAATTCGATGCGCGACTGTGTGAAGGGGGAGAGTGTGATGAGGAAAATCGAGCACTGGATAAAACACCTCAGAATGAATCCAGAGTTATTGGACGTATTGCCTTGATGCAGGGCAAGGCTAGTGCTCTGGATAGTAATAATAAATCTCGCCCTTTATCGACTGGTGCTGCGGTCTATGAGCTTGACCAGATACAAACCGGTATTAAATCGTTCGCTGTACTGGCTTTTAACGATAAAAGCCGCATCACAATGAGCCCGGGAACTGCGTTTAAGATTGAAGAGCATCATTATAAGCCAGAGGTACCTGCAGAGAATAATGCATTCCTGAGGTTTATTCGAGGCGGTTTACGCCTGATCACCGGCGCTATCGGGCGCTTAAATCAGCGTTCCTATCGAGTGGCAACACCAACAGCCACTATCGGTATCCGGGGAACCGGTTTTGATCTGGCCTGTGATGGTGACTGTGTGGATAACACTGCGCTCCAGGATCCGGTGAGTGAAACGGTTGCTGCAAAACTATTGCAATATTTCCTCAAGCCTGCCTATGCCTTAAGCGGTAATGGTATGTATGCCAGAGTGTGGAGTGGTGCCATAGAATTTCAATTTGAAGGCGGCAAAATGCTTCTGGAAAATGGCAAAGCGGCATTCCTTAAAAATGGGTTCAGCAAACCAGTGGTGATCCCAAATTTTCCAGTGCATCTGCGTACCATGGGTAATGCGCCAAGACCTGATCGAATCACAATTAATGATGATCTATTTAGTGGTTCAGATAGCCAGAATATTGAGCCTGGGCTATATGTCAATGTGCGAGATGGTGATGTCGCGGTCGAAGGTACAGATGGCAAGGTGATCAACCTGGGTAAAGGGGAGGCAGGTTTGGCCCGACTGGCCGGAAAAACCGTGCGTCTGAACTTTGTGCCAGCTTTCCAGAAATTTGACAAGATCCCTGAGCCTTCCAGGCTATCACCTAAAATGCAAAAAATGATCAAATTGTTTGGTGCCGAAGGTAGTGATAAACAGGAGTTTGAATGCCGTCTGCAGTAATTAACTGCAGACCAGCGGAGTCATCATTATGAAATATAAAACGCTAGCTCTTACCATAAGTCTAATCCTGAGTAGTCAAATGGCCAATGCCAACCCGGCTGGTGGGCAGGTTGTCCATGGCTCGGCTACCTTTTCTAGTCCCAGTGTTAATGTTTTAAATGTTACTAACAGTAACAATACCATTATTAATTGGCAGTCATTCAATATCGGAGCCGGTCAAACTACCAATTTCATACAGCCCTCATCGGCGAGTTCGGTATTAAATCGAGTAATATCTAATAACCCTAGCCAGTTACTGGGTAAGCTGAACTCAAATGGTAAGGTATTTCTGATTAATCAGCATGGCATCCTGGTGGGTGCTGGTGCACAAATCAATACGGCTGGATTTTTTGGTTCAACCTTGAACATGACTGATAGCGATTATCTCAATGGTAATCTTAAGTTCGAAGGTGACAGTAGCGCCGGGATAAGCAATCAGGGGTATATCCATGCAGGTGATAACGGCAATATCGTACTGATCGCACCAAATATCGAAAACGGCGGCGTCATCGAAGTTGATAATGGTAATATCATATTAGCGGCAGGTAAGTCGATTACTATCAGTAGTCTGGAGAATCCAGCTATACAGTTTGAAGTTACAGGGAATGAAAATACAGTAACGAATCTGGGTAAGATTTTAGCTAATCAGGGCAGTGCCAGCTTGTTTGCAGGTACCTTAAACCACAGTGGCTCTATACGTGCTGGAGGTCTTGTACAAAACGCTGATGGAAGCATCAGTCTGGTTGCCAAAAATAGCAATCAGGTCAGTGGCAGTGTAGATGCCTCAGGTGCCCAGGGTGGGTATATTGAGATACTGGGTGATACCGTCAATATTGATGAAGGTGCGAATATCAATGCATCTGGAGATACTGCTGGTGGAAAGATTCTCATCGGCGGTGATCAGCAGGGATTAAACCCTGATATTCAGAATGCAAGCTCAACCACCATAGCAGCAAATGCCAGAGTTAATGCTGATGCAAATACAATCGGAAATGGTGGCAAAGTCATCGTGTTTGCAAAAAATGGTGTGCATGTGCATGGTGAAGTGAGTGCGCGCGGTGGAGCAGTTAGTGGCGATGGTGGATTTATTGAAACCTCAGGTTTGTTAAATCTGGATATTACCTCGGTACCGGATGCGACGGCGGTAAATGGTATGGCTGGTGAATGGTTGATTGATCCGAATAACATCACTATCAGCACATCAACACAAAGTTTGATAACTGGAACGAATGATTTTACTTCACTTGGTGATGGTGCTGTTATTAATGCTGCAACTATTGAAGCAGCCCTTAATGTTGGTAATAATGTAAGTATTTCAACTGCTACGGCGGGCACTTCAAGCCAGGAAAATGGAGATATAATTTTTCTGACTGGAATCTCTACCACGTTACCCTCTGATGTTTCTCTAACTTTAAATGCACACAACGAAATTATCTTTAATACCTCAAATGCTGGAACTGATATAAATATTGCAACAACTGGCACTGGTGCTCTAGATCTAATTTTAAATCCCAATTTGGCTTCAGGAACGGGTAAGGTTGTTTTCGACACTTTTGGCTCAGTCTCTGTTTTTAACGTAAACCTCGATACAAACGGTGGTAACTTAAAGGTAAATGGAGATACATCTATAACCGGTACTGGTTTAGTCAATCTTATAAATACTAAGTGGGATGTACAGCAGGGCCATTCGGTCAATATGCAATTTGCAACACTAGATTTAGATGCTGCTTCAGTGTTGACCAATGGCGGTGATATCAATATAGACAATGCCAGTATCAATGGGGCTGGACAATTTTATAATAAGGGGAATATCAATCTTAATGGTTTTAGTACTTCTCTTTCTACCATAGATACGTCAACCTTAAATTTTACCAATACTGGATGGATCGACATACAAGATAACAATACTCTGACTTTGACAGGGGGGCAGCTCGATCTTGGAGTAGGTTCAGGAATCAGTAGCTCTGGGAATAGTACTTTAAATAGCAGTGTATTGGTGAATGGCGGCGTAATTGCAGGCGGGGATGGGTTAACACTTCCTGGTACATTAAGTATTAATGGTGATCTAGTATTTAATTCTGGAGCCTTATATTCTGTCCTCTACGCACCGGATGGAATGGCGGCTAGTTTTGTGAATGCATCTACTGTCACTATTAATGGCGGTGATTTGATTTTGAACTGGAAAGATAGTGCTGAAGTGGTTGGTGCAGCAAGTTTTTCAAACCCAGTATCGGTAGTTGGCTGTAATAGTGCGGGTTGTCTAGATACATCAGCCAGTGCTAATTTACTTGGTTTTGATAATATAGTTGATCCAATAGCAACAACTACAAAAGGTAGTATTGCTAATGTTATTTCGACTCAAGAATATGTGAGTTATACAGTTGGCACGGTAGATTCCACCAATATTGTTAATTGGTCGGGGCTTTCAACTTTGAACCCAACTGACTGGAATGATTCAGCAAACTGGGATACTGGGGTTGTACCCGGTACCAGTAGTGATGTATTTATTACTGATGGCAATGGACCGGCGATTATTGATATT
Source organism: Gammaproteobacteria bacterium (assembly GCA_050306135.1). Classification (GTDB taxonomy): domain Bacteria; phylum Pseudomonadota; class Gammaproteobacteria; genus JACNJF01. The sequence continues at coordinate 87,920 of JBNLGQ010000028.1, forward strand.
ACATCATTGGCAACCGTGAGAGGTCTTCAGGCTCATGCTCAGATAAAAGTTGGATCTGGTGGTAGTCTGGATATAGCAGGTAATGCTTTTATCCTAAATCCAATGGATGTAGAGGGTGGGCTGGCTATTTCTGCATCGGATGCAAAAGTAACCAGATCGGGTGCCGGTGTATTATATAATTTAGGAGCAACACTTAAACTGGATCAGGGAACCCTTGCGGCCGACGCTGTTAACTGGGGTGAAATTCAAACCAGTGTAGGCACTCCATTCCAGATTGATGGCAATCTGGTGAATAATGCTTTATTTGCGTTAGATGCTAATACCGGAACGAATACCTTTACCGGTACCGGCTCTATAGACAATAAAGGCATTATGTCCTGGGCCAACGGCGCAAAACTTTCTTTATCAGGTGGAGTCTCCCTGTCATCAGCCAGCAGTAATGCTCAGTTCCTGGGTTCAGGGCTTTTATCATTAAACAATACCTCTACGTTTGCAGTTGATATAAAACCTCTTGTTTACGATACAACAATCAACTGGGAGTTGGTTGATGGCGTAGTTTCCGGTATACAGAATATGCCGGCTTTGCCAACATCGGTGACCATGTCAGGGAATAGCGAAATTCAGGGTGAGGGGGCTTTTGTAATCTCCAAAACTTTTACAGTGGATGGAGGAAGTTTTCATGGCATAAACCTACAAAACCCTTTAGTTGCTAATGTTCAATCTTCAGTACAGCTGTTACCGACTAAAATATTGACCTTGAATAATGCTAATTTGATTATCGGTAGTATGGCAAGTCTGGGAGGGGATGGTGGTCTTGTTGTTAGTTCAAACTCAAGTTTGACCTATGATGGAGGGCTTATACAAATTCCTAAGATAAGTCTTCTCGGATCTTTAATTACGAATAACCTCCTCAGCTATTCAGGTAATCTGGACTGGAATGGTGGAACTATCTCTGGAACAGGCTTGGAAACCTCAGGGGTGGTTGATCTGTTTAGTGGAACATTAAATACCGACTGGACTATAACGCCAACCGGAGTAGTTAACTGGTCATCTCCTGATTATGCTTCTCTTGATGTGAATAATGCGACTATTACCAATCAGGGAGAATTTAATATCAGTAGTTATGTTGATGTAACTTCACAAACTCTCGCAGCAAAGAACTTTTCTACTTCGACCAATGCCTCTTTTATCAATGAAGGTCTTTTGATTATTGATTCTGATGCCTTTCCTGGTGTCCAGGGTGCTGATGAAATCGTTTTTGATCTTACATTCGATAATGTTGGGGGTACTATCGCTATAAAATCAGGTACTTTTCGTATTGAGAGTGGAGGCATCGCGCAAAATTTGAAGCTTGATGCAGGTGAATCACTGCAGGGCTTTGGTACCTTTGATGGAAATGTCATTAATTTAGCGGGAACTGTTTCTCCAGGAAAATCAGATATAACGGCAGGTGTATATAAGACAGGCACCCTGTCTATTACTGGTGACTATATCCAGCAGGTAGATGGAAATCTAATCATTAAAATGGACTCAACCGCTAATGGTCTTGTTCATGATCAATTGAACGTCGGCGGTGAGTTGAATGCGGGTGGCGGCATCAAGTTTGCAATCATTAATGGAAAAACACCGGTCGAGTTAGCCTTGTTACTGGATCAAAGTTTCAAACCACTTTCCTATGCTAGTTTTGCGAATCGCTTTGATAGAGTGGATATTCCTCTGGGCCTGAATTTCACATTTAGTGATACTGGGGTTATCAGTATTACTTCGGATAGTCTGGTGTTAAATGAGATTTCTAACCAGCTGGAAACGCTGTTTAATAATGAAGAACTAAATCATCTACAACTGGTTAAGGCTATGAGATTTATTGATCGTGCTGAGAGTATTCTTACATCCGATGAAGAGGATGACGAAAGGAAGAGGGCGCCGCGTCTAGTATGTAGATAGGTTCGCACTAATTAAAGGTGTTCGTTTTATGTTAAAAGCCCTGTCTCTGCAGGGCTTTTTTATTTGTTGTTACATTATTATAGTTTGTTCATCTTACTACGAGATTTGGATACCGAATATATGTTATCGGATAATGAGCTAAAACAACTTGCGCAGGCCGGCGAGGTTGTACTGCCAACTAGTGGACTGATGTCTGGGGTAACCGCTCAACCGGAAAATGAAAAAGATCTGATGCTTTCTCTGGCTGAGCCTCTGGCTCGTGATGGTGTGGCAATGAACTTTTTTGCTGCGGGCGCTTATGATTTTTATCAACCTGTAGCAAATGGATACACAGGCCAAGGTTCCTGTCTGGACTGGTATCATCTGCAGGGGGATGTAGTAAGCATTTACCAGGATATTCAAAAGGATGTCGAATCGAGTCTTGCTCAACTTTTTTCAATGCAGCGCGCTCTGATTATGGATACAGAGCCGGTCAGTGTTTTGAGTGATTTGTTGGCGCGCTTATATTCATTGCAGACTGGAGCGAATGAGAAACGGCGAAAAGTGATTCTGCCTTCATCCATGCCCCCTGTGTTTAGACACGCTCTTTGTACTCGGCTTAAATATCACTCGCTGGAAACCTTGGTTATTGACTTTGATAAAAGCTCCGGCTGTGTGACTATGGCACAGTTAGATAGTCCAGGTGATGATGTGCTGGCTATAGCGTTTTCTTACCCGAATTTTTTCGGCGTGATAGAGGATGTGGCGTTAATTAATGCCTGGGCGCAGGCGCGGGATATATATACAGTCGTAGTTGCTGATGCACTGGCTCTGACTCATATTCAATCTCCCTCACAACTTTGTAAACAGCTTGATTACATTGTTGCCGACCTGCAACCTCTCGGGTTTCCCTTGAGTAGAAAAGGTAATGCACCTGCGCTGCTGGCAGGATCTGAAGTTCAGTTAGGAAAAATAGATGGTCAGGGAAAACAGTTTACGCTGTTTGATGATCTGGTAAAGATGTGGAACTTTCTGCATGGTCAATCTGCTCAACAGTTACAGCAAGCGCATATGCAGGCGCAAACGAATTTAAAAATTTTGCTAAGGGGCTTAACAGAAATTGAAAATATCAGCCTGCGTTTCAGCGGCTTTAGCCTGAATGAATGTGTTATCCAGATAGATCAAATCGATCTTACACGCGCTTTACAGATTCTTGCAGGGCACAACATGTTGGCGGGTTATCCGCTTGTTGATGATTATCCCGAGCTGGATGGCTGCCTGTTAATTCATTGCACTGATCAGCATAAAAGCACGGAAATTGAGCGTTTTATTCAGAAAATGGCAACTGTCGTTAAAAATCTTTCCACAGCGGGTTGCCCTGTTAAACCGAAGTTCACCTGAAAAACTATTATGACTGAGCTAACTGCCATACCCACAAAGATGCAGAGATCGGTTTCTGATCTGGATCAGCTGTGTATATCGAATGCGGTTCTTCAGCCGTTGATTACCCAGCCTGTCTTCTCGGGGTCAAATGAAGTGTTAAAAGCATTTCGCATCGCCAGTCGACTGCTGCCGAGAAGTTATAACCCGGCAATACCCGAGTCAAAGCAGCAGGGTGTTTTGTCCGTCCTGCATGATTTATACAGTTGGGTTACAGAATATACTGGGTACTCAGAGGTTTCACTGGCTGTTCTTGACTCCCGGCAGGCGATATCTTCCAGTTTGGCTATGGTCCAGAAATACCATCGACACAAACAGTTAAAACGAAGTTATGTTTTGCTCTGTAATGTGGAGCCTGCAGTAGCGGAAATTCTCTCGGAATTTGAATATGAGGTCAGATGGACTGAGCCGGAACTCATCGAACAACATCTTGATGATCAATGTGCTGCTGTCGTGGTTTCTCTACCAGGTCTAAAGAGTGACTGGTCTTATCTGGATGCTGTTAGAGCCAGACTTGACGACTGGGATATTCCCTTGATCGCTGATGGGGCCGGGCAGTATTTATTGCCTGCAAACCATAAACAGGATGTCCTAAAAGCTGACATACTGCATATGGATCTGGCTTATATCTGCGGGCTGGATAATGGTGTCAATGCTGTGCTCAGCAATTCAAGGTTTGCTCGATATTTACCAGTACCTGTTATTGCTCAGGATGACCAGAGGTTTCGATGGCTGACTGTGGCTGAGCGTCCGTATTCGATTGGCCCTCTTTATAGCTGTCCAGTCAATCTTCAGGCTGCTATGCATTGCCTGGTTTATCTGCGTTTACAGGGAAGTGAGGCGATACAACAGCAGGCTATCCAGTCGATGGTCATCGCCTGTTATCTGCAAATGGAATTATTCATAGCTGGGCTTGAAGTGGTAGTGAAAGCTGAGGCAAGTGGTGATCTAACTGTTACGCTGGAAGATTCGCTGGAGAATACGCGCAGGCTACAGAGCCTGGTCGCTGATCTGGCTATGTTACCTCTGAGGCAGAGGCTGGTTGTGGGTTCAAAACACCATACGCTCCAGTTCTCGGTGACCTGGCTACATCAGTTAAACCTCAAGCAAGTGGATCAGTTGCTAGAAATGTTTATACTTCATCTGGGTAAAAATAACGTTAATGATTAACTATGGCAGATAGCGGCAACACAGGGTTGAATAGAATTCTCAAGGCAACAGTCTACTCCTGGCAGGGACTAAAGGCCTCGTATAGAAACGAAGAGGCATTTCGTCAGGAGCTAATGCTTGCAGTGGTATTGATCCCACTCGGACTTTATCTGGGAGATGGTGGCATTGAAAAGCTGTTGCTGGTTGTTAGCGTGTTACTGTTACTGCTGGTTGAAGTATTGAATTCAGCCATAGAAGCAGTGGTTGATCGTTTTGGAGGAGAGCTGCATGAGCTTTCCGGTCGAGCCAAGGATATGGGTTCAGCTGCGGTATTTATTGCTATAGCTATAGTGGTCGTCACCTGGGTGTTGATATTGTTGTTCCCTGCCTGACCCTTATAGGGCTAAAGCTTTTTATCCTGTTGAAGATGAGAAATGCATTAGGATGAGGCATAATCAACGCTACTAAATTTCCAAGAGAACTTCCCTTTAAATGATTGCATACCCCTCTATAGACCCTGTACTGCTGGAACTTGGGCCACTTAAAATCCATTGGTATGGGCTTATGTATTTATGTGCTTTCGGCTCCGCCTGGTGGCTGGGTAAAAAGCGAGCGCCGACTTCTGATGGGTTAATCTCTTCTCAGCAGGTGGATGATCTGATTTTCTATGGGGCTATTGGCGTTGTATTGGGCGGTCGTATAGGTTCAGTGTTTTTCTATAACCTGGACAGCTTTCTCGCTAATCCGCTGTATCTGTTTAAAATATGGCAAGGTGGTATGTCCTTCCATGGTGGTTTTCTGGGAGTACTGGTAGCAATGGAGGTCTACCGTCGCAAGCTGGGATGCAGTTTTTTTCAGCTGACTGATTTCATTGCGCCTCTGGTTCCTCTGGGATTAGCTGCAGGACGATTGGGGAATTTCATCAATGCTGAACTATGGGGTGGCTCCTCAACCTTACCCTGGGCGATGAAGCTATCCTGTGATAAATATCCAGCACAGTATTATTCTGATTTTGCTGGCGCTTTATGTTCGGCACCACGTCACCCTTCCATGCTTTACGAAATGTTGCTGGAAGGTTTTGTTTTGTTTGCAGTATTGTGGATTTTTACTGCGCGCCCGCGTCCGGTAATGGCCACATCCGGATTGTTCTTACTCGGTTATGGGTTGTTCCGTTCACTGGTTGAGACGATTAGATTACCAGACGCTAATATTGGTTATTTGATGGGGACAGACTGGTTAACCAGAGGTATGCAGTTATCGCTGCCTATGTTTATAGCAGGAATAATCATGACCATACTGGCCTATAAAAGAAGGGCAAATTAATGCAGCAATATCTCGAACTCATGCGTCATGTACGCGATCATGGCGTTGAAAAAACTGACCGTACCGGTACCGGTACACTTTCCGTTTTTGGCTACCAGATGCGTTTTGATCTGGCTAAAGGGTTTCCAGTTGTCACTACCAAAAAGTTGCACTTGCGGTCGATTATTCATGAGTTGCTCTGGTTCCTGCAAGGCAATACCAATATCGATTACCTGAAGCAGAATGGCGTCAGTATCTGGGACGAATGGGCTGACGAGCAGGGAAATCTGGGGCCTGTGTATGGTTCGCAGTGGCGTTCATGGCCATCGGCAGATGGTCGGCGTATTGACCAGATATCTCAATTGATTGAGCAGATTAAGTCTAACCCTGACTCCAGGCGTTTGATTGTCAGTGCCTGGAATGTGGGGGAACTGGATAATATGGCGTTACCGCCTTGCCATGCGTTTTTTCAGTTTTATGTTGCTGAAGGTAAACTGTCCTGTCAATTATATCAGCGTAGTGCGGATATTTTCCTAGGGGTACCGTTTAATATTGCATCTTATGCATTGTTGCTGATGATGGTGGCACAGGTGTGCGATTTGAAAGTGGGTGAGTTTGTGCATACTCTGGGTGATGCTCATCTGTACTCTAATCATCTTGAGCAAACTGATTTACAGCTATCGCGTACCCCGTTTGCATTACCACAAATGCATCTAAACCCAGAGGTAAAGAATATATTTGATTTTGAATACGATGATTTTGAGCTACAGGGTTATCAATGTCATGAACATATCAAGGCACCGGTAGCGGTTTAATCAAGGGGGTATTATGAATAACATACAGGTCGATGTGCAAACCCAGTATATCGAGGAGCAGTCTAATCCAGAGCAGGACTATTATGTGTTTTCCTATACCATCACAATTATCAATAAGGGTGATCAGGCTGCGCAATTAATCAATCGGCACTGGATTATTACTGACTCGAATCAAAAGGTGCAGGAGGTGCGCGGTGAAGGTGTAGTCGGTGAGCAGCCACATCTAGAACCTGGAGATCAGTTTGTGTATACCTCAGGAACTATGCTGGAAACCTCTATAGGTACTATGCGGGGTAGTTACGAAATGCTTGCTGAAGATGGCAAGTTGTTTGATGCTGAGATTGGTGAGTTCGTGCTCTCAACACCGAGAGTGCTGCATTAGTGGCGTTGAAGCACAGCTATACACTACTGGCACCGGTATATGATGTCCTGGTCGATCAGGCCACCAGACCCTTAAGACAGAAGAGTCTGCAACGCTTCAATCATCAGGCTACACCAGAAACCCTGATTATCGGTATTGGTAGTGGCCTGGATATTCCTTTTCTCCATCCACAGGCTAGCTATACCGGTATTGATATCACGCCTGCGATGTTAGCTAAAGCACAAGCACGTGCAGATCAGCGAGATGATCTGGGTCTCAAGCTTCAGCAGGCGGATGCAATGGATTTACCGTTTGAAGATAATGTCTTTGATGCGGTCATTATGCATTTAATCCTGGCCATTGTTCCCGACTCATTTAAGGCCCTTAGTGAGGCCAGCAGAATATTAAAGCCAGGAGGGCAGATACTTATCCTTGATAAATTTTTGCGCCCTGGTCAGCTGGCATTAGGGCGGCGATTGATTAACCCTCTGATTAGACATCTAGCGACCAAAACCAATGTGGTATTTGAGCATTTGCTGGAGACTTGCCAGGAACTGGTTCTGGTAAGTGATGAGCCAGCGCTGGCCAATGGCTGGTTTCGTTATATTGAATTAAAAAAAGCAGCGTCTGCTGTGTGAGGAACTGATGGCAATCTATGTAATTGGTGATGTGCAGGGCTGTTATGGTAATTTGAAAAAATTACTCAAGGCAATAGACTTTGATAAGCAATCGGACCGATTATGGTTTGTCGGAGATCTGGTCAATAGAGGGCCGCAGTCTCTGAAAACATTACGTTTTATTCGCTCATTGGGAGAAAGTGCAGTCAGTGTATTAGGTAATCATGACCTGCATTTGCTAGCGCTTTACTATGGTCAGGCAAAGGTTAGATCCAGTGATAGCCTTAGTCAGGTGCTAGAAGCGGATGACTGCAAAGAATTGATGGAATGGCTCAGATTTAGACCGTTAATGCATTACGACATCGGGCTTAACTTCGCCATGGTCCATGCCGGGATTTACCCAGGCTGGAGTTTGACCGAGTCGTTTGAGCGAGCAGCGGAAGTTGAGCGCGCGTTACGTGGGGAGAGGATTGTAGACTTTCTCAAAGGTATGTATGGCAATCAGCCTTCGATATGGTCAGATCAGCTCTCTGACATGGAAAGACTACGCTTTATTACCAATGTATTTACCCGTATGCGATACCTGAAACACGATGGTAGCCTGGATCTGGAAACCAAAGGTGCGCCGCAAAGGGTGAAGGCCAGCGACGTCAATCCCTGGTTTGAGTTTAGTCAATCAGCCATTAAACATAACCGTCTGGCTTTTGGGCACTGGTCAACCTTACCTACTAATCAATATGGAAGCTGTTTTGCACTAGATAGTGGCTGCTTATGGGGCGGGCGTATTACCGCCTTGCGCATAGATAAGAAAACCCCACGCTGGTTTAGTCTTTCCTGTGACAAAAAAGCAAAATCTGAAAGAAAATCATCAAGCTAATTGATTAAGCGCATTCCCCCTGTTCAGAAATCCATGCATTTTATCGATTGCTTCAACCGTCTGACGCTTTAATCCTGTTAGTTAAGTGCTATTGCTGGTTAATTGGCGGTTGTCATCTATCATATAAACATACCTTTGGATTGAATTAGCATATGGCCATAAATCGACGAGATATTATTCAGATGCTACGCGATGAGAATGATCTTCTGAAGCTGCGTAATCAGCAGGTCAGTAAAAAGCTCGCGCGTCATCAGCAGGCATTTCGAGTGTTGGCTGAGCTTGATAATAGAGCTGTCTCTATGAGTCAAAGTCTGGAGCTGCCTGATTTGCTTAACGAATTACTGGCAATGGTGATGCATGCCTGTAATGCCGACAATGGTTCTTTGATATTGATTGATGAGAAAACCAGTGAGCTAGAGTTTGTAGCAGTTATAGGCGAGTCGCATGATCACTTGCTTAATCATCGAATGTCTCTGGAAACCGGGCTGGTTGGCCATGTCATTAAGACTCGAAAGCCATTACTGGTAGAAGACGTGCATAACTCAAAACAGTGGTCATCCTCCATAGATGAACGTCTTGATTTCCAAACCTCTTCTCTGATGTGTATTCCAGTGACGATAGAAGATGAGATAGTTGGAGCGATTGAGATTGTCAATCATGCTCATGACCCTGCTTTTGAGGTCAATGACCTGAATATTTTGCAGGTTGCAGGCAGAATGGCATGTCAGGTGCTGGAATCTGTATATAAATTAACCCTTGATAAAGGAGAGCCATAATGATTCATAACTTCAGCAGAAATGCTTTGGTGTATGGGTTTTTTCTGGTATTCATTTGTTATTTAACCCCGCTAAATGCGGAAGAAATACATTATGAGTTTGTCGCGTCTTCGCGTCAGGTGATGCGAGTGGGACCTAATCAATCACTGGATAGTCTGGTGGAAAAGATATATGCGCACCAGAAGCCTCTGTGGCCGCAGATTAAACAGAAAATTGAGGAGTTAAACCCGCACGCGTTTAATAGCTTCACCGGGAAATTGATCGTCGGTTCAAAATTAAAACTGGTGACCATAAAAAAAATTCGTGAATTAGATGCCAGCAATCAACTGGTTCAGGTGGGTAGTATCAGTCGTATTCAGGGGTATGCGATCGCAACGGATAAAAATGGCAGAGAAAATACGTTAAAAGAGAACTCTCTGGTATATGAAGGTGACAGGATAAAAACGAGCAAAGACAGTACTGTTGCAATAAAAATGATTGATGGTGCAAGAATGTACCTGAAACCGGATAGTGCGGTACGAATCAGTGAATATGTCATGAAGTCGGCATTTGAAAAAGGGAGTCGCAGCATTATCAACTTAATTAAAGGTGGTTTGCGTAAGATTACAGGAGCCATTGCTGCAAACCCATTGAGTGTGTATCGACTTCATACCGGTGTTATGACGATAGGTGTGCGTGGAACTGATTTTGTGGTTAAGCTATGTAAGGGTAATGATTGCCAACAGTCTGCAACATCCACTTCAGATGATGCTCGATTGCATGTGCTGGTTCTGGATGGGGTGATTACCATGAAAGATGAAGAAGGCGCACAAGGGGATCTTGCGCTGGGACAGTATGCAATAGCTGACTGGGATAAGGTGGTAATGGTGGATAATGAGCAACCGCCGGTCCCGGGGATGTTGACAGTTGAAGAGACTAAAATCTTCCAGAATATAAAGCCACCAGAAGAAGACAGCGGGTTCTGGCCATGGTTGTTAGGCGGAGCACTATTTGGGCTTGGAATATAACAAAGTAGAGGTTGATCAAATGAATTTTGCCAGTCTGTATAACTATTATGAGCATCTGGTTTTTGACTATATTAGTCGAACTCTGGTGGATAAATATCCGCAGCAGGATGAGGAGTTTTTTCTTGATGTCGCCTGTTATTCATTAACCCGACTTCCATCAAGATATATCCGACATCAGATCGATATGGTCTATTATCTGGCGCCTGGTGAGTTAGAGGAAATGGAGAAGAGGGTTGCTAAAACGGTTGATTCTGCAGCGGTTTTTATTGATGAGAGAACTCAGAGTAAATCAGATAGCTAGCGGAACTTAATAGTTCCAGGCAGTTGTAATAAGGTTAATTCAGTATCAGGCCGCTATAGCTCCGGCCATTTCCAGTAGTTTCTTAATCGTGTATTGCTTATTCCCAATAACTACGGGTTGGTTAAGTTGAACATAACCTTCAGCAAAGGCAACCAGACGATTGTTTTTAACCAGATAGGTACCGTTGGTGGACTCCAGATCTCTTAAATAGATTTCACCGTTCATAATCTGAATCTCAGCATGCTGCTTGCTGACCGTTTTATCGTTCAGAAATATATGACCTTCTCTTCCAATGATATAGGTACGGCTTTCCATCTTATCCAGCTCCATAGCACTCTCTCATTAAATGGAAGATCATTTTAGTGAATCGATGTTAATAAGCCAAGCACGTAGACCATTTATTTTCTGGAATACTTAATAAATGAGAAATCATACTGATTTTTTTCATCTGCAAATCGGTCTTCACGCCAGACTTCTATCCAGTCATCAAGGTTAAATTCAGGAAACCAGGCGTCACCTTCAAAACTTGAGTGAATTCGAGTCAGATAGAGTTGCTGAGCCTTGTCCAGTGTCTGCTGATACAGGCTCGCACCACCGATGAGCATTATTTCCTGCTGGTCAGCAGCAAGTTCAAGTGCTTCATCGATGCTTTGACAGATATCACAGCCTTCTATCCGATAATCCACGTTTGAAGTAATGATGATGTTTTGCCTGCCAGGCAAGGGGCGACCAATGGATTCATAGGTCTTACGTCCCATCAATATGGGTTTACCAAGCGTATTTTGTTTAAAGAAAGCGAGGTCCGCAGGTAGGTGCCAGGGTAGCTCGTTATTTTTACCAATCAGTCGGTTTTCATCCATAGCACAGATAATTGAAAGGGATGTAGTCATATCATTGATTCAGCATTGCATGTGTTAGTTGTACAAAATTGCTCAGACTCAAATTTTCTGCACGCGCAGATGGGTCTATTCCCAGATCGCTTATTATAGTCCTCTCGATCAGGTTTTTAAGTGAGTTACTGATTGTTTTTCTGCGTTGATTAAAAGCTGCTGAGACAACTTTTTCCAGTGCTTCAACATCCACGTTTACGGGTAAAGAAGCGTGAGGACGCAGGCGAATCACTGCTGAATCCACCTTGGGTGGTGGTGAGAAACAGCCGGGTGGTACATCAAATAAATACTCACTTTCACAGAAGTATTGCATCATCACGGTCAATTTACCGTATAGCTTGTTGTTGGGATCGGCAATGATGCGCTGTGCGACTTCCTTTTGCAGCATGAAAACCATATCGCTGATCAGAGCACTTGAATTCAATAGGTGGAACATCAACGGGGTGGAGATGTTATAGGGCAGGTTGCCGACCATCCTGTATGGTGGATCTAATTCAAGCGTCGCCAGATCAAAATTCAGTACATCCTGATTCACCAGTGTCAACTCACCGATGTCGCTAGCTTTACGTTGCAGTATAGGAATCAGATCTCTATCCAGTTCAATCGCGGTTAGCTTTTGACACCTTTTTAACAGAGGCAGGGTGAGCGCTCCCTGCCCGGGGCCGATTTCAACAATATTCTGTCCAGGCTGTGGATTAAGCGCAGAGATGATCTTATGGATGATATTCTGATCATGCAGAAAATGCTGACCAAAACGTTTGCGTGCCTTATGTGTCATTGTAGTTGCTGCATGTTTTGACATTGGCTGATCGCAGAGCGGATAGCCGCAAACAGACTGTCTGGTTTTGCTTTTCCGGTTTCTGCCAGATGCAAGGCAGTGCCGTGATCTACTGAGGTTCGAATGATAGGTAAGCCCAGTGTGGTATTGATCGCATGATTGAACCCGGCGTGCTTAAGTACAGGTAAGCCCTGATCGTGATACATCGCCAGAACCAGGTCTGCATCCATCAATGAATCAATGGTGAAGACGGTATCTGCCGGATAGGGACCGCTGACATGGATGCCTGTTGCCTGCATTTTTTTGATGAGAGGGATAATGATGTCTATCTCTTCTCGACCAAGATAACCATTTTCACCCGCATGAGGATTTAATCCACATACCTTTATGTGTGGTAGGGTTAAACCAAAGCGGGTTTTCAGATCATGATGAATGATGTGAATAATGCTTTCTAGCTCATCAGCGTTAATGGCATCAGCGACATCACGTAATGGTAAATGGGTGGTAGCCAAAGCTACACGTAAGCTATCGGTAGCCAGCATCATGACCGGTTTAGGGGCTTTGCATAGCTCAGCCAGATACTCGGTATGCCCACTGAATGGGATGCCAGCTATGTTGATGATGTCTTTCTGGATGGGGGCAGTCACCATAGCATCATAGACGTTGTTCAGGCAGCCAAGGCAGGCATCGTCCAGGGTTTCCAGTACATAGCCTGCGTTTACTGAATCAAGTTCTCCAGCAATAGCCGGTTTGTGTAATGCAATATGCTTTACTTCCAGCGTACCATTGGCCACCTCGTTATCTGGATTAAAGCGTTGCAAATCAATGCTGAGGCCTGTCGATGCAGCGCGTGCTCGGATCAGGTTTTCATCACCAATAACAACGAGTCTGGCATCAAATTCACTGGCATCAATACATGCCATCAATTCAGGGCCTATACCAGCAGGTTCACCACTGGTAATAGCAATAACAGGCTTAGTTGGCATTGACGAGCTTTACGAAGGCCTGATCTCTCAGACGGCGTTGCCATAATTCCAGAACTTCCTTCTTTTTCTGTTCCTGTAACTGAGCGCGGATGGTACTGCGTTTGCTTTCTTCGGTTTCATCAACGGTTCTGCGTCCCAATACCTGAACAATATGCCAGCCATAGGGTGAGCGGAAGACTTTACTGACTTCATTGACCGGGGTGTCATCGACTACCTGTTGAAATTCCTTGACCATAGGTCCTTTTGAAAACCAGCCCAGATCCCCGCCCAGTCCACCCGATCCAGGGTCATCTGAGTATTGTTTGGCCAGCTCGGCAAAGTCATCGCCGTTTACAATACGCAGGCGGATCTCTTCCAGTTTTTGTTTTGCCTGCTGTGAATCGGTGATCTCATCGGTTTTTATCAGGATGTGACGCGCATGGGTTTGCTCCACCAGTACCTGCTCGCCATTGCGCTTCTCATCCAGCTTGATGATATGAAAGCCACTGGCACTGCGTAGCACTTCGCTAACTGTGCCAACCTTCATTTTGGGTACGATATTGGTAAATAAGCTGGGGATTTCAGCCAGCTTACGCCAGCCAAGGTCACCACCCTGCAGGGCATTACCACCTGCGGAGAACTCACTGGCCTGTTCTGCGAAGTCTGCACCCTGTTCAATACTTTGCTTGATGCTTTCGATGCTCTCACGTGCCTGACTGACCTGTTCACTGCTGGCGGCATCGGGAAGCGCAATCAGGATATGGCTGATCTTAAATTCTTCGGCATTATTGTTATCGCTGTTGCGTGCAAGAAAGTCTTCTACCTCCTGATCTGAGACTTCGACATTCTGTAGTGCATACTGGTTTTTGATATGGTTAATGGCCAGTTCATCTCTGATATCCTGGCGGAAACGGTTGTAATCTATCCCGCTGCTGACCAGTGCACTACGAAATTGAGTCAGGGTCATCTGGTTACGTCGTGCCATATTCTGCAGAGTTGAATTCAGTTGTGTGTCGGTTATAACAACACCTCGACTATTCGCCTGTTGCAGCAGTATGGATTTGTTGACCATTAACTCAAGTACCTGGCGGTTAAGTGAAACATCAGCTGGCACCTGGCGTCCCTGTTTGAGTAGATCGTTGCGAATTCTTTCGACTTCCTTGCTCAACTCGTAATTGGTAATGACATCGTCTTCTACAATGGCAATTGCAGTATCGATAAACTTTGCCGCAGCAAAACTGTTGTTAGCCTGCATTAGTAGCACTAGCAACAAAAGGGATAATATTTTTGGAGTTAACGTCATAGGTTTTCTGGAAATAAATTAATCAGATTGATAACCAAGGATACCATCTTCAAGGATTGTACCGATATCTTTTCCTGTGTTACTCAGCCCCTTAAAGGTGAATTGAAAGTACACGCTGTGATCGGTTTCGGTTAAAGCATCGTCCGATAAATCCTCGTAAAGCAGGTTAAACCGCCAGCAACAGCTGTCATACTGAAGGCCAAACAGGTTCTGTACCGGCATTTCCTTCAGGTATGAATACTGGTATTTGATATAACTGGTCCATTGATTGCTGACAGGGTAGACCATTGATACGGTGGATTGTTCCAGAGAGTTTCTTCTGTAATGGTATTCCAGATTAAAAACCTGTTGCCCGGCTCGTCTACGTAAAGTGAAATCATACAAGGGGTATTCTTGAAGCTCCTGGTCCAGTGCAGATTGCCATTGAAGATTCCATTCTTCGGTGGGTTTATAGTTAAGTTTTGTCATCAGGCTGGATTTACGCCGTTCATCGACAGTCGAACCTGTGCTGACTTCACGGTCTTTGGCATAAAATGCCTGCGCGATGCTGGCACTAAACCATTCTTTGCCGTTTTCTCTGTCCAGTAATCTGGTCGTTAACCCAAAACTGATCTGTTCGCTATCGCCAATGCGGTCGGCACCTGAAAACCGATTATTAAGGAATAGACTGTTATAGTTTTCAGCGATGAGGGATGTGTCAAATTTCGGTATATCCGCCTGTTCCTCGTATGGTACATACAGTAGATATAGTCGTGGTTCCAGTGTTTGCAGGTTATCTATACCAGCATCGCGTTCAAAGATAAGGCCACTGTCGATACTTAATAAAGGAATAGAGCGCTGGATAGAGTTGATGTCATTGGTATTATTATCCAGTCGGTAATCAGTGAAATCCAGTTGTAGCGAAGGCTTGAGAAAATAGTAATCGCCTTCCATTGGGTAACTGATAGTTGGTTTAATATGTACTCGATCTCCGGTAATACTATCTTCCTTATCAAATCGCACCAGTTCATTCTGCCAGTTGAGATTGAGACTGAAAACTTCCTGGTTTTTTTTCCGCTCTATCGTCAATCTCGGCACACGCCGGTATGGGCGTGAGGCAATACTTTGTGTCAGATCTATCGTCTGATATTCCTCGAATAACAGCTTCGTTTCCCAATCAGTAATAGTTTTGGAAAAGCTGATTGAGCTCTTTAGAAAATCAGCATAGGTAATGGATTCGAGTTGTTCAAAGTCTTTCAGATAAGCTTCATCCGATACCTTTTGATAGAGGATAGAGGTGCGTATGTCCAAAGGTCCTCTGATTTCATGCAACCACTGTTTATACCAGCGCTCTTCTCCAGTGAGATCGTCATCCAGATACGACAGGTTTAACAGCCCCTGATTGTTTTGAAACAGATATCGGTTCTCGGTGTTGATCTGTAATGAGCGTTTACTGTACGACACCGGGGTGATCGTCATGTCGTAGTTCTCCGCCTGATTCCAGTAAATGGGTAAGGATATGGTGGTACCGTCACGTTTAGAATCGGAAATGGTCGGTGACAGAATCCCGCTCATGCGCTGGTCCCCAATGGGAAACATCATCCAGGGAAAGTAAAATACCGGCATTGGTCCGATTTTTAAAACGGCATTCGAAGCTGTACCCTGACGTGTATCTTTATTCAGCTCCAGTTCACTGGCGCTTAATGACCAGTGATTATCCCCGGGATCACAAGTGGTGAAACTCACATTGGTGAACTGACTATGCAATTCATCGGATTGCTCAACGTGCTCAGCCGAACCTCGCATATGGTTCTCAAACAACTGAAAATCACTGTTCTCAAACAGGCCCTGTTTCAGTTCATCGTTGAACGACATGGTATCGGTGGTGAGTTTGAGTAAATCATCCGAATAAAGAATATTACCGCTTGCCTGTAAACGCTGAGGGTCTCGATAAAGTTCAAGTCTGTCTGCATTAATAGATTCAGTGTTACGTTTGTATTCAACCTGCCCACTGAAGATCAGAAAGTCTTTGCTCTGACTGGTCAACTCGTCAGCGGTTATTTCACTGACAAAGCTAGAATTATCACTGGCAGGGTCAGGGGAGATTACAGGAACAGCGCATAGAGTCCAGTCCTCGGCCTGTACTGAATTTAATACAAGGCTCAGGCTGCATAGCATCAGTATTGATCGGAATGAAACGGGCAAGAGTAATCAGGGTGTCAGGTTAAAGGGCGGATTTTGTCATAGTCGGCGGTTAACAGCGAGTAGATAGTAGAAGCTTGTTGCTGAATTAGTCGGCACGATTGAATAATTGACTACTGACGAATAGCAGAGTTGCCGCAACTACTATCGATGGGCCGGCGGGGCTGTCCCAGAACCAGGATGCGCTTAATCCTAACCCTACTGAGACCATTGCCGTTAAAGCTGCAAGCAGAGCCATCTGTTCGGGTGTTTGGCTAAAGCGACGAGCTGCGGCAGCAGGTATGATGAGCATAGAGGTTATCAATAACACACCGACGATCTTCATTGAAATAGCAATCACCAGTGCAATCATGAGCATAAAAATCAGCTGGATTTTATTAACCGGTATGCCTTCAACCTGAGCCAGATCTTCATGCACGGTGAGCGAAAGCAGGGGGCTCCAGATCTTCAATAATAGTCCCAGTACTACTACGCCGCCGGCCCATACCCAGAGTAAATCGTCTGGTGTCACTGCAAGGATATCGCCAAACAGATAGCCCATCAGGTCAATCCGCAGATCATCTTGAGTCGCTATTACCACCAGGCCTATTGAAAGAGTGCCATGCGAAAGAATGCCGAGTAAGGTGTCGCTCGCCAGCAGTCGGCGATTTTGCAGGGCAAGCATCAGTAGCGCGATAATGACGGCAACGCAAACAATGGCAACATTGAGATTGATATCAAATAGAAACCCCAGTGCAACACCCAGCAGGGCAGAATGTGCCAACGTGTCACCGAAATAGGACATGCGTCGCCATACGACAAAACTACCCAATGGCGCAGCGACTATGGCAACCCCGCAACCGGCAAGGATGGCGCGAAGAAGAAAATCATCCATGTGGTGACTCCTCATCCAGTTCTATCACATTGCCGTGGATATCGTGAGCATGGTCGTGATGATGTGTATATAGCGCCAGATTTTCACTCACGGGCGTGCCGAATAGCTCAAGGTAGGCAGGGTGCTGGCTCACGCTTTCAGGATGACCGACACAGCATAGATGTCGATTAATACATAGCACGCGGTCGGTGGTTGCCATCACCAGGTGCAGATCGTGAGAAATCATCAGAATGCCGCAGTGATAACGTTTACGCAGGCGCGCAATCAGAGCGTAGAGCTCTGACTGTCCGGTAACATCTACCCCTTGAACCGGTTCATCCAGCACCAGTAACTGTGGTTTTTTTATCAAAGCACGAGCCAATAAGATTCTTTGAGTTTCTCCCCCTGATAACTTGATCATCGGGCTGTCCAGTAAATGCTCAATACTCAGTTCCTGAACTACGCCGTGATAATGCTGCTTATCCTGAATGCCACTAAGACGTAGGAAACGCGCAACCGTCAGGGGCAGGGTTTCGGGTAACTGCAGTCGTTGTGGCATATAACCAATGGTGAGGCCGGGTTTGCGCTGAATCTTTCCAGCTGTGGGTTTGATCAATCCCAGCATGACTCGGACCAGAGTGGTTTTGCCTGCACCATTAGGGCCAATCAGGGTAACGATTTCACCTTCGCCAACCTCCAGGTCGATACCTTCCAGAATGTTGCGTCGGTTGTAACTGACCTCAATCCCAGTGGCCTTGATAAGCCAGGGTTTATCACTCATTGATGTCATCCTGCTTGTAAAAGGGTTCAGGTAAAAGTGCTGAAATCATGAGGGCCGGGTTATATTAAAGAAAGCGCATTTAAACATAATGTATACAGAAAGGGTTATTCTTGATTCGCTGACAGACAACCGGAGATGGAGTTACTCAGATTTTTCATTAGTTCAAACCATGCATCTACTCCGGCAGTCAGCGTTGCACCCAGTGGATCAAGTGAGCCTGTTCTAAGCTGACTGCCTTCGGTAATGCTGTTAACAAGTTGTGAACTGAACTGAGTTTCGTTAAATATACAGACTACATTCAGCTCTTTTATCCGCTTCTTTATGTCGCTGATGTGTCTTGCTCCTGGTAGTCTGTCAGGACTGAGGGTAACCGCTGCGATGGATTTAAGTTGGTAATGCCGTTCAAAATGCTGGTAAGCATCATGAAAAACAACAAAAGGACGTTTACTTAACGGACTGAGTTGATGACTGATTTGTTGGTCTAGCTGTTGAATGCGCTGCAGGGTCTGCTGCGTATTTTCCTGATATTGCTTTGCATTTTCGGGATCAAGTTTGATCAGGGTGTTACTGATATGTTGAACCATCTTGCTGGCGTTAAAAGGTGATAACCAGATATGTGGGTCGATTGATAAATTATGCTGGTGTTGATGTTCAGATGCGTTTGCTTTGAGGCTTTTTTGTATCCATTTGTGCTCAGATCTGGGTGCCAGTTGCTGTAATCCTGGCGTTTCGATGAGTTCTACTACCTGCTGATCTTCTTCAGCATGATGCAGGGTCTTTTGCAGTGAGGTTTCCAGTGATTCACCGACCCAGAAAATAATATCGGCATTTTCAAGCTGGCGCATTTGCGAGGGCTTCAGTGTAAAGGTATGCGGTGAGTGATTTCCTTTTATTAATAGCTCTGGCGTAGAGATGCCCTGCATCACATTAGCTACCAGTGAGTGTATTGGTTTTATAGTGACCACCACTTGCGGTGCGGCAATGACAGTAGCAGGAATACTGAGCAGAAACGATATAAAAAGCAGGCCCTGAAGTAAGCGAGACATGAATCAGTCCGGGTTAAAAATCAGGCGCAAGATTACCCCATTTTATGCTTCTCTCCAATGGGAATACCTATCCAAAGATTTCGATCTGGGTGAAATTATAAACACAAATCTGTGAGGAATGGGTGGATCTCCACCCATTTGTAGTTTCTATAAAAATGTAGCATTAGAAAAAACAAGTGTAAATTCAGAAGCTTGTAAGATTTTTTTGCGATCATCTAAAACTGGCACAGGCTGTGCAATTAAAGCGTTGTTCGATCAAGGGGGAGCTCCCCCGATACTATAAACAAACCCCGGAGGTTACCAAATGCGTAAAGCAATCATAGGTCTAGCTATTTCATCTGTACTCGCTGTTTCAAGTTCTGCCGCACTGGCAAACTGTGATCCCGGCGAGATTGTGATTAAGTTCAGTCACGTTACCAACACCGACAAACATCCCAAAGGCATAGCCGCTAGCTTGCTTGAAAAGCGTGTCAATGAAGAAATGAATGGTAAAGCCTGTATGGAGGTTTTTCCTAACTCTACTTTGTATGATGATAATAAAGTGCTGGAAGCGATGCTTAATGGTGATGTCCAATTGGCCGCACCTTCATTGTCGAAATTCGAAAAATTCACCAAAAAATTCCGTATCTTCGATCTGCCTTTCGTATTTGAAGACGTGAATGCAGTAGATCGTTTTCAGAACTCTAAAGACGGTGATAAATTAAAGAACTCTATGGTTCGTCGTGGTCTGAAAGGGCTGGCTTTCTGGCATAACGGCATGAAGCAAATGTCAGCCAACAAACCTTTAATCAAGCCTTCTGACGCAAAAGGCCTTAAGTTCCGGGTACAGGCTTCTGATGTACTGGTTGCACAATTTGAACAGCTAGGCGCATCTCCACAGAAAATGTCATTTAAAGAAGTTTACGGTGGGCTGCAAACTAAGGTTGTGGATGGTCAGGAAAATACCTGGTCGAATATCTACGGCAAAAAATTCTTCGAAGTACAGGATGGTGTAACCGAAACTAATCACGGCATTCTTGATTATCTGGTAGTGACTTCTTCTAAATGGTGGAAAGGATTACCTAAGGATGTGCGCAAGCAGCTGAGCACTATCTTGAAAGAAGTCACCGAACTGCGTAATGCAGAATCGAATAAGGTAAATCTGCAGAACAAGGAGAATGTGATTAAGGCTGGTGGTGTAGTACGCACCCTGACTCCAGCGCAACGTCAGGCATGGGTAGATGCAATGAAACCTGTATGGAAGAAATTTGAAAAGGATATTGGTGCAGATCTGATGGAAGCTGCTTTGAAATCAAACGGCTAATTAAAGATTGGGTTATATTCATTAACCTTTAGTTGTATAGTAAAACCAGCGGCCCTTCTGTTGCCGCTGGTTTTACAGATAATTATAAAATAGTCGTGCCTGAATATAATAAATCCTCAATCATCAGGCATTAGCGGCATCAACACTTATGGGAGCCAGCCATGAACCAACACCATTCTACGAGCAGACTTGGGCAGATTACCGATACTATTGAAGAAACCAGTATTGCCATCTGCCTGGGGTTAATGACCCTGCTCACCTTTGCCAACGTAATCGCTCGTTATATATTCAACAGTAATATCCTGTGGGCTCTGGAAATGACAGTTTATCTGTTTGCATGGCTGGTATTGATGGGTACATCTTACGGGGTTAAAAAACATATCCATATCGGCGTTGATGTGGTGATTAATATGGTATCCCCATTCAATCGAAAAATTATGGCATTGATCTCGGTGGCTGCCTGCCTGGCATTTTCCGTGATGCTGTTAATCGGGGCATGGAATTACTGGTACCCGTTTGCGACCGAAAGGGTCTGGCTGGAAACCCAGGATATACCTATGCCGGATTCGTTACGTTTTATTGAAGGCATGGTTAACGAGTGCGGAATGAGTGATTCGGAGCAGGATGTCAGTTGTCGTCAGTCTTTTGAAGAAGAAAACGATTATGAGTACGAGCCGATTGTTTACGAAAAAATACCCCGTTTTATTCCTTATCTGGCTTTGCCGTTAGGTATTTTATTATTGACCTTTCGGTTTTTAGAGCTGGGCTGGAAGGTAGTAACTGGTGAGTTAGATAAAATAATCTCCAGTCATGAAGTTGAAGAGGAGCTGGAAGAGGCCATAGCGCAGGAACATGAATACCAGGCGGACCATCAGGAGGATAAATAATGGATATTATCATTCTGTTTTTGATGGTTGTTGGATTTATGCTGATCGGCGTGCCAATAGCTGTTTCTCTGGGGCTGTCGAGTATTATATTTTTGATGATTCATTCTGATGCGTCGCTGGCCTCGGTTGCTCAAACCCTGTTTTCAGCCTTTGAAGGGCATTATACCCTGCTTGCAATCCCTTTCTTTATCCTCGCTTCAGTATTCATGTCTACAGGGGGGGTAGCGCATCGAATTATTCGTTTCGCTATTGCAATGGTGGGTTCCTTCCGTGGTGGACTTGCAATGGCTTCAGTTTTTGCCTGCATGATGTTTGCTGCGTTATCTGGCTCATCACCAGCGACGGTAGTAGCGATAGGTAGCATTGTTATCGCGGGTATGATGAAGGTTGGCTATACCAAAGAGTTTGCCGCAGGTGTTATCTGTAATGCAGGCACTTTGGGTATTCTGATCCCACCTTCAATCGTTATGGTGGTTTATGCTGCGGCTACCGATGTATCTGTCGGACGTATGTTTCTGGCAGGTGTTGTGCCTGGGCTGATGGCCGGCGGTATGCTCATGCTAGCTATCTATGCCTTTGCACGCTATAAGAATTTACCTGCTCAACCCTGGGCTGGATGGGGTGAGGTATTTGAATCTGCGCGCGATGCAGTATGGGGGTTGATGCTTATAGTGATCATTCTCGGCGGGATATATGGTGGTATTTTTACTCCTACTGAGGCTGCTGCCGTGGCAGCAGTTTATGCATTTCTCATTGCCAATTTCATCTACCGTGATATGGGGCCGTTTAAGGAAAAGGGCTCAGGTGGGCTGATGTTACTGTGGCGTGGGTTGTCGGTATTCTGGCATCCAGATACCAAAAAAAGCCTGTTCGAGGCCGGTAAATTGACCATTATGCTGCTGTTCATTATAGCTAACGCACTGATTCTGAAGCATGTGTTAACCGAAGAGCGGATTCCACAGATGATTACCGAAGCCATGTTGTCGGCTGGATTTGGTCCCATCATGTTCCTCATTGTCGTCAATATCCTGTTATTGATCGGTGGTCAGTTTATGGAACCTTCAGGTCTGCTGATTATTGTTGCACCGCTGGTATTCCCGATTGCCATTCAACTGGGCATAGACCCGATACATCTGGGGATCATTATGGTGGTGAATATGGAGATCGGTATGATAACCCCGCCGGTTGGTCTGAACCTGTTCGTCACTGCAGGGGTCGCCGGTATGTCGATGCTGAATATCGTGAAAGCTGCAGCTCCCTGGTTAGCGGTTATGTTTTTGTTTCTGATTATCGTGACTTACGTCCCATGGATTTCAACCTGGCTACCGACCTTGATGATGGGGCCAGAGATAATCACCAAATAAATAGACTCAAGCTGAGATGGTTATTCAAGCCCCGCAAGTCGGGGCTTTTTTATTGTTTGACGGGTTTCTTGGCGAGTTTTCTTTGCAGGGTTCTACGGTGCATACCCATGGCTCGTGCTGCCGCTGAGATATTGCCGTCGTTGTCATTCAATACCTTTTGTAGGTGCTCCCATTCCATACGCTTGACAGACATGGGCTGTGAAGAAATATCGATTTCGGTGCGGCCTTCTTCATGATAAAAAGCCTGGATAATATCGTCTACTTCTGCGGGTTTTGTCAGGTAATGTTTGGCCCCCAGTTTAATCGCCTCAACTGCGGTGCTGATACTGGCATAGCCTGTCAAGACCACGATACGTATGCCTGGTTCACTGTTAAACAGCTCCTTGATCACAGATAAACCCGAATCAGTGCCAATGCGTAGATCTACCACAGCGAATTCGGGAGGATGGGTATGTGCGCTAATCAATGCATTATCCAGGCTATATGCAACCTGTACATTAAAACCTCTTTTACTCAGTGCTCTGGATAAAACGTGGCAAAGCACTTCATCATCATCAACCAGTAACAGGTTGGCCTGATCGGGATTGTTTTCCATTATTTTGACTCGGATAGAATTAAAGGCATAGTGATAAGAGTGATGGTACCCCTGTGGGTTAGACGTTCAAACTGCACGCTGCCACCGCTACGGCGCAGGGTGCTGAGAGCGAGGAATAATCCGATGCCCATGCCATGAGGTTTATCGGAAAAACTGGTTTCGCCAGCCATTTCGATTTGTTCATTACTCATGCCCGGACCATTATCGATAATCTCAATTTCAAGCATATTCTGCTGTATTTGAGTATTTATTTGTATCGGGTCAGTCGATACTTCGGCTGCATTGTTGAGCAGGTTGATCACTGACTGAGTGATGGTTTTATCGAATAACAGGCGAGCGTGCTGCGGCATGGGTGATTTGTTAAGATCAAAAAGCATGCCATCACGCAGGTTTTGCCAATGTTGTATGGTTTGATCGATAAAGTCTTCTGCGGGTATCAAATAACCTTCGTCGGCACGTGTTTCGCCAGCTGATTCAGATAATACTGACAGAATATCCTTACAACGAGCAATCTGTTGACGCAGAATTTGTTGATTCTCAAATAGTTCTGAGTGTTTCTCAGGGTCAAAGCCATCGGTAAGATCACCACTGACGATAGCCAGTGTTGCCAAAGGTGTACTCAGTTCGTGTGCTGTACCGGCAGCCAATGTGCCTAGCGTAACCATTTGTTGATCGCGTAGCTCTCTTTGGCGTGCCTCATTGATGGCGATGTCCCTGGATTTAAGTTCCTTAGCCAGATAAGTTATAAACCAGGTCACCAGCAGGGCGCTTACCAGAAAGCCAAACCACATGCCCAGTACATGTTGATTGAATTGACTGCTGCCAGCTTGCATATGCTGATGATCATGCATTTGATAGGAAAGCGGAATATAAAACTCCAGCAACAGGCTATACAGCACGATGGTGATCAGGGTGAGTGCCCAGGTGTAACGGCCTGGAATAACCGTAGCCGCGATCGCTAGCGGGATTAGATAAAAGAAAGTCAAAGGGTTGGTCGCACCACCGGCAAAGTACAGGATTAGAGAAAAAGAAATAATCTCGATCATCAGCTGAATAAAAATCATGCGCTGGCTGATGGTTTTATTCTGTCCAATCATCAAGCGGGTGATTAGATTGGTTCCAGCCATAATCAGTAATATGATGCTTAGCGGAATGACTGGCAGGTTTATGTTGAGGCCGTAGAATGCCAGTATCACCATCAATGAAATGAAAACAATAGTGACGTTACGAAGCTGATAAAGCTGACGTAGTATGCGTGCTGAACTCTGGATGTCGTTGCTCGACATATAAAAAACTCTGGCCTAAAACACGGTTAGTGTAGCGGTATCAGCGCGCTAAATCACCCTGACTCAAAGCAAAATCAGCCACATTTAGGCTGGTGCGACAATATGTCACTTCTCCGTCAAACAGGAATTAATTATGATTCATACATCTAAGGAGTCAGTTGCACTTTAAAACTGGCAGGGATGACGTTTATTAATTCAGCTTTTTTACTTTTAAAATTGAGGGTTTTAATTTAACAACTTCAGCGACTCAGTTTTAAAAACCGATTTCACCCTTTACTCCAGGCTGTGTATGTTCCCCCCTTATTCATGCATGCACAGTTCTGGAGTATTTTATTGCCGCTTTGAAAAGCGAAATTTTAACAGGGTTAACAGACCCAGCAATAGTAATCCCGCGCCAGAAAAACTCCCTGATACGCTATATCCATAACTGTCGACATAAGTTACTGTGTAAGGAGGTTGATCGTGGTCTAAGTCCTCCAGCGTGATCAGATAACCTGAGCGATCCAGCTGCACGATTCTCTCACTTACTATGCCGCTATGGTAGAGACTATGTAATTCAATCAACACTTCGTAATCACCTGGTTCAAAGCCCTGTTCCAGCTCATTGATTATCTCGAAACTGTCATCAGCAGAGTTACCGTGGATTTCAAATAAGTCTGTGGTACTTAATGGAAACCAGGGGCCGCCCTGATAGCTGAGATAGATTTTTGCATACACAGCCTCAGTAGTAGGGGTGTTGACATCAGCATCAAAGCTGACCTTGATATTATGGTAGTAACCATCCTGATCAAGGTCTCCGCTGAGGTCTACCCAGGCATCGAACAGGTCAAACTGGACAGGATCTGTATAAGTGATTGTTATCCTGTTACTTTCACGCAGTGATAAATCCGCGCCCTGTGATGAGGATGGTTTCTGCAGCTTGATAGTTGGACTTAACTCGAGCTGTTGAGACAGGTTGATGCTATCGTCAGCTATCAGCTTGCCCGCACTACGAACCGAAATCGACTCTGTAGTGCCGGCAAATGCAAGTGAAGGTAATAGACACAGCAGTA
This sequence comes from Gammaproteobacteria bacterium, assembly GCA_050306135.1. Taxonomy (GTDB): domain Bacteria; phylum Pseudomonadota; class Gammaproteobacteria; genus JACNJF01. Next base: position 113,772 of record JBNLGQ010000028.1, read on the forward strand.
TAATTTTTAAAGTCTTCATCACAGGCGACCTCTGATAGCGTTACTTAAAGTGTTTGTGGATAATTTTATTATCCGAGTAACGGTCATAACTACGCACAACGCGTTCAGGATGATGATGCCTTTTATATTTGTGATGACCATGTCTGGATTTGTAGTGCTTATGATGACGTTCTATATGACGCGGATAATAACTACTGTATCCATACTGATAAACTTGATGCGAATGGAGTAATGGTAAAAGATTGATCAGAATTTCAGCATCGACATGACCAGTGTCATGCGCCATAGATTTCACAGGAATAGTGGCTGCAAGGCTGGCTACCAGTAGCAGAGCAGAAAGTTTGGCAATTTTTAGTGTTTGTAATTTCATTTTGAACTCCCGTTTTGTTTAGGTTCGGGAGTAGTCTATCGATGTTTGATGAACGTTAACTGAACTGAAATAAATTTGTTTTGAGGAGTTTTTATCGGGTTGTGAATTGGTTCAAGGGTTGAATTCGCTTAAAATGTGATTCACTGCTAAAGATAATAAAAACACTGAAAGGTAGCTGAATGGGACAGGATAAGCTGAATTACCAGCATGTAGACGAAGTGGTTGATCATATTGTACGCCGACGAGTAGCTAAAAAGGTGATGCGAGATATTCATCATCAGGTCGATGAGATTGAGCATCAGCTTCAGTCAGAAAAATGGAACGCAAGATATATGCTGCCACTAATATTAGTTTTGGTTACACTAGCGATAATTTTTTTAGTCGATATCCCTCAGCTGTCTAGATTGATTTCAAGTTTCTTCTAATGCCGTTAGACACACTCTCTGTATTTTTTATTGCGGCAATATTGTTAGGGCTTACACCAGGCCCTGATAACATTTTCGTACTTACACAATCTCTGGCTTATGGACAAAGATCCGGTGTGATGGTGACGCTGGGATTATGTACTGGTTTACTAGGGCACACCACTATGGTCGCGCTTGGCGTTGCAGCGATACTTGCTGCCTCCCCGACACTTTTTCAGATGGTCAAATGGTTGGGGGTTCTCTATCTGGTCTATCTAGCCTGGCAAAGCTGGACAGCGTTACCGGATGATTCAACTCCGAAACCACAGCTTCAACTTAGCCCCGGAAAGCTTTATCTCAGAGGGGTGGTTATGAATCTGACCAATCCCAAGGTAGGCCTGTTTTTTATCGCTTTTCTGCCCCAGTTTGTGACTCAGGGTGGTTGGCCGGTTACCTTTCAAATTGTAGTGCTGGGTTTTCTGTTTATCGTATCAACCTTTATAGTGTTTGGTGGTATTGCCATGCTGGCGGGTGTGTATAGTGAAAAGTTGACTCATTCCCAATCACGCAGACGCTTGATGAATCGTCTGGTGAGTGTGGTGTTTATTATGCTGGCGTTCAATTTGATGTTAATCGCTGCAAAGTGAAGCACGCGACTCTAATGGGAGGCTAGATGTGCATACAGTGAATATCATACTTTTTTAAGATGATTTACAAAATTAACCATAAGTAATCATTAAATACACCTGGAAATTGAAAGGAAATTTATCTTTAACTATTCAGCTATGGCTTCAGTTAAATGAAGGGGATATTAAGCCAAAAACAGGTTCTTGTTTAGCATTAAGGGTATTTTTACTTCGTCGTGGTCCAAGGGACAAAATGATCCTGTAATCAGTGATATTAGCTTGCTGTTTGATGCAAGCTGTGATCCGGTGTTTCAGGTGACTGAGCCATGTGAGAGTAAATGGGGGTCGGGTTTGGACATATAGCCGTCCGTCCATGCCTGCCTCCAAACATCTGGCTTAATACTTTTTTATTTTAATATTCCAGCGTAGTATTAACCTGTTGATAATTTCAATTAATGGGGGAGTACATGAATAATATTCAGGAGCAAGTCATAATTATGAGTCTGGAGCCTCTTTTTGAAAGGGCAGAGTCTGAAGGACTGTGGTTTTTCCATGAATCAGAGGAGAATGGCGAAATTTGGGCTTCGCCTGGATTTTTGCATGAGCAACAAAGTGATGGCCGTCTGGTGCTATCCCCTGAGCATTGGGAGTTACGTAGTCCGATCGATTACATGGCATCGATACACCTTAAGGCAAGTCAACTAATCGATGAATATAACCAAATGGCCGAACGTTTACTCATACCAAAGGTGCATTTAACCGAAGAACAGAATATGACGCCAGAATCAAAGATGGCCGACACTACCAGTATAAACTGATAGCTGATTATTTAGGGGTTGTGAGGGCATAGCTAACGAATCCTTCGTTATTGATGGCAATACGCAACCCTTAACTTCTGGGGAGCTGGTGCTAGTGGCGATACCTTGAGTATCGGTTTTTCACAGAGTTATCCCATTGGTACTGTTACCTTTTACCATTCCAGCCGGAGCCTTATTTTACGTGCTTCGCAGTATTCCTGTGGATTCGGAACAGTAGGATTTCTTAGAACAGAAACTCAATCGAGTACTGGAATAACTACTCCCGGAGACGTAATCATGAACTTGATCAAGCCTAAGGCAGGTCTTTTTTATTGCCCTGTTTTTGCAGTTGCTTAATGAAACATATGGGGCGATTAATTCCAGATTCTGCTGCTGGAGATTCTGTTTTTTGCCTAAGAAAATATCGGCGTTGAATGTATTCCTGATGCTTCAGTGAGCAGGGGAGCCTTCCTCTCTACGTAGCTCTTTGGGTAGCTGAAAAGTGACATCCTCGGTAAATCCCAGTGACTTCACCTCAAATTTTTCCAGTTCACATAGAAAATCTATCACACCCTGAACCAGTAATTCAGGCGCTGATGCGCCAGCTGTCACTCCGATGCGCTTTTTACCGCTAAGCCACTCAGGATTTATATCTTCAGCGCCATCGATCAGGTAGCCATTAATCCCGTGATTTTGCGCAATTTCGCGTAGTCGGTTTGAGTTAGAGCTGTTACGTGAACCAACGACCAGAATTAGATCGCAGTCTTCAGTCAGCTTTTTAACGGCATCCTGACGATTCTGTGTGGCATAACAGATATCATCTTTCTTTGGCCCCTTAATGGCCGGAAAATTTTCCTGTAATGCATCTATCACCCTGGAGGTGTCGTCCATAGAGAGGGTGGTCTGGGTGACAAACCTGAGTTGTTGTGGGTTGTTAACCTTTAACCGGGATACGTCCTCAACTGACTCGACAAGATAAATGTCTCCCTCGAAGCTGTGATCGTATTGCCCCATGGTGCCCTCAACCTCAGGATGACCTTTATGACCGATGAGGATGGTTTCTATACCCTGCTGGCTATATCGAGACACCTCCATATGAACCTTGGTTACCAATGGGCAGGTGGCATCGAATACCTTAAGGCCACGTTTTTTTGCCTGTTCCTGAACTGCGCGCGAAACTCCGTGAGCGCTAAAAATAACATATTGATCATCGGGGATTTGATTCAGCTCATCAACAAATATGGCACCTTTGCTTTTCAGGTCGTCAACCACATAACGGTTATGCACGACTTCATGACGTACATAGATAGGTGCACCGAATAGTTCGAGTGCGCGTTCTACGATATCAATCGCACGGTCTACTCCAGCACAGAACCCACGTGGATTAGCCAGCAGGATTTTCATCAGTTGATGACTTCCATTGATGGTGTTTCGATTTCAACAATCTTGACCCTATACCTTACGACATGACCAGCAAGTGGATGATTGAAGTCGACCTTAACCTGCTGGTCATCAAACTCCAGGATTGTACCGGGAATCGTCTCACCACTGGGGGTGCTGAACTCAATAATCAAACCTGTTTCGAGCTCGAAATCTTCGGCAAATTCATCTCTTTGCAGCTGCTGGATCATTTTCTCATCAGTATAGCCAAACGCCAGATCTGGACCTATATCCAGGGTTTGTTCTTCCCCTTCGCAAAGATCCATGAGTGATAGTTCAAGGCCTTCTGCCAGTTCGCCAGTACCCAGCCTGAAGGTCATCGGTTCCTGATCGAAGGTGTCTTCCAGCAGGTTGCCATCTGTGTAGCCAAGCTGATGGTGTAGAGTAACAATACTGTTAGGCGTGATTTTTTTCATCGCTCTCATCCTGATGGGAGTTTAGTATGCCTGTAGCCAGAAGGATTACAGCACCGACAGAGATTGCCGAGTCGGCTATATTAAATGCCGGCCAGGGATAGCTGCCTAGCCATACCTGAATGAAGTCGATGACATGACCATATAGCAGGCGGTCAATCAAGTTGCCAATAGCACCACCCAGAATCATTGTTAATGAAATGGCGGTGAGCTTTTCGTTGTCGTTTAGTTTTTTTATCCATACAAGCAGCACAATGCTGATGACTATAGCCAGTATCGTGAAAAACCAGCGCTGCCATCCACCTGCGTCAGATAGAAAGCTGAAGGCAGCGCCAGGATTATAGGATAAAAACCACTGGAAATAAGGTAGCACAGTGACGGCCTGGTGATACTCGAGTTGAGTATCTGCCAGCCATTTTGTCAGCTGATCTGCAACAATGACGAGCAGACTAATCCACAGGTATCTAAGCATACTGTCGTGATTCACCCTTTCCATCGACATTTTCTGCACAACGTCCGCACAGTTCAGGGTGGTTTTCTACCTTTCCTACCTCAGGGCGATGATGCCAGCAACGTACGCATTTGGCATGCTCACTGGGAGAGGCCTGTATTGCGAATTCATGGGCATCACCCTGCAATGAAATCATGGCGGCGTCATTTGGCGCTTCTTCCAGCTTGGCCAGTGTGGCTTCTGAGGTGATGAGGATAAAGCGCAGTTCTTCGCTCAGCATTTCCAGTGAACGTAACAAGCCATCATCACAGTAGATGGTAACTTCGGCATCCAGTGAGGATCCAATCTTTCCACTCTGGCGCAGCTTTTCCAGCACGGCGGTATTCTGTTCGCGAATAGCCAGTAACTGTCCCCAGACTTCATCGCTTAATTCTGAATCATGAAAATCGAACAGTCCTTCGTACCAGGTAGCAGTAAAAACACCCAGTTCAGCATGTTCGCCGGGCAGGTTTTCCCATACCTCGTCAGCAGTAAAGCTGAGAATGGGGGTTATCCAGCGAGTCATAGCTTCAGCAACATGATACATCGCAGTTTGGCAGGAACGACGTGGCAGTGAGTCGGCCTGTGTGGTGTATTGACGGTCTTTGATGATATCCAGATAAAAGCCACCCAATGTTTCAGAACAGAAGTATAGAATCTTCTGCATGGCAACATGAAACTGGTAGTTGTCAAATAGTTGCTTAAGTTCGTTTTGCAGTTCCAGTGCCTGAGCAACTACCCAGTGATCTAGAGAGATAAGCTTATCTTTATCCACCATGTGTTGTGCTGGATCAAAGCCATTCATATTTGCCAGCAGAAAACGCAATGTATTGCGGATACGGCGATAGGAATCAGCCGTACGCTTGAGGATTTCATCTGAAATACTCATCTCACCTGAGTAATCGGTAGAGGCAACCCACAGGCGCAGGATATCCGCCCCCAGTGAATTGAAAACTTTCTGTGGTGCAACCACATTACCTACCGACTTGGACATCTTCATGCCTTTGGCATCTACGGTAAATCCATGGGTCAACACCTGCTTGTAAGGCGCGACGCCATTCATCGAACAGGAGGTAAGCAAGGAGCTATGGAACCATCCACGGTGCTGGTCGGAGCCTTCAAGATACATGTCAGCAGGGAAGGTAAAACGATCATCGTTATTCATCACACTAAAATGAGTGCTACCCGAATCAAACCATACATCCAGCGTGTCGGTGACCTTGCTGTAATTCTCGGCATCAGCACCTAGAACGTCGTTAATATCCAGATCAAACCAGGCGGCAATGCCTTTTTGCTCCATCTGTAGTGCGACTTTTTCGATGAGTGCCGGGGTGTCTGGATGCAACTGCTGAGTCTGCTTATGGATAAACAGGGGAATAGGTACACCCCAGAAACGCTGTCGTGAGATACACCAGTCAGGTCTATTTGCGATCATGCCAGTGATACGTGCCTGACCCCAGTCAGGTATCCACTGTACATTGTTGATTTCATTTAGGGCAGTCTGACGCAGACCTTCCTTCTCCATGCTGATGAACCACTGTGGAGTCGCTCTAAAGATAATAGGGGTTTTGTGGCGCCAGCAGTGAGGATAGCTGTGCTGAAGTTTTTCCGCATGCATCAGTGCGTTATGCTCCTGCAATACCTCAACCACATGATCGTTGGCATTGAATACATGCTCACCGGCGAATAGTTCGGTATTGGGTAGAAAACAGCCGTTATCACCCACTGGGTTATAGGGCTCCAGGTCATATTTCTGGCCTATGATAAAGTCATCCTGACCATGACCAGGGGCTGTGTGTACGGCACCGGTGCCTGCTTCCAAAGTGACATGATCACCAACAATAACCAGAGATTCGCGATCATAGAAAGGATGCTTCAGTTTCTGCTTGTCTAGTGCACTGCCGGTACCATAAGCGATGACCTTATAGTCTTCGATCTGGTAGCGAGCCATACTGTTTTTAAGCAGATCTTGTGCGAGTACCAGCCGTTCCTTACCTGCATCAGTGGTGACTTCAACAATCACATATTCAAAATCAGGATGTAATGAAACCGCCAGGTTAGCGGGCAGGGTCCATGGGGTAGTGGTCCAGATGACTACGGATAATGGGCCTTCTCCATGATGGTCGGGCACATTATGAAAACATTCGATAAATGCTTTTTCGTCTTCCACCAGAAATTTAACGTCAATGGCGCAGGAGGTTTTATCCTTGTAGTCGACTTCAGCCTCGGCCAGTGCAGAGCCACAGTCGGTACACCAGTGCACGGGTTTTTCACCTTTGTGTAGATGGCCGTTCTCAATGATCTTGCCCAGCGAACGGATAATGTTGGCTTCAGTGGCAAAATTCATCGTCAGATAAGGGTTTTCCCAGTCGCCAAGCACACCCAGACGGATAAAATCGGCTTTTTGTTTTTCGATCTGCTTTTTGGCAAAGTCTCTGCAGGCCTGACGGAATTCATCCGGCTCTACTGCAATGCCTGCCTTACCGATATCTTTTTCAACTGCGTGTTCGATAGGTAGGCCGTGGCAATCCCAACCCGGTACATAGGGGGCATCGTTACCGTTTAAGGTGCGTGCCTTTACGATCATATCTTTAAGGATTTTGTTGACCGCATGCCCAATATGAATATCACCATTCGCATAAGGAGGTCCATCATGCAGTATGAAAGGTGTTTGCCCTTTGCGAGACTCCCTAATTCGCTGATACAGGCCTTTATCCTGCCAGTTCTTCAACCGGGCGGGTTCATTTTTGGCCAGGTTTCCACGCATGGGGAAGCCGGTATCGGGCAGATTCAGGGTCGATTTATAATCAGTCACTTTGTTTCCAGTATCTCGTTATCTTCAAAAAAGGTTTTTGCTTCATTGATGTCCTGATTGATCTGAACCGTCAGGGCATTCAATGAGTCGAATTTCTCTTCGTTGCGTAGCTTGTGCAGTATTTCAATATCTACACTTCGTCCGTAAATCTGTTCAGAAAAGTTCAGAATGTAAACTTCCAGAATGGTTCCTACACCATTCACGGTAGGACGTGTGCCTATACTGGCTACACCGCGTAATACGCGATTATCCAATCCTTTGACCAAGACCGCAAATATTCCATGCACTGCAATCGGTCGATTGCCGGTTTTTATATTAATGGTTGGAAATCCCAGTTGCCGCCCAAGCTGTTTTCCGTATGCGACTTTACCTGATAGTGTGTAGGGACGCCCTAATAATTGACGCGCACATAACATATCGTCTTTTGCCAGGCATTGGCGGATTCGGGTGCTGCTGACGCGTTCGCCATCCATTAACAGCGTATGTGTATTTTCAACCTCAAAGTTATGCTGATGACCGCGTTCACGTAGATAATTAAAGTCACCTGTACGATCCTTGCCGAAACGAAAATCATCGCCAATCACCAGATGTCGAATATTCATCCGTTTCACCAGAATATCGCTGACAAACTGTTCAGCGGTCAGATTGGCCAGCTGGTGGTTGAAATGCAGGCAGATCATGTAGTCTATACCCATGTCTCCCATACGTATGATTTTGTCGCGAAAACGTGCCAGTCGCCTGGGCGCCAGCTCGGGGGCAAAAAATTCAACCGGCTGGGGTTCAAATACCACCACTACCGTTGGCAGATTCTTGATTTCAGCAACCGTTTTTAGCTGATTGATGACATGCTGATGCCCCAGATGCAGACCATCAAAATTACCTATAGTGGCTACGCATCCAGGTAATGGGCTGCTCAGGTTATGTAATCCTCGAATTAATTTCATGCAATGGAAGGCTTAATAATTAATGTACTAGATGGGAACGACGAATGCCCATTATCCAGAGTAGCAGGGTGTAGCACAAGATAGCGGGGATAATCATTTGGCTTAAATGAAGCAATCTTTGCGCCCAGATCCACTGTGACCACTGTGTACTGTCTGCAGCCAGGTAAAACAGCACCAGTGCCATACCAGCAGTGGCTAGCAGAACTTTAAGTACGGTGATTAAAAAGCTACGGCTTAAGGTGAGATATTGTTGCTTTCTCAGGTTGTAGGCCAGTAGTCCCGCATTACAGTAGGCTGAACCTGTGGTGGCCAGAGCTAAGCCGACATGGGCGGGTATTTCGCTATAGTTCATCAATAGCAGCACGAAGATGACATTCAGCAGCATATTAACCAGCATGGCAAAAATACCTATACGAACTGGTGTTTTGCTATCCTGGCGTGAATAAAAGGCATTCGCCAGAATCTTGATCAGAATAAATGCTGGCAGGCCAAGGCTGTAGGCCATCAGGCTCATGCTCGACATTAAGGTGTCGTGTTCATCAAAGGCCCCATACTGAAAAAGCGTAGCGAGTATGGGTTGAGCCAGTAACATCAGTCCAACAGCCGCCGGTAGTGAAATCATCAGAGAAAGCTGTGCTGCCCAGTTTAAAATGCCATTGAAATGATCTTTGCCCTGATTAAAGTGCGATTCTGAAAGATTGGGTAATACAACGGTGGCCAGTGCGATACCAAAAACACCCAGCGGGAATTCCAGTAGCCGGTCTGAGTAATACAGCCAGGCCACAGAGCCGGTGACCAGAAAGGAAGCAATAAAGGTATCAAACAATAAGTTAATCTGCGCGACGGATGAACCAAACAGGGCGGGAATCATCAGTTTGATGACTTTTTGTACACCCGGCTGTTTCCATGCCCATACCGGCCTGGGTAGCAGTTCGAGCTGATATAAGAAAGGTAACTGGAAACAGAGCTGAACAGTACCCGCGATCAATACACCCCAGCCCAGGGCGTGTACAGGAATATCCATGATGGGTGCTAGCCATAGCGTACAGCCAATCAGGCTCAGGTTGAGTAGCACTGGTGTAAATGCTGGAGCTGCAAACTTTTTCCAGGTATTCAAAATACCACCGGCCATGGCAGTCATGGATATCAGGAATATATAAGGAAAGGTCATACGCAATAGATCAGCGGTAAGCTGGAATTTCTCTGGCTGTTTGACGAAACCTGCCGCGATGACATACACCAGAGCAGGTGACGCAATCACTCCGACAACCACGATAGTAATGAGTATCAGGCCCAGGGTGCCGCTGATGTGATTGACCAGATTTCGACACTCATCTTTGGTTCGGGTGTTTTTATACTCGGTGAGTACCGGTACGAAGGCGAGCGAGAAGGCTCCTTCAGCGAACAGGCGGCGCATAAAGTTGGGGATTTTAAACGCAACAAAGAAGGCGTCAGCCTCCAGGCCTGCCGAATAAAAGCGCGCGATAATGATATCTCTGGCCAGCCCCAGCACTCGTGATAGCAGAGTCATGGAGCCCACTGAAAAGGTAGATTTAATTAAGCCGCTCAATCTTTTACTCGGTATATTGCAAGGAATCGTTAAAAACGCGGCATTTTATCACCGAATTTAGCGACATATCAGTTTTTTACGGTTGACAAGAGGCCCGCAGGTAAAGATAATGCGCGCCTTATTTTTGCACAGCAGAATTCAGGAGATACTCTTGGCTAACATCCAATCAGCTAAAAAACGCGCCCGTCAGGCAGAAGTCCGTCGTAAAAACAACGCTAGTCGTCGTTCAATGATGCGTACTTATCTTAAGGCTGTTGTTAACGCGATTGCTAGCAGCGATAAAGCCGCTGCCGAAACTGCGTATAAGAAAGCTGTTCCTGTACTGGATCGCTCTGCACAACATGGCCTGATCGATAAAAATAAGGCTGCTCGTCATAAGAGCCGTCTGAATGCCCAGATCAAGGCAATGTAAGCAAAAAGATTTAATCTCGAAAAAACCGGGCTTGAAGCCCGGTTTTTTTTTGCGCAGTGAAAAATCACTGTTACATTTCTGGATAGCCTGGTCCTGCCAACAATTGAAAAATAGCTTACAATCGTGCAATAAAAATAATATAAGGTGTTCAAATATGAGATTTTTAATTAGATGTGCATTGTTTCTGGGGTTGTTGTCTGTCTCTGTTGTTCAGGCAGATGATCTCGAACTGGTCAAGGTTGCAAAAGATGTGTATGCGCTGGTCGGCCCGATCACAAATCGAACTCCGGAAAATCTGGGTAATAATGCCACCTTCGGGTTTGTGGTCACTAACGAGGGCGTGGTTTTAATCGATTCCGGCGGCAGCTTTCTGGGCGCACAAAAAATTCATCAGGCAATCAAAAAAGTTACTGACAAGCCGATTAAATATGTTATCAACAGCGGCGGTCAGGATCATCGCTGGTTCGGCAATAGCTATTTTAGTGCTCAGGGCGCTACAATTATTTCCAGTAAAGCTGCGCGAGCAGATCATCAGAATCGTTTGGTCGACCAGATTGGTCGCCTGACCTCCTTAATTGGTGATGAGCAGTTCAAAGGCACTGAAGAAAAGTATGCAGACATTCTGTTTGAAACTGATTACGAACTCACACTGGGTGGGGTTAAGTTTGAGCTTCATAATGCAGGACAGGCGCATACTCCGGGGGATATATATATCTGGCTAGCAGATCGCTCGGTGATGTTTAGTGGCGATATTGTTTTTGTCGAGCGTATGCTGGGTGTTGGCGAGCAGTCTAATAGCAAGAGCTGGATGCAGGTATTTGAATCGATGGCAGCCTATAAACCTCAGCATGTGGTGCCCGGTCATGGACATCCTGTTTCCCTGGCTGGTGCTGAAAAAGATACCTATGCTTATCTGCTAGCACTTCGAGATAAAGTATCCGCCTTTATGGAAGAGGGTGGTGATGCCAGCGATATTGCAGATGTGGATTTCAGTGAATTTAACTATCTCTCAAATTTTGATACCTTAGCCGGTCGTAACGCTTTGAAGGTGTATACAGAGCTGGAGTGGGAATAGCCCTAACGCTAAGAACGAATTTTAACCTGGTACAAATTGATGAAAAGTCTGCTTACTGTGGGCTGGCGCGAATGGCTGGCACTGCCCGATCTGGGGTTGCCAGCTATCAAAGCAAAGGTAGATACTGGCGCGAAAACTTCAGCCTTGCACGCGTTTCAGGTGGATCCATTCCAGAAGTCAGGAAAGGATTATGTGCGCTTTCAGATGCACCCTTTACAGAAAAACGATTCATTGGTCGTTAAATGTGAAGCGCCTTTACTGGATCAGCGTCATGTTACCGATTCAGGTGGGCATAGAGAAATGCGTTATGTCATAGAAACTCAAATGCAACTGGGCGAACTGAATATTCCTATACAGCTAACACTTACCAATCGTGACAGTATGCGCTTTCGTATGCTACTGGGGCGCGAGGCGATGGAGAATAACATCGTGGTAAACCCTGCATCCTCTTTCTTATGTGGCAGAGTAGACGCAGCAGCTTTATACGGCACCAAGAAATTAAAAACCTAACGCGTATTGCGGAATTAATGTTATGAAAATTGCACTATTATCGAGAAATAAGAATCTCTATTCGAGCCGACGCCTGATAGAAGCAGCAAAGGAGCGTGGACATGAAATTCAAACCATCGATGTATTGCGCTGCTATATGAATATCGCCTCACATAAGCCAACAATTCACTATCGGGGCGAAGAGTTAACTGGTTTTGATGCGGTGATCCCTCGTATTGGTGCCTCAGTGACTTTCTATGGTACCTCTGTGGTCAGGCAGTTTGAAATGGGAGGTGTCTATCCATTAAATGAATCTGTGGCGATTACCCGTTCCAGAGATAAATTACGTTCCATGCAGTTGTTGTCAAGACGCGGTATTGGTATGCCGGTTACTGGTTTTGCAAATAAACCAGACGATATTAAAGACCTTATTAAAATGGTGGGTGGTGCGCCGCTGGTGATTAAGCTACTGCAGGGCACTCAGGGTATTGGTGTGGTGCTTGCAGAGACCCAAAAAGCTGCGGAAAGTGTCATCGAAGGTTTTATGGGCGTGAAGGCTGACATACTGGTGCAGGAGTATATTAAGGAAGCCGGCGGTGCCGACATCCGTTGTTTTGTCGTCGGAGGCAAAGTGGTAGCTGCGATGAAACGCCAGGCTGTAGCGGGTGAATTTCGTTCAAATCTACATAGAGGAGGTTCTGCGACACTGATTCGTATAACCCCGGAAGAACGTTCAACAGCAGTACGTGCAGCCAAGATCATGGGCTTGAATGTCGCAGGTGTAGACTTGTTACGTTCAAATCACGGCCCGGTGGTGATGGAAGTCAATTCATCTCCAGGGCTGCAAGGCATTGAAGAAGCTACTGGAAAAGATGTCGCAGGGATGATTATTGGATTTATCGAAAATAACAGCAAACAGGGACGAACTGCCACCAAAGGTAAAGGCTAAAGAATGCCAGGCACCATCACTCTGGGTGGTTTTAAGGTAGCGCCGGGTGAGCACCGGTCGATAGAAATTCCTTTGTCGGAACTCTACTCGCATTCACCCGTTTCCATGCCGGTGTATGTCATCAATGGGAAGCGTGATGGTCCCGTACTTTTTGTGAGTGCCGCCATTCACGGTGATGAAATTAATGGCGTTGAAATTATTCGACGATTATTACTGCAAAAAAACATCTACAGGATAAAGGGCGCACTCATTGCAGTACCGGTGGTGAATGTGTATGGATTTATCACGCAATCCAGATATCTTCCAGATAGACGTGATTTAAACCGTTCTTTTCCAGGGTCAGAAAAGGGCTCGATGGCTGCGCGTCTGGCATATACCTTTATGCACGAAGTGGTCAAGCAATGTAGCCATGGTATTGATCTTCATACGGGGGCACAGGGCCGTGAAAATCTGCCACAGATACGGGCCAAGGTAAATAGCGATAAAGAAACAGAAGAAATGGCCAGGGCATTTGGTGCTCCAGTGATTATCAATGCCGAGTTGCGCGATGGCTCATTGCGTGAATCTGTGGCTGATGACGGCATACCTGTTTTGCTTTATGAAGCTGGCGAAGCATTAAGATTCAATGAGTTATCAATACGTGCCGGAGTCACAGGTATAACCCGTGTGATGCGCTATTTAGGCATGTTGCCAGCATCCAGGAAAAAAACTTCTGCGGTATCAGAACCTCTGGTTGCGAATAATACTTTATGGGTGCGGGCTCCTCAAAGTGGCATCTTGCGTTCATTAGTTGCACTGGGTTCTCAGGTAAAGAAGAAAGAAGTTATCGGCTGGGTGTCTGATCCACTGGGAAAACATCAGCAGGCGGTACTGGCAAATGTTTCCGGTATAGTGATTGGTCGAACTAACCTGCCATTGGTGAATGAAGGTGAGGCTCTGTTTCATATCGCAATTTTTAGTGAGCCGGATAGTGCAGCTGAAATAGTTGAGGTATTTCAGGAAGAGCATAATCCTGAATACGATGAAAAAATTAACGAAGAACCTCCGATACTCTAAAACCTGTTAACAGGCCCTAACAAAGTATTCTGTAACTGATAAAAAAAGGCGCCGGTCAATTGACTGGCGCCTTTTTTGCTGCTGATTTTCAGGTATCAGGCTGCGTTTTTACGTGGGCGACCGCGTTTGGCGTGGCCTACTTTGATTTTCAGCTTTTGTTCTACCATTGCCTTGAACTTATCAGAGCCCAATGGGGTGCCAGTTTGCCAGGCATCCTGAATATTGGTGCTGATCTCATCAGATAATCCCGCTTTAGCCATGGCAGTGTATTTTTCCATGCGCTTGGCATCGCCTTTAGCGAGGGCCTTAAAAGCTGAATGAGGAGTGATCAGCGCATTCTTTTTACCCTGAGCATTCGCTTTGTGGCTGGACCATTTGTAGGGGCCGGGCGATTTCGAAAGCCCTTCTTTAACTGGCAGGCTCTCAATATACAGCATGCAGTTAACCAGATAGGTTTCAGGGTCGATCAGGCTGGCTTTGTAGCGCCCCTGCCAGATGGTACCTGTCTTGTCATAGGTACTGTTTACGTATGGAACGTAACGACGGCCCTGATATTGCATCATACGGCTGGCTGATTCTTTGTCGCCGGGAGAAGCGAGGATATGAATCTCATTGGGGAGCAGGGCATAGGCATGAATGGGAACTTCGTACCATTCTGAACCTTCCTGTAACCAGTCAAGGTATACTTTGTAATCTTCAGGTTCAAAAAATACATTATTCTTATTATGTCCACGTTGCACGATATGCACTGGGTAATTCGGAAGATAAAATCTCGGTTTTCTCGGCATTGCATAATCCTCTTGCAGATATAAAAATGACTGGATAGTGTATATTAAGCGGCTACAGTCGGCAATAAAGGGTACTGACCCCATAAATAAAAACATTTGATCTATATCATTTTCCAGACAAATATTGGGGTTTTGTTTTACTAACTGTGATTTTTTTGAGGTTTTAGAGCGTGCAGGAAACCGAAGGTGTTATTAAGTATCAGCTTGATTTTATACCCTCTGAACCAGTCATTGAGGGTATCGAAGCGCTCAATATCTGGCGCTCAATCATGTATGGTCTGGGGCTGGTGGGACAGCAGGAAGACCGCTATCTGGGCTATGGATTCGGTAATCTGAGCCAGCGCAGTGTGGATAAATCAGAGCAATTTATCATTTCAGCATCGCAGACAGGGTGTTTTGCACAGCTGGAGGCTTCGCATTACACCCTGATAGAGGATTTTGATATTGCTGACAACCGAATTCAGGCTTCGGGTTGTTTGCCGCCATCTTCTGAAGCTTTAAGCCATGCGATGATTTATCAGTTAAACCCTGCAATTCAGTGCGTGTTTCACATCCATGATCCCTTGCTGTGGCAGTTCGGGCTACAGCATGAATATCCGACGACATCAGATGAGGTGGAGTATGGGACGGTTGCAATGGCACGAGAAGTACAGCGCCTGTATCAGCATACTGAACTGAGGCAGAGCGGAACGCTGATGATGGGCGGTCATGAAGATGGTGTCATGGTATTTGGCGAGACTATGCAGCAGACAGGTATGCGACTCATTCAGCTGTGGGTAGCTGCGCATACCACGGCCTGATAATTCACTTATAGGCGGTTTTATCCAGCCCATATTTCTGCATCTTGTCATACAGGGTCTTTCGAGCCAGTCCCAGCAATTCCATAGTGTCCTTAATGATGCCCCCGGTTTCAGCCAAAGCCTGTTCTATCAGTGCGCGCTCAAAGGCCTCAACATGTTCGGACAGTGTCATAGTAGAACAGGGGGCCTGTGATGAAGTGTCGTCCAGTTGAAGACCACATCCATCCCCCAGTAATACGTAGCGCTCTGCAGTATTTCGCAGTTCGCGTACATTGCCTGGCCAGTTAAATGCCATGAGTTTCTGGCTGATCTGAGGGGGCATGGCTGGGGCTTCCTTACCATAGCGGGCTGAAGCGACTAATAGAAAGTGCTGAAATAGGCGAGGTATATCCTCGCGACGCTCACGCAAGGGAGGCAATTCGAGAGTCACCACGTTCAATCGGTAATACAGGTCTTCACGAAAGCTTCCTTCATCTGAGGCCTTTCTAAGATCTACCTTACTGGCGGCAATAATGCGAATATCCAGTTGAATGGATTCGTTTGAGCCCAATCTTTCCAACGCTCGCTCCTGTAAAACTCTCAACAGGCGTACCTGCGCGGGTAAGGGCATAGACTCAATCTCATCCAGAAAAACAGTGCCACCTTCGGCATATTCAAACTTGCCGATACGCGCGGTTTCAGCACCGGTAAAAGCGCCTTTCTGGTGACCAAATAACTCGCTTTCAATCAGGTTTTCAGGAATTGCACCACAATTGACTGCAACAAAGTTTTTATCCCGACGGCTGCTTTGTTCGTGCAGGGAGCGCGCGACCAGCTCCTTACCCGTTCCAGTTTCACCCATTAACAGAATATCTGCACTGGTATCAGCGAGTTGATTGATGGTGTTCCTGAGCGCCTGAATCACCGGGGTTTTACCAATAATCCTGGGGCCGAGAACATCCTGTACCTGTAATTCACTTTTTAGGTTGCGATTTTCAAGGGTGAGACGACGTTTTTCCAGCGCTCGTCGCACGGTATCCAGTAAGCGTTCGGCAGAAAAAGGCTTTTCAATAAAGTCATAAGCACCTTTTTGCATGGCATCTACCGCCATGGATATATCGCCGTGCCCGGTAATCAGAATAACCGGTAGATCGCTGTCCATCCGCTGGGTTTGATTCAGCAGGCTCAGGCCATCCATACCGGGCAGGCGGATATCGCACACCACGACACCGCTCCAGTTATTATCCAGCAGCGGCAGGGCTTCTTCAGCTTTCTCAAACAGTGCTACCGACAGGCCGGCCAGTTCCAGGGTTTGCTCATTGGCCAGGCGTAAATCCTGTTCATCATCTATAAAAAATACTTCAGCCGGGTGGGGCATCTAGTTTACTCCGCGCTGGACAACGCAATACTAAATCTTGCGCCGCCCTGTTTTCGATTAACCGCCGACAGTTTACCATTCATGCTATCTATAATCCTCGACGAAATTGATAAGCCAAGACCAAGCCCTGATTCGCGCGTGGTAAAAAAGGGGTCAAAGATATGTTCGAGATTGTCTTCATCAATGCCAGGCCCGTTATCAGCAACGTGTATAAATATCTGATTATTCACCTTTTCGGTTGATATGTGAACCTCTCCCTGTTGTTGATCGCTTAAAGCATGTACTGCATTATTGATCAGATTAACCAATACCTGCTCCAGCTGAATGTGGTCAGCGCGCACACTCAGTCCGGGTTGTATGCCATCGGTGTAAATTTTTACTGAAGAATTCTTGCGTTGTGGTGAAGTGATGTCAATTGAACTCTGAATCACGTATTCGATAACGACGGGTTCCAGATTACCACTGGACTTACGTGCAAAAAACTTTAACTGTGAGCTGATCTTGCCCATGCGTTCTGTAAGATCTGCAATGCGCGCCAGGTTTTCATCGGCTTTGGTGGTTTTATTCAGATTAAGAAACTGGCGGGCATTATCCGCATAGCTACGAATGGCAGCCAGTGGGTTATTCAATTCATGGCTGATACTGGCTGACATCTGACCCAGTACGGCGAGCTTGGCGGTCTGGATTAATTCATGCTGAGTGTCACGCAATATTTGTTCGGTATGCTTGTGCTCCTCGATTTCATTGACCAGATCGGCGGTTCGGATGCTGACTTCCTGTTCCAGCTTTTTCTGTGATTCGAGTTGAAATCGATCACGTTCCTGACGTCTGCGACGTCTTTGCCAGGCTAATGCAATAATGAGTAGTAGCAAGGCTCCAATCAGCTGAATAATGATCATGGCTGTGAAGCTGGTTTGATCAGTATTATCTAAAGGTGCAAGAATGGATACTGTCCAGCCTGCTCCAGGCATATCATAGCTATGCGTCAGGTATTGTATTGATTTATTTGAATCTGGTTCGCTTATTCTGGTAATGATGTTCTCATTGAAAGACGAGGCGCTGGTTTGATAACTCATGGGTTCTATACGAATATCACCATAGCGTCGACTGGATAATACCTGTTCAATTTTCTCATCCGATAAAGGGCGTATGCTGTGATACAGCCAGCCTGGCCTGGTGGTAATAAAGATAATGCCATCATCATCGACTACTATGAATTGGGTTTCACGATTTGACCAGCGTTGCTCAATATGCGAAAGATCCATCTTAAGTACTATGGCTCCAATAACTTCAGCCGCATAAACCAGTGGGTGAGCAAAGTAATATCCACGCTCTCCAGATGTGGTTCCCAGGGCGAAGTAGCGGCCCTGATTACCTTTCATGGCTTCAATAAAGTAGGGGCGAAAACTAAAATTACGCCCGACGAAAGTGAGTTCATCCTGCCAGTTGCTGGCAGCCAGCGTCAGACCCTTGTTATCCATCAGATAGGTATCTGATGCCCCAGTAATGGTGTTTACCTCCTGTAAAAAGTGGTTTACCAGATTGATACGTGCGCTATTTTCAGGCTCGTTAAGCGCTTCTACCAATAGCCGGTTCTTTGCAATCAATTCCGGGATAAACTGAAAGCGCGCCAATTGAGATTCCAGATGCGCAACAAATTGTTCAAGCTGTTGTTGATTCTCTGCTGTTAATTGCTCGATTCCGTTACGCCAGCTCACCACATAGCTGATCCAGGATGCTACAGCAAGTATCAGTAGAATTCCGATAAGGGTCAGTAGTTTTGGTGATTTTATAACTAACATAAAATGCCCGGTTAGACTCGGGGTTGACCGACTTCTTCTCTTTCCAGGACTTCAGTTTCAATAGCAGCCTGTTCATACCATTGCTGCATAGCAGAATTATTGATAACAGTTTTCACATAATGTTGACTGGTTTCACCAAGTTCAGGCAGATAGCTGTTAAAGCGCGATACTATAGGGGCGAACATACAGTCGGCAATACTAAACTCGCCGAAAAGATAATCACCATTATTACCATAGTTACCCCGTAGTTGACTCCATAACTGGTCAATTCGCTTTATTTCTTTATCAGCTTCGCTGCTGATGGAAATGATTCTAGAGCTACGACAATTCATAGGCATACTGATACGAACAGCCATGAAGCTGGAATGCATTTCAGCACTGGCAGAACGCGCCTGTGCTCTTGCTAGCGCGTCTGCTGGCCAGCCCTTTCCATCCAGATACTGTTCGGAAATATATTCACAGATGGCCAGCGAATCCCAGATTTCAATGCCCTTATCCTGTAAAACAGGTACCTTACCTGCAGCACTATATTGAGCCAGAGTGGACGTGAATTCAGGAGTATCCAGGGGGATACGGATTTCTTCAAAAGCAAGATTGAAGTGATTAAGCAATAGCCAGGGACGTAGCGACCATGATGAATAGTTTTTATTGCCGATAATTAGTTTCATTTTGATTGCCTCTGAAGCGGGTGGATATCTGGATAATAGTGTAAGACAATCTGTTCTGATACTGTAGTAATAGTAGAGTAGGGAGCTTTCCCAACCCCTTGGGGGGTTAATATAATAGCTTCGAATGAATAAAACTATAAACATTCTAGGAGGGTACTGGTATGTCAACACCTTTGGAGCGTTGTCGTCAAAGTGAATCGATTGCACAGTTTCTGGATGGAGCGGCAACGCTTTATGCCGGAAAAGAGGCATTTTCCTGTGGGCACATGAGGCTGTCCTATTCCGAGCTTGCTCGGCAAGGCACAGCTTTTTCAGCCTATTTGCAAAGTATCGGAGTAAGCAAAGGAGATCGGGTAGCTATCATGAGCCCCAATCTGCCTGCATTTACCATTGCTACTCTTGGTATACTCAAAGCTGGCGCTATACAGGTCAATATCAACCCTCTATATACTCCACCTGAATTAGAACATCAGCTCAATGACTCTGGAGCTGAGACAATCGTAATCTTTAGCGGTAGTAGTGCAACGTTTGCAGCAATACAGGATAAGTGCCCGGTCAGGCGAGTGATTGTGATCCAGATAGGCGATGGCAGCGGGATGGAAGTGCCTTCGCCTGATGTAGATGCAGCAATCAGTGAGTACGTTTATTTTTCTGATGCACTCAAAACCGGTTATGAGCTCGAATTTCACCCTGTTGCTGTCACACGTGATGACCTTGCATTCTTACAGTATACCGGCGGCACTACAGGACCTTCCAAAGGAGCAATGCTGACCCATGGCAATTTGTTGTCGAATATCGCTCAGTTATATGAAATGGCTCCAGAGATAACCTGTGACAATGAAGAGGTCATCGTCACGGCTTTACCTCTGTATCACATCTTTGCTCTGATGATGAACTTCCTAAGCTATGCTGGTTGCGGCGCTCATAATGTGCTGATTACAAACCCCCGCGATATGGGTAGTTTCATTAACTCGATTAAGCACACTGGGTTTACGGTGATTAATGGGGTAAACACACTGTTTGCAGGATTAATGATGCAACCTGAATTTACGCAGATTGATTTTTCCAAACTCAAGGCCTGTATTAATGGTGGCACCGCTGCAATGGAGAGTACCTCTGATAAATGGCAAAGCTATACAGGCCTGCCTCTTATTCAGGGTTATGGGCTCTCCGAAACCTCTCCGATATTAACCCTGGCATCACCCGGTGATCGTGTTTTTACCGGCAAAATCGGTAAGGCATTACCGCAAACACAAATAAAGCTTCTTGATGGTGATGATAAAGAAGTGCCGGTCGGTGAGCGTGGTGAGCTGGTGGCCAAAGGCCCCCAGGTTACGCAGGGCTATTACCAGAAGCCTGAGGTGACCACTGAAGCATTCACCTCGGACGGCTACTTTCGTACAGGCGATATTGCGATAGCAGACAGTGAGGGCAACTACCAGATTGTTGATCGTAAAAAGGATATGGTGATCGTATCCGGGTTCAACGTTTATCCAAACGATGTTGAGCAGGTTGCCTGCAAATGCGAAGGTGTTGCTGAATGTGCCTGTGTGGGTGTGCCAGATGAAAAAACGGGTGAAGCGGTAAAGTTATTTGTTGTCAAAACCGCGCAAAGTAAAATCACCGAAGCTGATGTAATTAGTTACTGTAAGCAATATCTTACCCCTTATAAGGTACCGAAGTCTGTGGTATTTATTGATGAAGTACCCAAATCTGCTGTGGGTAAAATGCTTAGGCGACTGTTGAGAGATTAAACCTCAGGTTTATGATTGTGAAAACTCCCTCTATCGGCGAGCGATAAAGTCGATCTCGACCAATGCATCCACTGCCAGCGCAGTGACACCGATACAGGTTCGGGAAGGGAGTTTGTCGTTAGGGAAATAAGATTTGTAGATGTTGTTCATTGGGTGAAAATCGCGTTTAAACTCAGTCAGAAATATTCGGACTGAAACAACGTCTTGAAGGCTAAGCTTCATACCTTCAAGTACCAGCACAAGATTATCCATGACCCGGCGAGTCTGCGCCTCGACCCCTTCAGGAAGCGGAGCATCAGCATCGTCAGGGTCGGTTGGCATTTGCCCGGTCAAAAATACCCAGCCATCTACCTCGGTAGCATGACAAAAAGGTCCGACAGGCGTTGGAGCCTGATCAATCATATGAAATAGGGGGGCAGTCATAGTATTTGAAAATCTCGTGGTCAATCGAGTAAGTTAAACAGGCTTTTTAGGGATCTCTTTTAAGGGAGATCACTAAGATGTCAAACGTCGAATCAGGCTGGAGGTATCCCAGCGACCACCGCCCATTTCTTGAACTTCAGCGTAATAATTATTAACGATTTTTGTGATGGGTAACCGCGCTCCATTTTTTGCACTTTCTTCGATGCAGATATCCAGGTCCTTACGCATCCAGTCGACTGCGAAGCCAAAATCGAATTCATCTTTTAACATGGTTAAGCCACGATTTTCCATCTGCCAGGAACCTGCTGCACCTTTGGAAATAACCTCAACGACCTTGGCGCCATCCAGCCCTGCCTTTTGAGCAAAATTCAAACCTTCTGACAAACCCTGAACCAGGCCTGCGATGCAAATCTGGTTAACCATTTTTGTCAACTGACCTGAGCCAACTGGGCCCATCAGTTCAGCTGCGCGTGCATAACTCATGATTACCGGTTTTGCTGCTTCGAAAGCTGTTTGTTCGCCACCGATCATAACCGTCAATACACCATTTTCAGCACCCGCTTGTCCACCGGATACAGGTGCATCAAGAAATGCTACTGATGCCTTTTCTGCGATTTCACGAGCAACATTCGCAGAAGCAGTGGTATGGTCAACCAGTATCGCACCCTCCTTGATTCCGGCGAGCACACCATCGTCCCCGTATATCACAGAGCGCAGATCGTCATCATTACCCACGCAGACAAAAACAAAATCGGCATCTTTTACAGCTTCTCGAGGTGTCTCAGCAAAACTGCCGCTGTAATCCTGACACCATTGCTGGGCTTTGGCAGTGGTACGGTTATAAACACAGGTTGGGTAACCAGCTTTGGCCAGATGTCCTGCCATGGGGTAACCCATGACACCCAGACCGATAAAGGAAACTTTGGCTTTGCTCATTATTCTTCTCGAAGTTTTTAAGATTTCTGAAAGTCTATCACTACAGGGGAGAATTGCGATACCCAAGTCACATGAATAGCCTGGTCCCGGTAACATAAATCAGAGAAGCTCTGAATAATTCATCCATGAATGATCAGAGTAAGAAAAACGATAACTGTGTGTTTTCGTTTTTCTTGTAAAATCAATGGCTTGTGGTCATCGATTTTGGCGGCATATATCCCTGAGCCGAAGAGCCTCAGAATTAATCAGAGGTTCCTTTGTAGAAAATTTAACATAGGGGAGGTGTTGTTTTGATAAAGAACCAGGGCTATTCAAATAACGAACTTACGTAATGTAAGCAGACACAGTGCTTAATATTGTCAATCTATAAAACGACACCGGAGTAGTGATGCATGACCTTTCAACCTGGAAAAACCCTATATATTCAAGGCAAGTACTGAGGTGGCATATCCATTAGCCTGACAATAAATCTGTGATGATGAGAGACAAAAATTGATTCTGTTCACAAAATTCAAATCGCGATCACACAAAGCTGAATTAACGACTATGCTACTAATACTCCTCCTTGGTTATTATGTCTAACCACCCGCCACGGTCTGCCCTGGCGGGTTTTTTTATTGGCGAGTTAAAAAAAACTGCAGCAGAATACTTCAGCTGCCAGTGGATTGTCAGCTACTTCCATTGAATGTCCTGTAAACTCTTAGCTTACCTCAAAATAATTACAGTCCCTGAGCGCATTAACGAGCTTTCTCTCTGGATGAAATCGCTCAAATAATGAATGCTTTGCGAAAGGACTCATCTTGTCTTCCCTTTTAAGGGCTGGATTTTTACTGGTAATTGTATTGATGAGGTTAGCACTTCCAGAATTCAGCGGCACCATCAGGAAATGTAGTGAGTAATTTGTCAAAGCGATCTTTGTCTACATGCCGTCTCAGGGCCTTAGCGATATCCCTTATTGCGGTGTCTGTGGAAAAGTTGTGATCGGGTCTTAACATACGTACTTCCTGTATCATAGCCTCCAGGTCTTCAAATGACTGTTTTACTTCGTTTACATCCCAGTCAGTTACAAACAGAGCTTTCAGACAGACAGGAAGCACATTTGCAAAAGCAATAGCCTGCTCGGTTGAAAGCCTGCGACGAAAAACCTGAAATACTCCCTGTGTCATTGTATAGCATACATGTGTACTCCAGAGATCTGAGATATCTCGAGTATCAATAAGAAAGTCGTAAAATTGCGCCGAGGCGCGTTCATATTCTGCTGGTACTGGCATGTGTACTTATCCGTTTAAATTGTTAACCGCTGGTGCGCAAAGGGGTTACCAGTAATTCAATGGCTGGTGTTTGTTATGCATTTATTATTGTGAATTAGTTATACCCACTTGAGTCGAATATCAGGTTATTAAATGACAACTGTTTTTTAATGGCAAGGGCCGAATAAGAGCAAGGAAAACGGTTGCTGAAGTAGAATTTATCAACTCCTATTTAGTATAAAGTAATAATACATCGATCCTTAAATCATCGGTTTATTCAGGTATAGTATATTCAACGACCTGATAATCTGAAGACTGAACAAAACCAGAGGGAAAAAATGACTGTTTTAGAATCACTGAAATCTATGACCAAGGTTGTCGCGGATACTAGCGACTTTGAAGCGATCAAGTTGTATAAGCCCACAGATGCCACAACCAACCCATCGTTGGTCTATAAAGCGGCTGGTATGCCGCAATACAGGCATCTGCTGGATGAAGCTGTGTCATATGCTAAAGCAAACAGCACGACAACCGAACAGGCTGTTGAAATCGCCCTCGATAAAGTAGCCATTAATTTCGGGATTGAGATTCTCAACCAGGTTGAGCGTTATGTTTCTACTGAGATTGATGCTCGCCTTTCATTCGATGTTGATGCCACGGTAGCCAAAGGGCGTCAGCTTATCAGCATGTATGAAGATGCGGGTATCAGTAAAGACCGTGTGCTATTGAAGATTGCATCAACCTGGGAAGGTATACAGGCTGCAAGAATTCTTGAGAAAGAAGGTTGCCGCTGTAACCTGACACTACTATTCAGTTTTGCGCAGGCAGTGGCCTGTGCCGAAGCAGGTGTTTTCCTTATTTCTCCATTTGTGGGCCGTATTTTTGACTGGTTCAAAAAAGCCGAAGGTGTAGAAAGCTATGGTTTTGATGATGACCCAGGCGTGAAATCTGTACGTCGTATCTATGCCTATTATAAAAAATATGGCTATACCACAGTGGTTATGGGCGCTTCATTCCGCAACACAGACGAAATAAAAGCTTTAGCAGGCTGTGACCTTCTTACTATTAGTCCTAACCTTCTTGAAGAAATGAGCAATGACAATAGTGAGCTCAAGCAAATTCTTTCGCCGAGCTACGCTGATAAATGCGAAGATGAAAAAATAGAACTCGATGAAAAGACCTTCCGCTGGATGCTGAATGAAGACGCAATGGCAACAGAAAAACTGGCAGAAGGCATTCGCGGGTTTACTGCTGATCTGATTAAACTGGAAGACATGATTAAAGAACAGCTGGCATAGTTTTTATAGATTATGACTGTGGCTCATTTAATGTTGAGGAACTGATCTGACAATTTGGCGAATAGGAGCCCCCCGGATATTTATTAGTGGCATATGGATATGCCATTTACGGACCTGAGGATGGAATCTCTAAACTGTGCCAACCCATCTGCCAAAAGGGATTAGACCCCTTGCTTTCGAATACGCTACTTCCCTGTAGCACTCCTGCTACGTCGCAAGCTCGGCTCTGGCATCCTGCTTTGCCCTCGACAATAGCTCCTGCATTGTCCTACCTTCGCTCATCCTTGAGCTCGTACCTCCAGCTCTCTGGAGTCGTGCTTCGCCCTAACACCTACATCCATATAGGCGTCCTCGCAACGACAGCATAAGAGCCTTAATAAAGTGTCATTCGATTCTGACCCCTTTGGTTGTTTGATTTGACCCTTTTGATTTTACCTCGTCACCTTGTAAAGATGAGCCACTCCATTATCAAACTGATGGTAATAAAGGGTGTCCCCGTACAGGGTCGGCGCCTCGATAAACTTGCTGTGGTTGGGAATTCCACTCACAGGCTCTGGAACTCCGAACGCTTCGCTGGTGCTGCTGCGAACCGAGCGCATGATTTGTGAATCGGGAATCGCGTTGGTAATGGTTCCGGCGGCCAGCCGGGTAAAGAAGAATTCCAGGCCATCCTCGGAAATACAAGCAGCATACTCAAGGTCTTCATCCGTATTGATATTTTGCATGATCGTTTTGGCGGTTGTTTCGTTATAGATAAATGTGCCACCAACTTTTTCTGCAAATAGAATATCGGATTTCGAAATGATTAAGTCAGGTTGTCCGGCATTGAGAAATACCGCTCTGGAGAAATACAGCGTGTTGCCATCGGGACTGACTTCAACTCCCATGTTAACAGTGGCTGTCGTACCGGATAGTTCAATATTGGGTGGCCCGGATACACTGCTATTGCCAGACAGAGCCAAGGTTGCGGGTTGGAATACACCGCTGCTAATCCAGGCTGGAGGTAGGCTGTTGTCGATATAGAACAGGTTGAAAGCCTCATCCATCGTCGGATTGCCCTCCACATTCGGGGCACTATTCACCGCCTGGATTTCACCCTGAAAGACAAATGAGGATTGAGTATCGTCCCATTGCGCGACAAACAGATCCTTATTGCCTTCTGACTGAGCTGAATTGAAAAACAGGTACTGGCCGTCTCGGGATATGAAGGGCTCCTGGATGCTTTGGTAACCCGTAATCGGATACCCGATGATTTCAACCTGCTGTGGGTTGCCAAAGTTTGAATCCGGCGAGGGGCTGTTGGTGTTGCTGTTTGTTGAATCGTCACCACATCCTGCAAGCGATGACAGGCATGCAAGCGTGAGTAGTTTGCTGAAAAAACGGGTAGTTATTGTCGCCTGGAACATTGTCAGTTTTCCTTGAGAAAAAACTACGATTCGTGACCGAAGCCAGTAGCCCTCATTACCGAGCGAGTTCGGTGACTATTAATCTATGGGCCGGATATTCTCGAGTTTTTGAGAAAATTTTGTGGCCACTAGACCCTGGATTCGACTTAAGTATAAGAAGAATAAACACAATGCTTCAACCTATCAAGCACTTGCCTTGTATCACAGGATGCAGGATTATTTTATCCTTTGAAACCAGTAGAAGAAAAAAACTCAATAAGCTCAAACAAAGAAAATATCTTTGATTTAAAATACCTTTCATTTAACTGAAGCCATGACTGAATAGTTGAAGTTTAATTTTCTTATGCGAAAGCTTTGGTGTGAGATTCATCATGCGGCAACGGACCGATAGACACTTGATATGAATTCGATTTGCCCGGTGAAGCATCTCAGTTAATAACTGGTCAGGCGCTGTATACTGACCCGTATGTACGGTGCAGTGGGAGGGGCTACTTGAGTAGCCCCCCCCTATCCCGATTATGTTCTTATTTGTTCGAAGTACCATTTAGCTTGTTCCCACTCCATATCCTGATCCATGTGCCAATCAAAAGGACGCGGATGCCGATGATGGTCTACGATATATTGAAGGTGCTCGTGGGCAATATCTGGGTTATAGACTCGCCAAACAAGACGACGTGTTTTGTTCCATGTTTCTCGGATTAAAAATAATGCATTGCCTCCAGCCTTTATTTCTTCATCTAGTTTCTCGCAGAAAGGGTCAACAATATCTCTCTCTTCTTGGGAAGGCATTCCGTTTTCTACTAGGTCATCAAAGTAGATAATCACTGACAAGTGCCAGCAAAATATTTTTTTTGGTTCAAAGTCATTCAAAGCAGAGTTCAATACGGCAACGCATGGAAGCCTTTCTTCCTTCCATTCGAGGATCCCATATTCTTCTTCGGGAAGTACAACTCTTACTTCATCTTCTTTATTCTCAAATAGCTTCTTTAGCAAGAAACTCTCCTTGTAACATAACGTTTAACTAATTAGTCCTCGCCCAGCTGTGATAGAGCGGCACACTGTTGACGCGGGTCTAGCATAAATTATCTTGCTATAAAGCGCGATATACTTCATAAAGTATTTCAACCAATATTACAGCCAGACTTAAAATAATTATTTTTAAATCACTTTTTTGTTTTTGTAGCGTTGTCATAGTTAACACTCCTGCTTTTACCACAAGAAATTCGTCGTAAGCTATTAACGTTAAGGATATTACAGATAAGAAAACACCAATATAAAACATCTTTCGAAGCCCTGGTACTAAACCGGCAAACAGGAAAATAAAAGCCACAATCATTATCCATAGCATCAAACGTCTATGCTTTCGATCAGCTTCATCATGATATTTCATGCCACAGTTAGAACATTTGACTGGGGTCATAGGTCTAGAAGATATTGCTTTTAACCATGGTACTTCTACTTTACAACAAGGCGTCTTGAACATTTACTTTATGACGCCTACAGTAGGAGAAAACCGCAGAATAGTTTTTTTCTGCTGACTGTACTTGTTATAAAGCTTTTTCATTTATTTGCTGTTTCCTTAAATCTTGATAGCACTTTGAGCAAATAACTTTGAAAGAAGCATACTCCAGCATCTCTTTTGTCCATGCGTCTATTTCTAATAATTTCGTGTTGCATTTCTTACACCAGGCATCAGGAAAAATTTGATCATCTTCTTGTGACCAGAGAAAACCGACAATATTACTTGTGTCAGCAGCCTGAGCGATGTGACGACAAACTAGGGTGATTTCTTGTTCTCCATGTATATTGCAATTTGTTGTTTCCATACTCGACTCCAGTACTTATTATAATTTTGGTAGAGCTTTATAACGTCACGTATCACTGTGTATGAGCATTGTTAGCAACTTGATTTTCGATTTCAATTTTTCTACCCAGAATGAAAATTATTGCCAATGCCAAAATATCAATCGAGATATTGGTTGAAGTGTTGATATTACCCACTAGAAACAATATCCCAGGATTAAAGTTTGCCGTTATTCCCAATCCGGAATTCTCAACACCAACAAATATTCCACCTAGAGCGGTGTAGTCATATATAAAACTAGAACTATAGATAACAGGCAATTGCAAAACTTGATTTGCATAGGTAAGGAGATAACCAAGAGCATTACCCTTTAGTAGGTGCCACCCTGCAAAAATCGACAACCCTGAAAAAACGATAGAAAAGACCATAAATAGTAGAGAGAAATCTGACATTAAATGCAACAGACAAAAAATAAAAAATATGACACCCCCAACAAGTTGAAGATAGGCAACTGCATTTACTTTATTAAATATTGATTGTTTATAGGACTCTTCTTTATCTTTTAAAAATCGCTCAATTTCGATCTTTCGAATTTCAATCTCACTAATCAAATTCTTATAGTTTTCAGGAGCAACCTTCGGATCAATACTTCTTTTGGCCTCTAAAAGTTGTGATACGTTATATTTCGAATAATCTATTTCCATTGTGTTCACTTCTATATTGCTAACGCTGAACTAAACGGCCCGCGCCCCGGCGGTAACGGGAGCGGCACGCTGGTGCCGCGGGTCCGATTTGAGTTACCTTGTGAGTGCTTATTCCACCAATTGACTAAGTTCATTGTGTACCAAACCAGTAATTTCTTCGTTTGTTAACGTAATTTCTTCCCATGAACGGCAAGTTACTTCAAACACTACGTCTTTGAAGCAAGCGTTATAGTGTTGCATTCCATCAAACATACTGTCTGAGTGACTAGGGTGAATTCGATTACCTTCCATTTGCTCTTTTATCCATGGTGAGTTTTTCACCTCGTATAACCCGTATGTCATAGCCCCATATTTGGATAGCGGATGAGCACCTCTTGCTTCGTCATTTGGGCCACCATATTTTATATTACTTGAGTGAAACTTTAAGGCATTTATCTTTTTACCATCACTATCCAGTAGCAAATAAGAATCATGCTGAGTCGAAATCACAAAATTCTCATACATGAATCTGTAATGCTTTTTTAGCACTACTTCACATATTCCTGGCTTTTTTCCAAACATGTATGCCCTAACCTTTTCGTTCTCCTAACAGTAGAATTCAAAGGAATAATACCTTTGAAGACTTATAAGAAGGCTGACCTTTTTATTTTTTGATGTTTTTAGAGCGATTCCTAATCTGTTGATATGTGAGGTCTTATTTTTCATTGGGTTTTCCATTTCCATTAATAAGGTAATCCGCCTATTTATTTATTTATTTTATTAACTCATGCAGTATAAAACAGAATCCTATATCTGTCAGACCTTCGATTTTGAACCGCAAAGCCTCTCCCTCCACACGGCCTGGCGTGATAATTTCAGGAATAATCTATCTGATATTAAATTACCCCTGAAAAACTATAGCACCGGTGTCTGAGCAACTTCCTCAAATATCGCTCTGATATCACTTTCCCAGCGTCCGAACTGTATGGCCAGTTCTTTTTCAGGGAAGAAGTCTGAAAACATAATCGGGTTGATGGCAACAATCACCACGGTATCCTTTTCTTTCATAACGGCTATTTTTATTGGTACATAGGGAATCAATAAAGGGTATTTTTCGGTCAGGTATCGCATCTCTTCAAATTTGCCGTAGAAGATGGAACGATACTCGTCGGTCTTGTAGCCAAACTCGCTGAGTCCGCCATCGCATTTCTGGATGTGTGCAACCTTGTATCCATAATCGTCGAGCTTTTCCTTTACCAGCATCATGGTATCTTCAAAATTATGATGTACGCGCTGCATAATCATGTTTTCTGCATGGGCGGGTGCAGCGATGAGCAGAGCTAAGAGTAAACACAGTTTAGTCAGTTTCATAACGTTGCCTCATCGATTAATTCAAGTATGGTTGCATGCATCTGTGAGGCGGCTTCGATGAGTTGTGTGTTGTTAAAAAGTCGCGAGACAACCTTCATATTCATGGCGTAAATCTTTACCGTACCATCGTCTGTTTCGACTACCGTCAGGCGACAGGGCAGCACGACACCCAGACGGGGTTCGATGTTGATCATTTTGTATAGCTGTTTGAAGTTGCAGAATCGTAGTGACAACTGCTTTTTGTTGATGATAGCATCATCGGCCAGCCCCATTTCAAGGTATCGATCTGGGAAATAACGGAAGTTCATGCCTTGCAGGCTTTGTTTGATATTAGTCACCGTGGTGACAAAGTCATAGGGTGAGTCGACAACTATGGTGGGGTCATCGGCTTCTTCGCTGTCCTGTTTGCTGTATTCCTGCTCGAAGCTACGTACGTAACTCACGACATCGTTGAGTTGCTGCTCGCTCAGTTTGAATACTTCCTGCGAGGGCATGATGGTGCCAGGCCTTCCATGCTTAATCGTGCTTTTAATCCATTCGTCACTGGCACTGGCCAGGAAGCCTGCATTATTTAATGCCGGTGGTACCACTGCAAACTTGCGCTCACGTGACAGGGTGACTCCGGTTCCTGTACCTATGCTTTTGCCATTCTGGCCATGACAGGCGGCACATTTTTCTTCGAATAACGGCTTGCCTCTTTGTGGGTCACCTGCAACTGCAAGCGGACTGTAGATATCGATGTTTTTGGTCTTTTTCCAGCTGAGTACATGATCGACAATGGCATTAACCTGTGCATCACTGAGTTTGCTGAAAGCAGGCATCACGCGACCAGGGCGACCATTACGGATGGTCTTAAACAGATAATCACGCGGGAAGTGTTCTATTTTTTCGCTGTTTAACGGTAGGCCTATACCGCCCATGCCGTCATCGTTGTGACACACAGAACAGTGCTTACTGTATAACTTTAATCCATCTGGAGCGGCCTGCAGCTGTGTTGCTATTACCAGGCATAGGCCCAAAAGGGTGGTACGTATAGAGTGATTTAGCATCGTTAGCAGGGCTGATTAATAGTATTAGTGGATACTAATAGTTAATGTAAATTTATCAATCTGTTTTTACCCATAAACAGGCCTGTAGCAAGTAATCATCAGCTTTATATCATCCTGCCGCACCATCAATTCGAGGTTTACTCAGCAATGGAAAGTTGACTGATACGAAAATGATAAACGCGCCTATCCATAGCCCCTGTGATAGAGCGATTAAATAAACATAATACTGCGGCAGGAATATGGGCAGTATTACTCGGGCGGTTACACCCAGTACCAGCAACCACTGAGCCAGTGATATCCAAGCTGAGGGTTGGTTGACATCGTGCCCGGTATGCCCGAGTGTAATGCGAGACATCATGGACAATGTGATCACCCCGATGCCACCAAATGCCATCGCGTGTAGCGCAAGAGAGGATGTGATACTGGAGGTAAAAGCAGTGGCTGCGAATAAGGCAAAACCCATATTTATCGACATAAACGCACCGTATAAACCCCACAGTAAAGGCACTTTCCACAGGCCGGGAGTGTGCCAGTTATACAGGCGTAGACTGGTGACAAAGAATAATATAGCTGAGATATAAGGGGTCATGCCTGCTCTGATGAAGACTTCATCCAGCGTGAATAATAAAAATAGAATCAGGGTGGAAAGATCGAGTAAACGCGAATTTTTAAGCTTAATTGGATAGCCAACGCCTTTTTCGATAAAGAAGGGCATAACACGTCTCCCCATAGTTAACACCAGCGCGATTAACAGGTACAGGCCACCGAATACCCCCCAGTAGACGCCCTGTTGAAAAACACCGATGACACCGAGATAAAAAAGCAGGTTGCTGATACCGAGTAGTGACAGCTTGGAAATAATACCTGCCTGCTTCCACTGTTTGACGCGTACAACCGGGGTTAGCGCCGCAATAAAAAGCCACAGGTTAAAACTGAGGTCGAAAAGAGCGGCCAGATAGATCCACTGGGTACCCATTAACATACAGATTCTGGCTGCTACCCAGAGTGAAAATAACAGCTTTAGCTGGGTATATTGTATGGTTTGCACTCCGGTCCAGTTTTTAACCGCAGTGAGTAAAAAGCCAGCGACAACGGCCAGGGTATAGCCATAAATCATTTCGTGTGCGTGCCAGTGAATAATGCTTAACCCCGAGAGTGGGATGGACAGGCCAAAAACATACACGCCCATCCATAAGCCGATGCTGACTATCGAGAAAATACCTGCAGCCAGGAAAAAAGGGCGGAAGCCGAGGACGAATAGACTGAATTTCTCAGCTGAAACGGTATCCTGGATGTTGAGTAGGGCCATGAGTTTGATCTCGTGAAGAAGCTGATCAGTATAGCAAAGGCCTCTGCTCAGGGTTTGAGTTTAACCTTAACTAATCCGTCGCTTACCTGAATGTTTTCCACACCTTCGGCAAAGCCTGACCAGAAACCCCTGTCATCACCAAACTCACTGATCAGGTCGATATTCTTCAGGCCACCCAACCATGCGGCCGGTATCGGAATGCCCATCAGACTGACTCCTTTAAGTATGACTATGGGGCGAGCATTGCGGAATGAGGTTTCAAGACCGGCAGAAACGCGTAGGGTTTTACCCCCCATAATAGGAAAGTCCGGGTCCAGTGGCACCAGTAAGCGGGCGCTTATCAGATCATTACTCAGGTCTATGGCGAGTTTTTTAGCCAGATCCCGATTATTAGCAATCATCGAATTCAACTCACGTTCGCTGAAGTTAACCTCGCGTTTGGCTGCATTTTCCTGATAGGCTTCTGGCCTTAACCATTGCGCATCGCTTTCGGCTGCCTGCTGATTATTCTGAGGTCGAACCGGTTCCGCTTGATAGCCCAGCACCTTGAGTTTCTGATTCAGTTGCTGCTGCTCACTGGTATTGAGTTGAACAGGGGTAAAGTCTTTTGCATAGATATAACTGCGAACAAACCAGTAGGTTGCAGCTATTGTCAGTAATATTGTGATAAGTATTATCCACAGAATATGACTGAAACGGATCCCTGATTTACGTGGGCTTGATAATTCTTTTGGCATGAAATCTCATTAGAAGTAAGTAAGGCAACAGGGGTAATTTATCATGCTTTGTTATCGGGTAATGGTGAAATAGTGTTAACTTTCAGCAATCAGGGTTTTACATTGCTCCTGTAAGCAGGAAAATGTATGGCCCATTTTACAATAAAAACTCATTATTTTTAGCCGGGCGGCTATCTGGAACTCCAGTATGAAAAAACCACTTAAGCTTATTCTGTTTATCCTTGCTTACTTTTTTAGTTCTCAGCTTTTGGCATCAAACGATACTAGCGCAAGGGATGTGTACTATTTTGCTGTCAAGGGAGGCGTCAGTCTGGGCAGTTATGAAACCGGATTGAACCGTACCCTGTTACATTATGTCCAGCAAAAACAGGATGAGGTTGTTGCTTTTTCAGGAGCGTCAGCGGGTAGTATTAATAGTATATTATCGGCGGTTGATAGCTGTATTGAAGATAAGCGCATTACTCAAAATGATGTCGTGTTAAACGATTCTCAGGGTGAGAATTTTATGCGCTGGAGCTGGGATATCGGAATTCGGGATCTGGTGCCGGCAAAAGGTGAAATGTCTGATCAGGCAGGAAGTTCAAAACAACGGGGAATCTTTCATCGAGGTGGTTTTTTAGAAAAAAAACATCTGATTAAAAAGTTAATCGAACGTGATGGTGTGAAAGGCTGCAACATGATTATAACCATGTCTATCACCAAGGTTGAGCCCTATCAGTATAAAATCAGCGAAATTGGCGAAACCGTAAAGCTACAGAGGTTTGTTATTCCGCTGGAGGTATTTGTCGATGAAAATCGCAAACTGGCTTTCAGAAATTTAAAGGATATTCATCAACCTTTAGATAAAGAGTCTATCCAGTTCCCTACGCCCTATTTGCTGCTGGTTGAGAATGAACAGGGTCTGGTTGATTTTGATGATGTGTGGGATCTGGGGCTGGCATCCAGTGCTTTTCCTCTGGCTTTTTCACCCGTGCCGCTGAGTTATTGTTATCCGCTTGAACTTGAGCAGGGGAAATCCTGCACAAGTGGTAGAGCAACTACCGAGTACTTTAGCGATGGCGGTTTTTTTGATAACTCACCAATAGGGGTGAGTCTAGATGTGTATGACCATAAGGTGAAAGCTAATGCGGGTATTCAATCACCAATAAAGTTGATTTATATAAACCCGGATTCCTATCGTTCTAAGGAAAATGTGACCCAAAAAGTGGTGCAGGATTATTCGATATCTGGTTTATATGACTATGGTACTTATTTTATCAGGTCATTAACTACCGCGCTTGATAATGAATATCGCTCTGCTTTGAAGCGATTATCAAAGATTGATTCCAGTAAACGTAGTTTTTATATGACTAATCGTTTTCATCATTTGCTGGCGGATTTGCATGAACATTTTGGGGCGTTTTATGCGTCTGAATATCGGCTGCATGATTATCTGGTTGGGATCTACGATGCTCAGCATCTTATTGCACAGATCCAGTGTGACACCAGTACCGAACGCTCTGGTAAGAACGTCAATCGCTTTGATCCGGTTTATCAAAGCTGTGTACGTGAGGAACTGATGCATTGGATTCAATCACAGCCGCAGCAATGCTTTGATGATAGGAGACTGGAATTGTCCTTTGAGGACTCCAATGTGGATTTCTTTCGCTACCTGTATAACAGTGAGTTTGATAAATCACTAGTGATCTGTCGTGAAAAACAGAATATGAATATCGCTTTGGCGAAATCATTTGGAACGGTCAGTGTTACACATGGTAGTCAGGTTGATTACAGTAGTTATCTGGACCGATTCGATTCCTATGCAGAAGATTTGAAATTGTCTCGTGGTAGTGATATGGAGCGCATACTGAAAGATGGCAGAAAATTTACTGCAGAGAAGCTGTCCGGTATCTATGAAAATATTATCCTGATGCAACAGTCAGCGGCTAATTGTGAGAGCTGTTCAGATAGACTTGGAAATCAGTATATAGGAACAGCTTTAAAGGTGGCAAAGCCGGTTGTGGATTCATATCTTTATCATCATGATTCGCAGATCTGGCCATTACCAATTAATGATGTACTGGCAGTATCCTATGGATTTAATCTGAGTCAGAAAAACAACATACTGGAACTGGAATATCGCCCCAAGGCTTTAACTTTTGCCAATATGAGTATTGATATGAGTCTGGGTTATCATGATTTTGGGAATGAGCTTGAGGATGATGATTATGTCAGTCTGGGTATAGGCCTGGTCCATCATAACGATAGCAATGGTTTTCTATTAACGACCTGGAGTGTTGGATACCAATATGAGACCAAAGGGCAAAATGTTTATGACGATGATCTTGACTCGGTTTACCTCAAGGGCGGGTTTTTGAATGAATTATTGTCAGTTAAGTACCTGTATCGACTGGATGATATACAGAACTATGCCGTCAAAACGCGTGAGTCTCAGGCGCTGGTGCTGACGGTAGATGTATCCAAGCTGTGTCAGATGGTATTACCTGACTGGTGTGGCCGTTGAGTTATATTGTAACGAGGGATGTATATGCGTGTTAGACTGTTGTAATCAAAGGTCATAGATTAGTAACTATCGCTTTTATAATCTTTCACGAAGTTCTAGTGAACTTAAGCCACCTATTAGCTATCAACCTTATATGAGTTGATCAAAACCGCAGAGAAAAATTTTGGATTCGATTAGTGATATAAAGATTACAGGAATTGACGATGAACGCCCCCCAAGAATGCGCAAGGAAGCGTATATTGATCTGTTTTTCAAGCTTTCACATAAAGCACCTTTAGAGTGGTGCGAGGATTTCAACTCCTTAGGAAGCAAGTTAGACCCGGGTGCGAAGATTGATAAAACAAAAGGCACAGTCATTGAAACCTGGGTCAGAGATATGGAATTGATAGCGCCCCAACTTGAAAAACTCAAGAAAACTATCCTGCTGTGTAACCTGCAATATATAGAAAAGCTCAGATTAAGAGCAGTGGCGGCTGCGAGTAAAGTTTCAGCTGTCAGCGGAATGGATGGGCAGCAAA
This sequence comes from Gammaproteobacteria bacterium, assembly GCA_050306135.1. Classification (GTDB taxonomy): domain Bacteria; phylum Pseudomonadota; class Gammaproteobacteria; genus JACNJF01. The sequence continues at coordinate 150,078 of JBNLGQ010000028.1, forward strand.
ACAAACTGAATGAAATTATTTCGCAATTAAACTTTGACACTGAGTGATCATGAACAAGCCAATGAATCGAAGCAGATTTTTCATGATCATCGTTTTGATTTTTTTTACTATCACGCCGGTGGTGGCAAATACCCTGAACTGTCCCTGTCGGGTAGTCGAAGTGTTGGCGGGGGATACTGTGTATGTGGTTGATGGCGGGCATGATAGCCGGAAAATCTGGTTATCGGGTATTGATGCGCCTCAGTTAGAGCAGCTCTATGGTAAAGAGGCAAGAAGCAATCTGAGCCGAATGGTGTTAGATCAATATGTAGATTTGGACACAATACAGAGCGATAGATATGGGCGCATAACCGCCCGCCTGTTGAAGGATAATCTGGATATCAACCTACAGCAGATCAAGGATGGCTATGCCTGGTTTTACAGGGAAGATATTAATCTGCCTGAAGATCTCAAACGGATTTATAGTGAAGCTGAATCCAGGGCACGCAAGGATACTCGAGGGCTTTGGGAAAGTAGGGCAATAGCTCCCTGGGATTTTCGAAGCAAGTAAGGAGGGCTTGTCTCAGGATTTCATTAGAGATTCATCGAAAATTACTTTTTCATCAGGCTGTCTAGCGAGACACTGTTTTCTTTGGGGATTTCTGTGCTTGCCTGTTTGGTATGGAAATATTTTCTGCCACTTAGCATGGCAGATATTTGCGCCCCATTCCCCTTTACATCATGTAATACAGTAAAAAAAACATGAGCCAGTGTGAAATATAAAATAAAAGCGGCTAGTGTCGAATGCCAGTCTAGCACGCCTGGGCCCATGCCGCTTGCAAATCCGGTTGCAGTAGTCATTGCCAATACGGCTATCACAATCAGATAAACGGGTTGCCAGACTGGATTGTAAGCATACCAGTCAGGGCAGGGCAGGCGTCCCAGTGAAGCGTAGAACTTTAGTGTTTCCCGTAACAGCTGATGTTGCCCACGTGTGGGCATAAATGCACGCCAGTGCGTGGGACCATTCACAAATAGTAAATAAATGCGCAACAACAGAGGCAAGGTCAAAGCCTGTCCTATCATCATATGCCATTCACTCCAGGCAAGTACGTCTACATCTGCATTTTGTACCAGCCATGCGCTGATTAATTCGAATATAACAGCAGCGGCAATCAGCCAGTGGGTGATGCGCTGGATGCTGGAAAAAATGGTGACCTGTTGAATGTTGCCTGACATGATTGATCAGAGGCTCCTTAAATTTTGTCTAGTTTAAATGACTGAGAATAGAAATTAGCACAGCGACTCAGGGTGATTACCAGCCACCACCGCCTCCGCCGCCACCGCCACCACCGGAGGAGCCGCCAGAAGATCCAGAAGAAGATGAACCTGAGGATGAGCCGGGTGCTGTTGATGATGAGCTGACAGCTGCTGTCATATTGCTGGACAGACTTTCAGTGAAACTACCAAAGCTATGATATGAATTATGATAGGCAAATCCATTGGGTTGATAATTAGCCTGTATGGCACCGGCGTTAATGGCGGTATCCAGTTGTTTTGACCAGGCGTTTTCCACACCCAGTGCTATGGCATAGGGAAGAAATTTTTCAAAGATATCTGTTGTAAACTGAGGCTTATCCGAAAGCCTGATTTCATCCGCTTCTGCAACATTAAGATAGAGCTTAAGGCCTTCGATTTGATCAAGTAGTTTGCGCCCCGCAAGTGTCGGTGCCTTCAGCCATTGTTCAAATAAAATATTACAGGCAAGCAACAGGTATACGCTGATCACTACTGGCCAGGCAACCAGATGCATATTCTGCATAAAGGCCAGACGTATTATGTCACCTGAAACAGTGAAGAAGATTCCAAAAAAAACCAGTTGGATCACGATACTTGCCAGAGATTGAAACTTTCGCTGTTTAAAAAAACGTCTGAAGGACATACCCAGAATAACAAAGGGTATAAGCGTAAATATGCCAACAAATAATGTTGAGGATACGATCTCCTGGTCCTGCATATTAGTAAAACTGAGAATGATAGCGACCAGGCTCAGTATAATGCCGGGGATGAAAAATTTTTTATTGGTACGGTAGTATAACTTTTCATAGTCTTCGTAAAGGGAGGAGGCATGTTTTCTCAGGGCGGATCCTATGCGAACATGTTCTGATTGCTTTAGGGTAATATTATCGCCTTCTTCAAATAGCTCTTGCATCATGACGGCTTCGCCCGGAGCCAGTTCAATATTGCTGGTTTCATTCTTGTTTAAAGTAAACTTTCCCTTAACATCCTGATTGATATTGATTGCACCTTTTACGGCCAGATTGACCAATGCAGCACTAAAACATTTGTCATCATATGACATCTCTGACACAAAGCGTATGGATGCGGGTGAAAAGCCTTCGGGAGCCTGATAGAGTGGAACAATGACTCCTTTATCCGGGTCTTTGCCGACTTTTAGCCATACCAGCAGATAATAGATAAATACCAGTATCAATCCACCAGAGGCATACAGGTTGTGTTTGTTATCCTGAATAAAATATTCCCAGCGCTGTTGTAGCGAGGGTTCATTGATAATGCCTTTGGGCCAGTCGAGCACGATGGTTAAGCCTTCATAAGGACTGAGTGGCTGGGTAGTCTCGTAATAAAATTCATTGTAGTCCACGATATGATGCGTCAGGAATTGATCGCCAGATCCCTGTGCGCCGGTGTAACCGGCCATATTGATTTGACTGGCCGCAACATCCTGCGGTAACACTACACTGGCAGAAGCCTGTTGAATGGGAAACATCCAGCCATTGCCTGTTACATTCCAGTAGAGTTCGTCGAATTCATCAAAAAATCCTAGCTGACGAGTACTGCGGTATTCAATCTGGTAGGTATAGATATTCGGGGCTAAAATAATATCCTGCTTACCGATGTATATACGCACTCCGTTAGAAAGGCTACTGAGGTGGTATTCTTCGGGCATACCATCTCTTTTTACTGACAGTACTTTGAAACCAACGCGTGTGGTTGTACCCATGTTATCGTGGTAAACAGTAGGAAAGTCACGAAAAATGCCACGTTTGATTTGAAGATTTTCCGCGCGCACCTTGATGCTTTCTATAACATGCAGGCTACCATCACTGTTGACCTGTATATCACTATGAAATGACAGTATTTCTTCTGTAGCGTTCGCCTTGTTAAAGCAGATCAGTATGATGCTGATTAGCAAAAATCTAACGATCATCATTCCTGTAATGTCTCCATAAAGTCAAAATATTCAGCCGATTTGAATTTGAGAAGGCGCGCAACTATCAAATCAGGAAATGTCTCCAGGCGGGTGTTTAAATTGTTCACCGCACCATTGTAGTAACGGCGTGCAAACTGTATATCTCGCTCAACCTCTGAAATCTGTTTCTGTAAATCCAGATAGCCCAGATTACTTTTCAATTCAGGGTAGTCTTCTGCTAACGCATAAATGTTGATGAGTGAGGCACTGAGCTGGTTTTCCAATCCTGAACGATCACCGGCCTTTTGCAGCAGTGATGCCTGATGCCTTAGCTCAGTAACCTTACTGAGTGTGGCTTGCTCATAGTCGGCGTATTGCTTGATGGCGCTAACCAGTTTAGGGATCAGGTCATGGCGACGCTTTAACTGGACGTCAATATCGCTCCAGCCAGAGAATACCCGATGCTTATCTCTAACCAGTCGGTTGTAAGCGATGATGAGTATCGTAACAGTGATACCAGAAACTAGAAGGGTGATCCATATCATGCGCGTAGCTTACAACATAGACAGGGAGTTGTTGAGAGGGTTTTGTGTTGGTATATCATGCACGTCCCTGTGCATGGATTAATTACTTAACGCACTTTTGGAGCGATGTTTATGCCTTTTTTCTTATTGTTACCGGCACCAAACTGACCCTTGTTTGGGTTATCGTTGTAGCCATCATCCCCGTAGGTGAAGCCTTCACTGAAGTTTTGCATTTCATCTGGCATATCACGCGCGGCATTTTTAAATTCATCGCCTACATCAATCGGGTTGGGAACCGAGACGCTGGGCGCCTTCCATCCACCAGGCATGGTACCGAGGGCGTTCGGGGTATACAGCATGTCTTCCCAGGCATTGGCCAGACCTTCTTTAGGGTCACCGAAATCAAACCATTTGTCTGGCCCACCTTCTGGTTCCCACAGGTTTTCGTAATCACGATTCCAGGGTGCTTTGCCCCAGTTTCTGTCCCAGGGGCCATGTACAGGTAGTGCATCTTCGTAGATGCTACCGCGACCAGGCCAGAGTTCTTCGCCAAAGTTACGTCCACCACCAAATTTGTTGCCTTTGAACATTCTGTTGAAGCCATTGCTATTGTTCTGGTAGCCATTGTTGTAACGAGGCATGGGGTAATAATTTTGCGGGTAAGCGGGTTGCGCGTAACCATAAGCAGGCTGTTGCTGATTGTAGTAAGGGTTATAGTTTTGCTGCGGGTAGTTGTAACTGGATTGAGGGGCATTGTTATAGCTATTGTATCCGCCATAACCAGAGTTTCCAGACCCACTATAACCAGAGTTATTGTTTCCAGCATAACCGGGGTTGTTGTACCCGTTATACCCGGAGTTATTGTATCCACCATAACCTGGATTGTTGTACCCGTTATAACCGGAGTTATTATATCCGTTGTAAACAGGGTAGCTATTGTTCGGGTAGTAGGATTGAGCTGATGCGATCTGACTGACAGAGGTCAGTACAAATACGCACAGCCATATTGCTGATTTTAGGTTAAACATTTGACAGGCTCTCCGCTTAGATCCCTTATATTACTAGCAAAGGATAATCTATTTTATGGTTAGAATGGCGGAGAGTATATCGAATCAGGCGCTAATTAACAATATAAGAAATTACTAATATACCTTTATACCTTGTAATGCCTTTCTGCAGCGGTGACTGTCTGAGCGATCAGGCTTGCTATAGTCATTGGCCCCACACCTCCAGGTACCGGAGTATAGGCGTAGCAGCGCTGTTTTATGGCTTCCAGCTCAATATCACCAATACCACCAGGATGATATCCCGCATCGATGACCACAGCGCCATCCTTGATCCAGTCGCCTTTGATCAACTCGGGCTTACCGACTGCCCCTACCACTATATCCGCCTGTTTTACCAGTGATGGTAAGTCTTTTGTACGTGAGTGGCAGATGGTGACGGTGGCATTCTCATTGAGTAGCATCATTGCCATGGGCTTTCCGAGGATGGCACTACGTCCGACGACGACCGCATGTTTACCCGAAAGCTCGATATCGTAAGCCTTTAATATGCTCATGATACCGGCCGGGGTAGCCGAGCCATAGGCAAATTCCTGCATCGCCATTTTGCCGAATCCAAGTGATGTTACGCCGTCCACATCCTTTTCCAGAGCTATGGAATCGAAACATAGACGCTCGTCTATCTGTTCGGGTACTGGATGTTGCAGCAGAATCCCATGCACATCAGGGTTCTTATTCAGCTGCTCGATCTCTGCCATCAGTTGTTCCGTGGTGGTATCCTGACCAAGTACCAGGCGTATCGAATCCATACCTACGCGCTTACAGGCATTGCCCTTCATTTTGACATAGGTTTCTGATGCGGGGTCATCCCCTACCAGTATGGTCGCAAGAATAGGCGTAATGCCCTGAGTCTTGTTTTTAATAGCTGCAACGCGTTCTGCGAGCTGGGTTTCAAACTGGGTGGCGAGGGCTTTACCATCAAGAATAATTGAAGACATATAATTCCGGCACGTTAGGTCAAGATTGAAAGGCGGCTATTATAGCCGCGACGTTAAGGCGGGTCTAATCCTGATGCGACTAACTTATATTGATTTTTGCCAGAATTCGGCCTGTCCGAATTCACTGTCAAGCTGGTAGGGAGCGTATCCAGATGCTGTGTAAGATGCTTTGGCAGCTTTGTTGTGCGTAAGAACCTCCAGAGTCAGTTTGCAACAGCCCCTGGCATGCGCAAGCTGCTCAGCTTTTTGCATCATCTGACTGGCAATTCCCTTGCCTCGATAACCCTCTGAGACATACACGTCGTGTATGTTCAATATGGGTTTGCAGGCAAAGGTCGAAAAACACTCAAAACAGTTACATAGTCCAACTGGGCGATTTCCATCCCAGGCAAGAATGACGGTGCAGTCGGTACGAGAGGCAAGGGCGTCTGCCAGATTATTGCGCGTAAATTCGGGTAGTGCTTCACCGCCTCCCATCGGGTGACGGGCGTACTCATCCAGTAAGGTTACAATCACCTGCCCATGCAGGGGATTGGAAAGGTCAGCAATTTGAATATCAATCATAAGAACTAGAACTTAACATTTAAAAGAGGCTAGGTTACTCTGTATTCCGGTCAAAAAAAACAGGGACATAGCGATGGCAATTTTTAAGAAAATCGATCCACGTATCACCCACTATGATCACTTTGTCGTGCATTGTACGGCGACTAAGGTAAGCCAGAAAAATATCGATTCCAGATGGGTGGACAAGGAGCATAAAAAGCGCGGATGGAGTGGTTGCGGCTATCACGCCATTATTACGCGCGAAGGTAAACTTGAAATGTTCGATCAGGGCTTTCCAACTCGAGCGGTAGATCAGAAAGGCGCTCACGTTGGTGGCTGTGGCCCCGGCTGGAATAAACGCAGTTTTGGTGTGAGTCTGGCTGGAGGTCTGGATGCCAGTGGCAGGCCGCAGGATAACTTTACCCGCAGTCAATATAAAACCCTTGCTCGATTGATTGGAGAATTTCTCTCCTCTCATGAAACTCCCGATAAGGTGACTATTCTTGGGCATAGAGATCTGATTCGGTTAACTGGTGCTCCTGCCAAAGCCTGCCCTTGTTTTGATGTCGCCAGCTTTCTTGTCGAGTATAAAATCCATGATGATGAAGATGCTGACAATTCACAGAATGATACTTCTCCATTACTGATACCTGCTAGCTATAAAGTTAAGTCGGGAGATTCCTTATGGAAGATATCACGTACACTGGGAATACCGGTTGCAACTATAAAAACACTTAATGAGCTGACCAGCGATACGATACAGCCAGGTCAGGAATTGAAAATAAGTTAAATTGGTAATTAAAAGATGCCTGTAAATAAAATCTTAAAGGATGCTTTTGGTGAAACGAGTATTACTGAATGAAGGGCACCTCTAAAAATTCGGATTTTTTCGTGAGTGCAAGGAAGCACCGCACGGACGACTGCATGGACGCAGGAGGTAGGGTGAAGCAGGATGCCAGAACCGAGAACCGCAGTGTATATGACATACATGAGGAGAGCCTG
>JBNLGQ010000029.1:0-194383 GCA_050306135.1 Gammaproteobacteria bacterium
TTCAATGCAAGCAATGGCGATCAACAAGCGTTGGAGTAAAGATAGTCAGAGAGTTACTTGGTGTAATCTCAGCAACTGGAGCTGTTGGAGGTTTTGTTGTTTCTTCTGGAAAGTTCACACGGGATGCCGAAGCTTTTGCCAATGGAAGAAATATTGAGCTGATTGATGGTGAAAAGATGGTTAGTACAATTGGCTCTGATGTATCGAGTAATTCCTTAGAGGTTGCTGATGAGTCTGAGACTCATATACCCACTTGCCCTAAATGTGGTTCTGCTATGGTTATCCGGTTGGCGAAAAAAGGAGTCAATGCTGGTAATGAGTTTTGGGGGTGTAGTACCTATCCAAAATGTAAGGGTACGGTCGATATATGAATTATAAATCTCCCTTCAGCCACTACATACATGCCACCAACATTACAGGCAGTAATAAGGCAGCATCTTATATTCAAGCACTCAACTGGCTAAGCAAGATGCTAACCGCTGTCCCATTAGTATTTAAGGATTGTGTGGATATATGGTCTGTTGATTCAGTAGATCGATTACACGAGTTGTATCTTTTTGTATTGGAAGAAGCGAGAAAAGGGAATGATAGTGTTTGGAATATTGAAGGTATTCCAACAAGTTATTTACAGAAAGGTTATTGTTCGGCTGCCCTTAAAAGTTACCAAGAATTTCATGTTGAATATGCCTATGAACAGGAGCTTTTAAAAGCATTCGATGAATATAAAGGTGATGAATCAGGTGTTGTTGAAAAACTAGATAGAGAAATGAAATATCCCAAGTTCTTACTAGAAGGTCTGAATAAGAAACAAGGAAAGGACGTTCGTCGACTGGTAAAGACTAGGGTAAACCAGGAGGTTTTTAGAAAAATTATCTTGGGGCTGTATAACGAGACATGCTGTATTACTGGGTTGAATATCCCAATTGTTAATCGAGCGAGTCATATCGTGCGTTGGGCAGGGAATGAAAAGGAGCGTTTAGATCCCTGCAACGGTCTTTGCTTATCTGCCACCTATGATGCAGCATTTGATAAACACTTGATCACCCTGGATGATGATTATCGGATCATTATTTCAAAAGAGATTTCTCGTTATTATACGAACGAGAGTGTTAAAGAGTATTTTTTGAAAAAAGAGGGAGACAAGATTGCTCTGCCTTCTTCATATCTCCCCAGTAAAGAGTATCTGAAAAAACACAGGGAAGAGTGTAAGTTTTAACTGGATATCCCGCGATTCTCACTTCAGTCTGTGATCTACAAAAGTCCTCGGTGATTATTAAGGTTGTAATAATCTGGAAACGCATAATTAAAAAACCTGGAATTAATATGGACAAAGGAATAACCGGAGTCAGCCTTTTGCCTACCAACACCGTGACCAATTCCATCAGTAGTATCGCTAGCAGTTGAACGATTGACGGCAGGATAATCTACACCTGATGAAAGGTCTCTCATCTGTGGGTTGAACGTTCACAATATATGAACTATCGTACACATATTATGAGCTATTGAGTGTGGAAATCATGAGTCAGCTCGGTGACGCACTATTTACCACTACCCAGCAGCAGGTGTTGGGTTTGTTGTTTACACAGCCTGAGAGGAGCTTTTATACCAAAGAGATCATACGCTTGACGGGTATGGGTGTGGCTACCATTAAGCGTGAGCTGGATCGCATGTTAGCGGCGGGTATCATTAGTATGACGCGCATAGGCAATCAGCATCACTATCAGGCGAACCCTGAGTGCCCAATTTATTCTGAGTTACTTGGGATTATTAAGAAGACATTTGGGATAACAGGTGTAATCGGTCTGGCGCTATTGCCATTCGCAGAACGCATACATTGGGCATTTATTTTTGGTTCGGTAGCGAGCGGCAAAGAGACGTCGACCAGTGATATTGATTTGATGGTTATTGGTGACGTCGGGTTTACAGAAGTAGTGACAGCTCTGTATTCGATTCAGGAGACATTAGGGCGAGAAATTAACCCCAAGATTTATAGCGAGAAGGAATGGATGCGAATGTATAAGAACAAAGATGCTTTTGTTATAGATGTTTTATCAAAACCACGAATGGATGTGATAGGAGATGGTAATGAGCCTGGATAACCTAATTGGTAGGAAATTAGGAACAATTGAACCAGATGCTTCTGTGATCAACCGACTATTGTCTGCAGCACAACGGAATATTGCTGATGCACATGTAATGGAAATAAGTCCTGAAAATCAATTCGATTCGGCTTTATAAGAGTTCCGAAGTGTTAAAAAAACTGACAGTGAATGGTAAGTAATATGATAATCTCAGAATCGAATGATGTTGTCGCTGTATTCGGAAAGAAAAATTTGGCATGTTAATAAGCTCATCACCTGGAAAATTATCTTATATTGTTAAAACGATTTATTCCGCACAGTTATTCTATATCCTCAGACTGCGGAGAATATTTTTATAGTGATATTTCTAGATCAGAGAATATCTGTGGTAAGTTATTCGGTAAGGCAAAAAAATAAGACGGTTTAATTTCGTTTCCTGGAAAATATTTCATAGGGAAAGAATAGAATTAATAAGAGGACAGGAAATAAAAATGGGGTATAAGATCAAGTTAGTAGTTAGTCTATATCTACTCATCTCAACAACTTTTCTGTATGCATCTGACGCATACATAAAAACAGATCAATCTATAGGACAGGGTTTTTTGTTTGAACGTAAAGATATCTGTTATTTAGCAACTCCCACTCATGTGGTGGAAGATGCTACAGATATCCAGTTCATGACTGCAGATCGAAAAACGCATAAAGCTGAGATTTTTAAAAATTATGATGTTGATTTGACCCTGTTAAAAGTACCCGATGCCAAAGCCTGTCTTCATAAACAGGAAGAGGCGACTACTGACTTAAGTGCTCGACTGAAAATCTACCTTGATGGGGTCCTTAAAAGCAGACTCAGTGATGGCAGCACATTACAAACCAAGGTCACCGTGACTCAAGTTGATGATACTGAATATTTGCAGATTCGAACGCGTAAGAAATCCGATATTCTTAAGCAAGGCTATAGTGGAAGTACTCTCTATATAGCTGATCAGTCTGCAGGAATATTGTTAGAAGTGGATGAAGATAATTTTGGCTACATATATCGTCAAGATGCTATTGCGAGGAAATTACAGGAGACCTTTGGCGATGCATCTGAAGTTAAGGTAGTTGATGAGGGGGCACCTCCGCAAGTTGGAGAGTTGAAAGGTGAAATTACACTTGGGCAGGTAATGGAAAATGCTTTTTCATGGGAAAGAAACAGTCCGATATTGATCAGTGCACAGGGTAAGAAGAATAATAATGTTGCATATCAGTTGAGAGTTCTGGATGCATCGGGAAGCAAGTTGTATCAGGAGCCGATTGATGGACGGTATGATACAAAGAGGGCTTTTACGCCGCCTGAGTCTGGAATTTATACAATTCAATTAACTGGTGTAACAAGTTTTGGTGAATTCGACATCAAAGTTGATCAATACACATTGGATGCTGACTTGCGAGGCATGGGTAATATTGTAGAGGCAGGTGATCTTTTATCAGGAAAAATAGCGCCCAATGCAATCGCGGAATATAAATATTCCGGACAAGCAAATAGTCCAATACTGATCAGTGCACAGGGTAAAAAGAATAATAATGTTGCATATCGGCTGAGAGTTCTGGATGCATCTGGAAGTAAGTTGTATCAGGAACCGATTGATGGACGGTATGATACAAAGAGGGCTTTTACGCCGCCAGAGTCGGGAATTTATAAAATTCAATTAATTGGCGTAACAAATTTTGGGGAATATAATTTAAAGGTGGACATGTGAAAAAAATATTATTTTATTTTATGCTATTCAGTAAAAGCGTATTTGCGGATATAGTTGCCTCAACTGTCGATGAATCATACAGTGGCAATGTGGAAGTTTCCGGTAATTATTTAGTCGGTGTGCAGGTAGCAACTTCAACCTTGAATAAATCATTACATGTTTTCCTTCCTGAGAATACTGTAGGTTCAATTTGTATCGATCTATCCAGCATTGATGGAAATTATAAGGCACATTTAGAATACAAAATTAACTCTCCGGAATCGGGGTTAACCAAAATTGATTTTAATTCCAAATATCCTGACATCATGAAAAATTATGCTGCAGACGAGATAGCTATTTCTGCGAAATTGAATAAATCATGCGAGGACCTTTCTGAGGCACATTTAATAGTGGGTAGTTGGAGTGAAAATGAATCGGGTAAATTAGTCATATTACTGCGTAGTGATGCTAGAAAAGACGTTGCATATATACCAAATCAGGAAGATTATTCTAATAAAGCTAAGTGTAGAAAATTTAGAAGACCTAATAATGTTACCTACGATAAATACTGCACCTTTGAAAATGTAACCCTGGATAAATTGCAGGAAATTGAAATCGTCAGTAAAAATTTAAGAAAAATAGATCCCCTGAAGATCTTTATAGACTAAGGCCATAATTTTTATGCGTTGGCTAAAAAAAATAGTATGGGATATTGCTATCGTTTCTTTTATTAGTTGGATAAAAAAAACTGTATGGGATATTTCTGTAGTTTCTTTTATTGTTTTCGATGACGTGCCTGATGATTTAAGAAATTTATTCAAAAATAATGGAATTCATAGTAGAAAAAGTAAGCTCAAAATTCTAACCTGGCTCATTTTATACTGGGTTACGCTAGTGTTTATCGTCTTATTTACTTTTTCTTATTTCAATTCAAAATTAACTATTTTTACAGTTTCAGCAAATGTTGAAAAGATTTCTGTTCATATTGATCAAGAGAAAAAATTTCCTGTTTATAAATTGGAAAATGTCATTTTTTATCAGGCTTGTGATGAATCAAATGAAAAACTATCTGGACGGCTGTTTGTAGAGAATGATACCTATATAGAGTTTTTGAAAATACAGAAAGATGATTTGCTAATTACTCTAGAAACAGATACTGCCGATAGTACAGGTTATTTCCTTACTGACAAAAATGAAAAAATCTTACTGGAAGATTGCGTATCTTTTCGTGTTCCGGTCAGGGAAGATGTTTCGTATGTGTATCCTATTGAAGGACAGATTCTATTAGGTGGAGAGATAAAAGAACTTTCCGATAGCTCGCCAATTTTGTATAACGGTGAAATATCATTATTAGATAAAACTCAGTTTTTTGGGGAGTTTTACAGTGTAGGGCCTTTTAACTTAGATATGGGTGATATATTTAGTGTAAGGGGAGAAAATATAAAAAGTTTCGGGTTTGTTTATATGAGTGAAGAAAATGGACTGAAAGTTAATTTTAGTAGTGAAGCGGAAAAGGGTTTTATAAAAAAATATAAAACTGAAGATATAGAAATTAAAAATGGACTTTGGACAAAAATATATAACGATCCTTCTCTAGTTTTAGTATGGATGTTCTGGTTAGGTATTTATGCTGTTTGTAGAACATTCATTAGAATTAATCTTAATGAAATTAACTCATCATCTTGAGTAGTATCAGTTTAGTGTTTTATTACTTCACCAAGTTATTAGAAGTTATTAGGGTCAGGTACGAATGGCACTTACTTAAGGCTAACACGACGTCATTGGTGGACGCCTATATGGATGTAGGTGTTAGGGCGAAGCACGATGCCAGAGCCGAGCTTGCGACGTGGCAGGAGTGCTACAAGGATGTAGCGTTTACGGAAGCAAGGGATCTAATCTCTTCGTCAGCGAGGCTTCGTCACGGTTAGAGATCGCCGCGCTGTCGCTCGCGATGACAATTTACCCTTAAGTAAGTGCCATTATAATCAAAACCTATCTTTTGAATAGGGCTTGATTTGCCTCCTAAACATAGCAGAAGAGTATCACTTTAAATGAAAGACTCATACCTAACAATTTTAATCCTCTCTCTATTTTTATCTGGATGTGAAACAGATATTGAAACTTTTGATCAATACCTTAAAACTCTACAGGCGAGTACATCAAGTACCGTCGAACTTCAAAATGCAACCGCTCTAAATGATTATGCTACCGATGAGCATCTTTCATACACTTTAGAAATTAAAGACCTTGAGACGTCATCGCCAATTCGAATGGATGAGCTGGAGCAAGTTATGAGTAAGAAATTGACTGTAACCATCTCAGTTTCAGAGAGTGATTTTGAGGCTATCTGGAAGCCTGTTGATAATAGCAATATATTCATCTTGCTCAGGGAGTAAGTTTAAGAGTCTGTAGAAGAGTCTTGTCTTTAGTTTTTTATCATATCTATTTTGACTTCAACTTTACGGCAAAATACTCGAAAGATTGGGCCTCTTGTCCCTGATGACAGCTTCTACTTTTTTTAATAATTTTAGTAGTATGTAACTTTTGATCTTTAGAAAACCCAATGGCCGTGTATTCAGATAAACAATTGCTCCCTTCTTCATAATTACTCTCAATAAACAAAACATACATTCCATTTATATAGTGGATATTTATTATGTCCGTACCATCGTGCGTGACTAACCTACATTTTCCTTTGTTGGTAAATTCTGGTTTGTGCTTTAATTTTAAGTTATTTAAATCTATCGATAACTCACATGATTTACTCAAAGATAATTTACCACCAAATATAATGTTTTCATTTGCAACAGCACAGGATTGACAGAAAGAAAGTATTAAAGCTAAAAAGAATATTTTCATTACGTTAATTCCCACATCCATATAGTTTTTGCATCCCAATAATCCGAGCTTACTGGACCAGTCTTATCCCATATATCTCTATGCCCTTGACCTGTATAGCCAGGTATATTCATGAAACAGATAATTCCTTTTTTTCCAATAACATTTGATGGGGGGGGGCCAGTTTCGTTACCTTCCCACCCATATTTACGAGTGCCTAAAGCTATTGGTTTAGACAATATCGAAGCCAAATCTTGAGCTCCTCTAATATATGAGTGCGGGCACTTATTTGTAGCTGCTAATTTAAATATATTTAAATATTTAGGTTCGCCTTAACGATAGCTTCACTCATCCTGATTGCACAGGTATTTGGGAAAAACATTGAGCACTTATGAATGCTTGTTGAGTCTACAGAGTAGTTTGATTTTAGTTTGAAAAAGTCAATTTTATTCATTTTATTTCCTTATAAATTATGAAGATTTAAAAATTGAAATCTTAACAGTTTAGCTCTGCCTGAATTGGTTAAAAATTTCACTTAAATGAAGGATTTACATTTTTTACGCAGATGAATGTTACAAATCAACATCTTACGTACTCACTAGAAGTCAAAGATCTTGATAGTTCTCTACCAGTTCGATTAGATGAACTGGAGCAAGCTATGAACAAGAAATTGAATGTAACCATCTCAGTGTCTGGGAGTAATTATAAGACTATCTGGAAGCCTGTTGATAATAGCAATATTTTCATCCTACTCAGGGATTAGGTTCTATAACTTCGTAAAGGCAGGTATCCACCTGACTGGAACCGCGGGTAGTCGATTACTTCTTGACAAGTTTCAATAAAACAACCTAAGCTGTTTCCTGTTTCGAAACAGGAAAATGACCGTGATTCTAAAATCCCAGGACACATTATTATTAGTCAAATACTGGTCGCTAAAGAAACAGGGAAAGGCACGTAACGTTCGCGATATTGCTGAAGCTATCGGTATAAGCCCTGGTGAGGTCAGCAAAGGCACTCAGCGCTTGATCGCATCACATCTGGTCGTTGAGCGATCAGGGGATATTTTTTCCGAGACCGGTGCCATGCTGGAATGGCTTTGTTATGGCGTTCGGTATGCTTATTCCTTCGAAAGCACTGGTTATGGCAGAGGTATGGCAACCTCCTGGAACTGTCCGGTGCTGAAGAGTGAGATTGTTTCGCCTAGTCCTGCATTGGTATGGCAAACTGTCGGTGGGGATACTGAAGGTGCTTTAATCAAACCCATACATCAATCGGTTCCGCTTGCTGCGAGTCGTGATACCTTGTTATATCAGGTCATGTCACTGGTTGAAGCTATTAGAGGTGGCAAGCCCAGAGAATTGGCCATAGCACGAGAATTGTTAACGGATTTGATAAAAGGGAAGTGATGAAAAACAAAGCAATCAATTTGATGCAACTTGAAGGAGTTGCTTTGGCAATAGGGGACTTATTACCTCATGTTACCTTTGTTGGTGGTAGTACAACAGTGCTATTAGTTGACGAAGTTGCGCATCATGGTATTCGAAAAACAGACGATGTTGATATCATTGTTGATGTATCTACTTTGGCTGAGTATCAAAAGTTTTCAAGAAAGTTACGTGAACAGGGATTTCGTGAAGATATGGATGGGCCTGTTTGTAGATGGCTGGTTGACACTGTAGCAGGTAGGGTTAAGTTAGATGTTATGCCGATTGATGAAAAGATTTTAGGTTTCTCCAATCGCTGGTACAGAGGTGCAATCAGTAAATCGTCCGAGTTTCCTTTATCTAATGGAATTACAATTCGAGTAGTTAGCCCGGTATATTTTCTGGCAACCAAATTTGAGGCCTTTGCTGGCAGAGGAAAGGGTAATTACTTTAGTCACGATCTGGAAGATATTATGTTTGTGATGGAAAATAGAGAGCGATTTATTTTTGAATTGATGGATTGCTCTCTGGAGTTGAAAGAATATTTTTCTGGTCAGGCCGCTTCACTTTTATGTGATGATTTCTTAAACGTTTTGCCGGGGTTATTGAATAATCCTGATTCAGCTAACGCGATAGAAAATAGTTTGAAAATCATGAAATCATGGGCCGAAGGAAAATAGCCCATCAGTAAAGAATAAATGGATATGTTTCTATCTAAGAAAACTTACCTTCATTTTTTCAGGACTCTAATTCTGATACTAACCATAGCTTCATGCTCTGATCAAGATGCTGAAGTCGATGAATGCTCAATTACAGTGGATTCGGTAGAGATAATTGATAGTAAGGTATTCGATGATAAGAGTTATTATCTGGTTCACAGGATTTCTGGTTGGCATGACAAGGTTGAAATCCTTGAGTTGTATGATGAAAAGCCTGTTTTTGATACTTGTTCTAAACCTTCAGTCGAGCCAATAGATGGCGACTCCCTTGAAATGAACAAATCGGTTTCTCATGTGTTTTTAAATATCAAAGAAAGAAAGCTTCATGTTGTTTACAAAAACGATCTCCCGATGAAGAATCAAAAAGACTTAATCAAGTTGGAAATAAAGTGATTAGACTGGCTCCTAACTTTTTCTGGTTACCATGCTCCGCGTGGTAACCCATATCTCAGACCTAACTCGAGCTCCTATGCCTACACATGGAGCCTGGGAACGAAAAATCAAAAGGAAAACATGATGCTCATTCGTTTTGTTGTAAAACGGTTATCGATTATTTTATTGGCTGTATGGTGCCTGATTTTCACACAAGCTTATGCGGGCTCTACACAGGAAAGAATAGATCGTGATATCGCCCAGGGTAAGCCTATAGTTATCCATGTGTCTGTCGCCTTAGCTGATAATAAGCATCAGTGGATAGCTTCGGTTCCTGAGGCTATCGGTAACGGTCAGAACCCACGTAACAATCTGTACTGGGGTGCTCGGTATGGATTGAAAACCTTTTTTGTAAAGGATGCTGGCTGGAAAATAATTAAAAAAATTCCCGTTCAGGACAAAAAGGTATTAGAAAGATTGGTGTTTTATAAATTGATAAAACGACATGGACGACCTGTAAAAACTTACCTGATAGCGGATGCCTGGGATGGGCGTTATATCTCCGAAACCATTCAACAGTTTTTAAGTTATAGCGCAGGGGCGGATGTGATAAGCATAGATGTCCAGGGCCAGCTTAATCTACAAGCCGGTGGCGCAGCCCATTTAAATGCCTATATTGGACACGATGCCTTGATGGATTATTTTGGATTGAAAGATAAAGCGATTCAGAATCCAGAAAAAGCTCCTGGTGCGCTCCAAAGCGATAGCATTGTATTGGCCTGTAAAAGTAAACCCTATTTCGAATCCCGGCTGAAGTCTATCGGCTCTCATCCTCTAGTGTTAACAACCGGGTTGATGGCTCCTGAAGCCTATACTCTGGATGCAGCTATTATGCAGTGGGTCATGGGAAAAGAGGATAATCAGATCCGTAAATCAGCAGCAGCTGCCTATGCCAAATATCAGAAAATTAATTTGACGGCAGCAAAACGATTATTTGCTGTTGTTCCGTAATTTAAGATCTTTAGACTGCGTCTATTAGAATGATTTGGTGTATAGCCTTTCATTCAGGGCCTGTTATCACTAATTCAATCTCAACATACAGTTATTTAGCCATATGAAAATCCAACTACTTAGCGATCTGCATAATGAGTTTCTGAGAAATGGCAGGCAGGATCATCATCATAAATGGTCGGGTCAGTTACCAGAGACAGATGCTGATGTGATTATTCTGGCAGGTGATATTGATACGGGAATAAAGGGTGCAGAGTGGGCGTTATCTGAATCAGAGCGACTGGAGAAACCTATTGTGTACGTGCCAGGTAATCATGAGTACTACGGGCAGGAGTATTTTAGTATGGTAGAGGCGCTATCTCGTCACTGTGAAGGCAGTGCTGTGCATTGTTTGAACCCAGGTGTGTTTATACAGGATGGGCTGCGTATTATTGGCGCTACTTTATGGACGGATTATCTGGCATATTCACTTTTACCAAAGGATCTTGTTATGTTTTATGTCGAACGTTCGTTGGTCGATCATCGACGTATATCTTTTCTTAAACAAAATGAGCCGCGTAAGTTTTTACCTGCTGATGCTCTTGCACTGCACGAACAGGAACTTGCATTTATTGTAAATAATTTAAGTCAGCCTTTTGCGGGTAAAACGCTTGTAGTTACCCATCATGGTCCACATCCAGTATGTCAGCACCCTGATTACGCTGTGAGCGAGATGAGTAGTGCATTTCATTCGGATCTCTCGGCTGTGCTGGAACAGAATGATATCGATGTGTGGGCTTTTGGTCACACCCATTCCAATATAGATACAGTGGTTGTTGATACTCGAATAATCTCTAATCAGGCTGGTTACCCAGGTGAGAATGTACAAGGGTTTGATGCAACTTATAGGATCAAATTATAAATTTTTCACTCTGTTACATTTAATGGTAAGCAAGCATATAAATGTAAACTGGAAACTCCGGCATCGACAATTCAACTAATTTTCTATAGTGCTGACTGGAAAATATCCAGTCTCCTTTCACTGGCTTCATCCGTATACAGCTATTTCTAGCCTGATTCTGCTGATGGCAACCCCTGTGGGTTTGTGTTGGGGGGGAATGGCTTCGGTGAAACATATCATCAACAATGGGATGCTGGTTGTGTTCTGCTTTCTAATTGGACTTGAGATTAAGCGCGAAGCGCTGCAGGACTTTATGGCAGGGCGAAAGAGGAACTGAAGAACTCGCCAGCGGATTTTTAATCGATACTGTCGCACTGTAGGTGGCCAGTTTAGCGCTGGGAGATACGAATCTAGCCCTCCTATGTACAATTAAACGATCAAAATCACCAACCAGCGTTACTTTATCATCACATTATTTCAACAATAGTCTATTCTTAATGGAAAACTATAAGGGACGATCCTGGGTATGAATATTCGAATTCGCTTAATCGCAGCTATGTTATCGGCCGTTATACTGCCTATGACAGTGCTTACTGTTATCGTGGTGATGGAGTTTCGCGATAATGCCCTGGAAGATTTCAAGACTAGAAGTTCTGCTGAAATCCGTCAGATCGACAAAGCTTTTAGCCTGTACCTTAATGGTCTGGCTGAGGATGCCCGATTTCTTGCCAGCACCCAGGCACTAAAGGGGCTGGATGCATCGGTCACCCAATATCTGGGTGCCCCCAGGCAAACGTTTGCACAAAGACAGGGAAGTGCAGAGGCGCGTGCTTTTGATTTAATGTCTAATCTGGGTGACGCCCATCCAGATCTGGCTTACGTTTTTCTGGGCATAGAAACAGGAGGCTATATTCAATGGCCGACTGGTGAAATGGGTAAATATGATCCCCGGGTGCGTCCCTGGTATAAGGAAGCTAACGAAAAACCCGGAGAAGCAGTCCGCTCACATCCGTATAAAGATGTAGCCACGGGTGCCCCCCTGATCGATTACCTGCATACCTTTACCACTGACAGCGGGATAAAAGGGGTGGTTGGTGTCGATGTTACGCTAAAGACCCTCACAGAAATGGTGCAATCCGTCCAGTTTGGCGAACAAGGTTATCTGATTCTGATAGAACAAACCGGGGTGGTTCTGGCCGACAGTGGCAACCCGGACAACAACTTTAAAAATGTATCGGATCTGGGGGCAGCCTACCCAGAGCTGTTTAAAGCCGACGGCCTGGTTAGCACCACTCTGAATGAACAGCCCTGGTTCGCCACGGTTTACACATCACCTGAGCTGGGCTGGAAATTTATTGGTGTTATTCCGAGCCAGGAAGTCTTTTCCATTGCAGCTGAAATGCGTAATACGATCATCGTTATCACGCTGGTACTGCTGGGTATATTCGCCTTTCTGGCATACTGGATCAGTAATTTGATTTCCAGTCCCATTGTCGCTGTCACCGCTGGGCTGGAGGAAGTAGCAAGTGGTGAAGGTGATTTGACTCGACGTCTGGAAGTCGACAGTAACGACGAGTCCGGAAAAATGGCTTCCGCCTTTAACCGCTTTGTCACCATGATTCATGCTTTGGTTGCCGATATTAATCAGGGCGCGGAAAACGTAAACAGACAAGCACAGGACGGCCGTTTGATTGCAGATCAATTGATGCAGATTTCGGACAAGCAGTCGCTTGCACTCGAACAGGTTGTTACGGCCTTTAACGAAGTGGTGGCGACATCCGATGAGGTGGCCCATAACTGTAATCAAACTGCACAGGCCGCTGACCAGAGCCAACAGCATGTGCAGCAGGGGCAAGCTTATATCGAAAAAACCACCGGCTCGGTAAACAAGCTGGAACAGGTTATTGAAGATTCTAACCAGGCGATGGCAGCCCTTGCTGAAGAATCTAAAAACATTACCGGCATACTTGATACGATTCGAGGGATTGCTGAACAGACCAACCTGCTGGCACTCAATGCGGCAATCGAAGCTGCACGTGCTGGTGAGCAGGGAAGGGGGTTTGCTGTGGTTGCCGATGAAGTGCGCACCCTGGCTGCTCGTACAGCCGAATCCACCGAAGAAATCGATAGCATGATTAGCTCGCTGGTGTCGCGAACCAGTGATGTGTCTGACAAGTTGTCCAGCAGTCTGGAACATTCTAAGGAAACAGTGGAAGCTACTGAACAGACGCGTGAAGTATTTTTCTCCATACAGGATTCGGTTACCAGTATTAGTGATATGGCGAACCAGATTGCCACTGCGGCGGAACAACAGCATCTGGCTGCCGAAGAAATCAACCGCAACATCACCAGCATCAACGATGAATCGAGTATTGCTACTCAAAGCACTAAACAGCTCAA
The DNA here is from genome assembly GCA_050306135.1 of Gammaproteobacteria bacterium. Taxonomy (GTDB): domain Bacteria; phylum Pseudomonadota; class Gammaproteobacteria; genus JACNJF01. Next base: position 13,447 of record JBNLGQ010000029.1, read on the forward strand.
ACAGGGAGCGGAAAGTCTCAGTCAGGTATCTGGTGAATTATCTGCACTGGTTAGTCGGTTTCGCCTGTGAGACATTCCTGGCTCGCTCTGGGCTAAAGTGGTTATTGCCTTAAAATGGGCTGGATATTGAGCACTGGGTGAGCCCATCAGAAGTGTACAGGGTGGCTTCACTCTATTCCTTCATTACCAGGCTGGAAGTGCTCATGGGACGTAGGTGTGGTATCAGACCCGAATGGCACTTACTTAAGGCTGATATGCGGTCATTGCGAGGACGCCTGCATGGACGCAGGTGGTAGGGTAACGCAGGAGCAGTTACCGAGCTTGCGACGTGGCAATCTCTTCGTCAGTGAGGCTTCGACAAGGTTAGAGATCGCCGCGCGTAGTTTATGCCCTTTGGGTACTCGCGATGACATTTTGCCCTTAAGTAAGTGGCATTCGGGCCAGGCCCCGGCTTTTTTCAGATAACCGTTTCCACATTCGGTATTCCCGAATTTTTGTGCTGTAACTTTGTCATATTCCAGGGCTAAGATATATTTATACATGCATACAAATAGATAATAAACACCGAGGAGGTTGGATATGAAAAAGCCAGTTAAGGTAACCATTACAGGAGCTGCAGGGCATATCGGTTATGCGCTTGCTTTTCGTGTAGCTTCAGGCCAGATGTTCGGTCGCGATCAGCCGGTTGTTCTCAGGTTGCTGGAGATTCCAGAAGCGTTGTCCTCGTTAAAAGGGGTGGGTATGGAGCTGGAGGATTGTGCGCTGCCTCTGTTACACGATATTGTGTTAACGGCTGACCCGACGATTGGATTTCGAGAGACTGATTATGCCATTTTGATCGGTGCAAAACCTCGCAGTAAGGGGATGGAGCGTAAGGACTTACTCACCGAGAATGCGAGGATTTTCTCTGCTCAGGGCCGTAGTATCAATGATTATGCGAATGAAAATGTACGAGTCGTTGTGGTGGGTAATCCAGCTAACACCAATGCTCTGATTGCCTGTTCCAATGCCCCGGATCTGAGCCCAAAGCAGTTCTCCTCGATGATGCGCCTCGATCATAATCGGTCCATGGGCCTGCTGGCGAACAAAACCAATTCTCTGGTGGCCGATATTACACGCATGATTGTGTGGGGGAATCATTCCATGACGCAGTATCCGGATATCAATCACTGCCTGATCGATGGTAAACCCGCTTATGATCTGGTGACTCGTGACTGGGTGATTGATCATATGATTCCGCGCATACAGCGCCGTGGTGCAGAGATTATTGAAGCGCGCGGTCTTTCATCTGCAGCTTCAGCCGCCGATGCGGTGGTGGATCATGTGCGCAACTGGGCGCTCGGCACCCCCGAAAATGACTGGGTAAGCATGAGTGTGATGTCGGATGGTAGCTATGGTATCAGTGAAGGCATTATGTTTTCTGTGCCAGTAACCTGTAAAGATGGCGAGTTCGAGGTGGTGCAGGGGTTGGAGCTGGATGCTCTGGGGCAGGAGCGTATCAAAGCCTCGGAGAAAGAACTACTGGACGAGCGCGCAATCATTGCTGATTTGTTATAACTGCTTGCTACTCAGATAAAGACAGGGAAAAACCTTCGATGCCAGCCGGTGATCTGAATTTTTGCTTTGCTTGGTAATCGTAGAGTTTTTCCTGAAATCATCTTTCAATCCGATTATATTGTTGTCGAGTCGACAGCCACAAAGAACAACGACTGGAAAGCAATGAATCACAATCAACAACAAAGGGTAGCTGCAGCCTGCGATGCGCTAGAGATCTTTCATCGGGAAGACATCCAGAACCTGTGGAGCGGTTACGGCAAGATCATGCGCTATGGCCTGCGCGGCGGTGACTGCGAGACTGTGGTGATCAAGCATGTGAAGCTGCCAGATCAGGCGAATCATCCACGAGGCTGGAGTACCGATCTCTCTCATCAACGAAAGATCCGCTCCTATCAGGTGGAATCTGCCTGGTACCGGGACTGGAGTCAGCGCTGCGATGATCTTTGCCGAGTTCCCCATAGCCTGCTTCTGGAATCCAGTGATGATGAGTTTCTGATGGTGCTGGAAGATCTTGATGCTAATGGTTTTCCGATACGCAAGGGTTCGGTATCACTGAATGAGATGCACAGCTGCCTGCGGTGGCTGGCTCACTTTCATGCGTCCTTTATGCAATGCAGTTCTGACGGGCTTTGGCCAGTGGGTAGCTACTGGCACCTGGCTACCCGACCGGATGAGCTGGCAGCGCTTGAGGATAGAGCGTTGAAGGCGGCAGCAAGTGCTATAGATCAGACATTAAATTCAGCCTGCTATCAAACACTGGTGCATGGTGATGCGAAGCTGGCTAACTTCTGCTTTTCCAGATCAGGTGATCAGGTGGCGGCGGTCGATTTTCAGTATGTGGGTGGAGGTTGTGGCGTGAAGGATGTTGCCTATTTCATTGGAAGCTGTCTTTACGAAGATGATTGTGAACGTTATGAAAAGACCTTACTCGATTACTACTTTGCTCAACTAAACAAGTCGCTGCGCGAACGTGGGAGCAGCGTCGATCCTGATGCGGTTGAACAGGAGTGGCGTAGCCTGTATCCAGTGGCCTGGACAGACTTTCACCGATTTATGAAGGGCTGGAGCCCCGGTCACTGGAAGATTCATAGCTATAGCGAAAGACTGGCGAGAGAAGTAGTGGCTCAGTTAAATCTATGAAGCTCTCAACAGATGATCTATTGGCGTTGCATCAAACTGCTATCTCGGCGGCGACTGAAGCGGGGTGTTTGATAGCCGAACGGGCGAGTCAATCGGTTGATGTGCTTCATAAAACGGGTGGGGATAGCCTGGCATCTCAGGTACTTACCGAGGTCGACCTTGCTAGTGAGGCGGTCATTCTTAAGTGCTTGCAACCCAGCTGTAAAGAATATGATATCGCCCTGTTAACCGAGGAAACGATAGACGACAGATCTCGCCTGGAGAAGGAGTGCTTCTGGTGTGTTGATCCCATGGATGGAACGCTATGTTTTATTCAGGGTACCGCTGGTTACTCTGTTTCAATAGGGTTGCTGTCTCGTGATGGCACACCGTTAATGGGTGTAGTGTATGACCCAATTAGCAGCACTTTATATTCTGCAGTAAAGGGACAGGGTGCTATGTTCAATCGTCAGCAATGGTCTCCAGATTTGAATGATTCAATACAGGGGAAGCCTTTAACGGTGATATGCGACCGTGGCTTTATGCAAAAAAAAGTTTTTTCGAATATCAAACCGGCACTTGAGAGGACCTGCGAAAGTCTGGGGTTAAGCGAACTCAAAATAATAGATAAAGGTGCCGGTGCAGTGATGAATACTCTCTGGGTGATAGAGAATCAGCCAGCCTGTTATTTCAAGATACCTAAGCCAGAAGAGGGTGGTGGTAACCTTTGGGACTTTGCTGCCAGCGCAGCGGTGTTTCAGGAATTGAATGCTGTTGCCACTGATTTTCATGGTCAGCCTCTACAGCTCAATCGAGCTGAATCTACATTTATGAACCATCGGGGGGTTATGTTTGCCAGTCATCCGGTGCTAGCTGAAGCTTTACGATCTAATATAATGGGGAATTCAGAGCATTCTTAGAATAGAGTGAGTTCATAAAATGACTTTTCCAGATTAAAAGTTTAAAGTAATCTGAATAATAAAATCTCACAAAAGCTATTGTGCTAAATCTATTGACCAAAATCTTTCTGATTCGCCCCATTCTGGTATTACTGGTCGGGCTTATCTGGATTGTCAGTAGTCACTATCAGGTTTTAGAAAATCTTTATCTGGAAACAGAGCAAACGAGTATATTTGCCAGCATTGATGATAACAAAGGGCTGCTTGATGATTTGAATAGAGAGTTAACTGAGTTAAAGGCAGAGGGTGTATTACTGGGAAATAATATTTCAAATCTTAGCACGGATCTAGAGATTGTCGGCGATAAAATTGCCGCCCAACTGAAAAAGATTTCTGATTTAAAAAATAACCCCAACCTGTGGGGGAAGATAAAGATTGTTTTTGGTTCGAAAAAACTGCCTAAAAAGATCAGGAAAGAAATCGAAACAATTGAAGCTGAAATAGAAGAATTGAAGAAGGAGAAAAAAAGATATTTAAACAGTAAAACATCTTATGCTGAAAAACAGCTCAGCAATAAGGAAAGTATTCTCTCCACCGATCAGAAAATCACTAAAATAAACGAGACTATCGAATCGCTTAAGTATTCGATGAGTACAAAACTAAACTGGTATCAGTATTTGGTTAGTGAGTTAATAGCCATTAAATTCCAGCTACTGCTGTTATGGTTGGGTATAAACTTCTGGGCTGTCGGAGTAAAGGTTTTTAATTTTTTTATTAATGCACCTTTTGCTACTCGAACTTCAGCTATTCAGCTACATGCTGAGGCAGAAGGCAGTGAGCTGAGTACCGAATTAGCACAAAATGAAATCACCATCCGGCTAAATCCTGAAGAAGAACTATATGTTAAACCGGGTTGGGTCCATACCAGTGATATAGGTAGTTCATGTACCTGTTATGTTTATAGCTGGGGTAAGTTGCTGGCTTCCTATTCGCTGTCATTATTGAATCTGATTCATTTTCCGCCATCAGAATCTGTGCGAAGTGTTGTTATTGCGTCAAACCGTGCTGATCATGAAGTGATCCCTGTCTGTTTAAATAACCATCCGGGCCTGGCTGTTAGAGGTGACCATATAGTTGCGATTAAAGGCAACCTGAAGATCGATACCTACCTGCGATTATTTTCATTGAGCAGCTGGATATTTGGAAAGTTTCGCTATTATGCTTTATCAGGTACCGGGACCATCTATCTGTTTGGTTACGAGGGCATAGGTCAGGTTAAGGATTACTCAGCTGAAACCCGATTTAAGGAAGCTAATATTATTGCTTTTGATATCCAGAGTGCTTTTCGTCCGATCCGTACGGAAACCTTTAGCCATTACGCAGGTAATGTGTCAGGACTTTTCGATTTAAGCTTTCTAAACTCATATCCTGTTTTTCGACAGGTGTCGGTTACCGGGAATGACAGAAGTCCATTTTTCAGAAGCTTTCTGGATGATGTGTTAATTTTTGTGGGTAAGATTTTTGGATTTTAAAATAAGTAATCGTTGATAATACAAAGCTTTATGTCCTACAGCCTATCCACCCATTCCTTCAGCGCCTGTATCTCTGACACATAAAAATCATCATCAAAGGTTGTCATCATGGTAGACAGCCCCTGTGTGCGGGTGAGTAAGTGCATCGCCAGCTGATCAGCCTTATCTGGCTTACCCAGTTTCTCAAACTGTTCGACCAACCATCTACGCAGCAGACCGAAGATCTGCGTGGCATTGTCGCGCATGGCATGCTGGATTTTGGAAAGCTCCAGGCATAAGGTGCCTACCGGGCATCCGTATTGCGAGATGTTGCTTTTGTTGTGGGTCATCAGATCGATGAATCGATGAATTAATTTTCTTGTATCAGCCTCACTCTGCTCCCATTCATGAAGTATGTGCTGAATGGAACAAAGACGGCTCTGGATGACAGCATCGAGAATTTCATCTTTGGTTTTATAGTGGTAGTAGAAATTACCACGTGAAATGTTTACTGCGCTGGCAATGTCGCTAAACGAGGTTTTTTCATAGCCACGCTGGTAAAAAAGCTCATCGGCTTTTTCTATGATTCGCTGCTTGATTGCATCGCCTTTGCTACCCATTACTATATTTCACTCAATAGATACCCGTGAATCAATCAATGATCCACGGGTATTTGTTTATCAGGCGGTTAAAAACGGGTAGTCAGTATAGCCCGCTTCTGCTCCACCATAAAATGTACTCTGATCCGGTGCATTTAACTCTGCATCCGTTTTCAAGCGCTCGACCAGATCCGGGTTAGCCAGGAAAGGTACGCCGATAGCAATCAAATCTGCATCTCCATTGCTTAGCGATTCTTCGGCACGGGCTTTATCGTAGCCTACGTTGGCGATATAGACACCCTGATACAGGCGCTTCAATTCCCCGTAATCGAGAGCCTTTTCCTGGCTCATCATATTGCCTTCCAAAATATGAAGATATGACAGGTCTCTAGAATTGAGCTGTTCAACAAAATAACTGAAACTGGTTTTGGGGGCAGAATCACTCATCGAGTTAAAGCTGTTTTCAGGGCTTAGTCGTACACCGACGCGGTTGGATGGCCAGATCTCCAGAACTGCATCCAGCACTTCGTTCAGAAAGCGCATGCGGTTTTCCAGGCTGCCACCGTATTGATCATCACGTTTGTTACTGCCGTCGCGCAGAAACTGGTCGATCAGATAGCCGTTTGCAGCATGCACCTCTATACCGTCAAATCCAGCAAGTTTGGCCTGTTCGGCGGCATGTCGATATTGTCCGACGATTGCGGTGATTTCATCAGTAAGCAATGCTCTTGGTGTGACAAAGGCCTGCATACCGGTCATGGTTGGGGTTTCTCCATCCGGTTTAATCGCTGAAGGTGCAACCGGTGTCTGTTCGTTGGGTAACAGGCTGGGATGTGAGATTCGGCCGGTATACCACAGCTGAATAAAAACCTTTCCGCCTTCTTTGTGGACGGCTTCGGTTACCTGTTTCCAGCCTGCTACCTGTTGTTCGCTGTAGATTCCCGGTGTGGCAGGATAACCAACGCCTTCGGCAGAAACCTGTGAGGCTTCGGTAATGATCAGTCCAGCAGTTGCACGCTGGCGATAGTATTCTGCATTCAACGCTGTTGGGGCATTGCCTTCACCTGCGCGATTACGTGTCATGGGCGCCATTACAAGACGGTTAGCTAACTCCAGGTCGCCAAGCTTGAATGGGCTGAATAGTGATTGTGGCATTGTTATTATCTCCTTGGGTGATAAATTAGGACGGCTGTCCAAAAAAAGTTAGCAAAAAGTAATACGAGTGTCCTAGAATGTCAATTGTTTATTTTGATATTTAAAACCTTTTAACCACGGAGGACACAGAGAACACAGAGGGTAGGTTGTTTATTCTGGTTTTCGTAAGGATTTTCAAGTATCAAAAGAGGTTGTCCGAAGAAGCTCTATTACATCGTCATTACCCAGCTCGACTGGGTAATCCAGTGCGATGGCAGGGTATTCGAGGCCGGCTGGATTACCGGATCAAGTCCGGTAATGACGAGCATTTATATTTAAGTCGCCGTTTAACCATCACTTCTGAATAGCTAGTCACTATTGGCCGTTTCCAGGTACAACTCAACCATTCTGGACAGTAGTGCCGAGAACCATGAGAACGAGGAAAAATAAAATAACCACGAAGCTCACGAAGGGCACGAAGAAGATATCAAATAATATACTCTCTGTGCCCTCAGTGTTCTCTGTGGTTCAAAAATAATCCTTACGGCCCGCACAACCAAACCGCAGCGCCAGCAAGCCACCATAGGAAACATCAACTACAACCAAAAACCCTTCGTGATCTTCGTGGTTTACTCTTCTACGGCATAAAATCAACCACGAAAAAAGAGGACGATCCTTGTCTTCGCCTGTGCACCAGCGCCGCGCTTGCGGAGCGGAATCTCCGTGGTGAGAGCTTTAATTTTAATTACGAGCGATTTCGATATCCCAGGATTCCTTGATGGTCTCCATCGCAACCAGTGTGCGTGAGTCGCGTACCCCAGGGAGTTCCTGAACAATTTCTCCGAGCAGTGCCCGATAGGCAGCCATGTCGGCAATACGAATCTTTAACAGGTAGTCAAAATCACCGGATACCAGATGGCATTCCTGTATCGCTGGCCACTGGGTGACGGCTTTTCTAAATTCGTCAAATACGTTGCCTGAGCTGTAGTTGAGACTGATCTCGACGAAAACCAGTAGCCCTGCATCCAGTTTCTCGGCAGGAAGTCGGGCCTTGTAATCCAGAATCCAGCCATCGCGTTCCAGACGTTTAACACGTTCCAGGCAGGGAGAGGTGCTCAGGCCAACCTTGTCGGCCAGCTCTACATAGGAAAGACGACCATTTTTCTGTAGCTGCGACAAAATATTTCGATCGATTCGATCAAGGCCCTTAGCTTTATGTTCGTTAGCCATAAAAAAATCTGTGAAATTCGTAATTAACAAATTATATTCTGTTTAATACGATATTACAGCAACAATTATTTCTGATTAGTCCTTAATATTCGGTTTTATTCATCAATATTGACCTGAGGGGATCAGACATGCAAATAGTTATTCTTGGTAGCGGTATCATCGGTACAACATCTGCTTATTATCTGGCAAAGCAGGGTCACAGCGTGACCGTAGTCGATAGACAGCCTGCCGCTGCTATGGAAACCAGCTTTGCTAATGCTGGTCAGATCTCACCCGGGTATTCTGCACCCTGGGCCGCTCCTGGTATTCCTGTGAAAGCCATTAAATGGATGCTGACAAAGCACTCTCCTCTGGTGGTTAGCCCAAAACCTGAATGGTCAAAGATTAAATTCATTGGCCGCATGCTGGCTAACTGCAATGCCCGTCGCTATGCCATCAACAAAGGCCGTATGCTGCGTCTTGCTGAGTACAGCCGTGTCAGCCTGCAACAATTTCAACAGGAACTGAATCTGGATTACGATGCTGAAAGCAAGGGTACACTGCAGGTTTTTAGAACTGAAAAGCAGTTGAAAGCAGCTGCTAAAGATATCGCGCTACTGGAAGAGTATGGTGTGCCTTATGAGTTACTGGATGCCGATGGCTGTGTGAATGTCGAGCCGGGTCTCGCTGCAGTGAAGCATAAGATTGCGGGTGGTCTGCGACTGGTTCTGGATCAGACTGGTGACTGTTTCAAGCTGACTACCGGGCTGGTAGAAAGCTGCAAGCAGATGGGCGTTGAGTTCAAGTTCGATACTCAGATCAAGTCACTCAATATGCAACAAAATAAAATCACATCGGTGACTACCGATAAGGGTGATTTAACTGCCGATAAATTTGTTATGGCGCTGGGTAGCTATTCTACTGAGTTATTAAAGCAGGTGGGAATAGATAGCCCTGTGTACCCTGTGAAAGGTTACTCGATCACTATTCCAGTAACTAATGAAGATGCTGCTCCTGTTTCTACCATTATGGATGAGACTTATAAGGTGGCGCTTACTCGCCTGGGTGATCGTATCCGCGTTGCTGGTACTGCTGAATTAACTGGCTTTGATTTGAGCCTGAGTGAAAAACGTGGCGACACTATCCGTCACGTGGTGTCGGATCTATTCCCTGAGGGCACTGATCTGAGCGAAGATAATCTGTGGAGTGGGCTGCGTCCGATGACGCCAGATGGCACGCCTATTATTGGCGCGACTGATGTCTCTAATCTGTACCTGAATACCGGTCATGGCACACTGGGCTGGACCATGAGCTTTGGTTCAGGACGATTGCTGGCTGATATCATCAGTGGTGTGCAAACTGATATCGAATGTGAAGACCTGTCTATCAAACGTTATAGTCGTGGATTTAGCATCGATAATGAGCTGGAAAAAGCTCTGATGACTCGCTAAGAAGATCCTTTTATGCAGTCAGCGCCATTATGGTGCTGGCTGCCCACTCATCCGTAAATTTAAAGGCTTTCTGCCTTTTTTATCCCTGCCAATATGGCTATTTGAGAAGTTTTAGCCCGTAAAACTAATATTATCTTAGGTTTATTCCATAATATGCTTAAATGACTAGCGTATATTACAAGCTGACTCAGGATTGGTAGAGTTACGCCTGTAAATATCTGTACCTGAAATAGTTGTAGGATGAGAGGCAAATGCATAAAAATATCAGTAATCGAACAACGCTTGAAAAAGCACTGCGCATCAATCTGGATGATAATAAATATGGTTCTATCGCAGAGATTGGCGCGGGCCAGGAGGTGGCGCGTAATTTTTTCAGAGCTGGTGGAGCTGCCGGCACTATTGCGAAAACTATGTCAGCCTATGACATGAAGTTTTCTGATGCTATTTATGGCATCCAGGAAGATGGCCGTTACGTAAGCTGTGCTCGTGTGAAGGCGATGCTGGCAACAGAGTATGATCTGGTCATCGACAGGGTGAGTGATTCACGTCCTAAGTCTTCGCGCTATTTTGCATACGCAGCTACTGTGGCTGCAAAAAGCTACCGAGGCAATAATGAATGCCATGCCTGGTGTGGTATACGCTTACAGATGTACCCTGATGCGCCTGCTTCTGAAATTGTTGTGCATGTTCGTATGCGCGATAACGAGGCGGATGCTCAACAGGTTGCCTTAGGCGTGTTTGGTGTCAATCTTGTGTATGCGGCTTATTACTATTTCGAAGAGCCGAAAAAAATCATAGACTCACTGACAGATAATCTGAACCAGGGGCAGCTTGAGCTGGATTCAATAGAGTTTAGCGGACCTTATTTTGATGATCTGGATAATCGTGCGCTGAACTTACACCTGATTCGAAGCTGGAAAACACGCGCCATTATGTTCAAGCCGGATGGCTCGGTAATTGTTCCAGCTGAAATGCTGCATAAGAAAAATGTGCTGACTATTCGCGGTACCTTCCGACCTATCACAAAACTGAATGTCGACATGATCGAACAGGGGTTCAAGTTTTTTACCCAGATGGAAGGCGTGAATAAAGATAACAGTATTGCGCTTGCCGAAATCTCTCTTAATGATATGCGTGGTAATGATCTGAACGTTTCTGAAGAAGATTTGATAGAACGTGTTTCAGTGCTTAACTCACTGGGCTATAGCGTTATGATTTCGGATTACACGCGTTATTTTTCACTGCGCGCCTATTTTCGACAGTTCACGAAATTACAGATTGGCATTGTAGTGGGTATTGTGAATATCAGAGAGATCTTTGATCGCCAGAGCTATAAGGGGATTGAGGGTGGTATTCTTGAAGGTTTCGGTAAACTGTTCCCTGACCATACTCGATTACTGGTGTATCCGGAAATTGATAGTTCAGGCATGTTAAGGGATTATACCAATGTTGATTTGCCGGATAATCTGCAATTCCTGTACAAGCATTTACTGGATAATCAATTTATTTTTGGTATTGAATGTAGCGATCACGAACTGTTTAATATTCACTCGCGTGAAGTATATAACGACCTTAAAAATGGTCGGGGTGAGTGGGAGAAATGTTTACCAGATGGTGTAGCAGAAGAAATTATTGCTAATCGATATTTTGGATACAGAGGTTAGTCAGCTTGAAGCTGTCTGGGTTGGTCAGCCTCAGCATTTATTTGCCGGGGCTATAAATCCAGATTAAGCTCGCAGATTGTTGACTTCACTTTAAACTGCATGAAGTTTAGTGAGGCAGATGCGTGTGTTGTGAGAATAACTTTTCAGCTACTTTGTGGGTACTTTCGTGTAACCAGCTTTTGAATGAAGTGAAAAGTTCTAAAATATATTCAGCACGCATTTGTTCTGCTTCATGCAGATAATAGTTCATATCTATTTCGCCATTAGCGTCGTATTTAATTTCAATTTCGTTAGACATATTAATCTCCGGTGAGTCGTTTAATTCATTGACTGGGATATTAGTATTCGATAATCAATTGTACAAACGATCAAAATTCAACTAAAAGGTGAATAATATTCACCCGAGGAAACGACTATCAGACGTTTACCCCCATTAAATGCTCTGCGGGTATTTGAGTCAGCAGCTCGCCATGAGAGCTTTGCTGCGGCTGCAGAAGAGCTTTTCATAACAGCATCAGCTGTGAGCCATCAGGTGAAAGCGCTGGAAAGCTATCTTGGCCTGCAGCTATTCACGCGTCGAAATCGTAAGGTTGAGCTCACAGCTGCCGGTAGAAACTATCTGATTCCAGTGAAGCAGTCACTTAACGAAATGGAAGTCGCTACTCAGCATATTGTTGCTGATCCTGAAACGGATATTATTACCATTAGTACTGCGCCTAATTTTCTGGTGCGCTTTTTGATGCCTCGTTTAAAAGATTTTCAACAAAAGTATCCGGATGTTGAATTACAGTTGACGGCATCAAACGATATGGTGGACCTGTATACATCCAATATTGATATGGCAATCTATTTCGGTCATGGAGACTGGCACGATATTGATGTGCACTTTTTACATAATGTTTATCTGGTGCCAGTGTGTAGTCCGGATTTACTGAGTCAGGGCATACCACTCGATGAGCCCGAGGATCTAAAAAAGCACCGCCTGATTCATGTCACCAAACGCCTGTTTGAATGGCCTGAGTGGCTGGAGCTGGCGAAGATTCCTAACAAGGGGTTTTCCAAAGGTTTGCAGCTTTCCAGTAGTCAGCTGGCTACTGCAGCAGCGCGTGAAAGTTTAGGTGTAGCTTTGGCGGATTCTACCCTGTCAGCACGAGAGATAGAACAGGGTAAGCTGGTAATGCCTTTTGATATCCTGCTCGATAGTCATCGTTCCTTTTATCTGGTACATCAAAAAAATCGGCCTTTAACCTATGGTATGCGTGCCTTTAAAGACTGGCTGATTTCTTCTATGCCTCAAAACCAGGGATAGGGTCCTGGAATGCTCTTTGTAGTGCTGAATATCGTTGCGCCGGTGTTTCTGGTGATTGGCTCCGGCTGGCTGTCTATGCGTATGCGGCTGTTCAACGACAGCATGGTAGATGGCCTGATGAAGTTCGCCACCCAGCTCGCTGTGCCCTGTCTTTTGTTCCGTGCAATATCCAAGCTCGATTTATCTACTGCCTATAACTGGAATCTACTATCGGCCTTTTATATTGGCGCCACAGTTAGTTTTTTCAGTGCCAGTTTAATTATGTGGAAGCTGTTTCAAAAGAAACCGGGCGAATCCATAGCGATTGGATTTGGTGCTTTGTTTTCAAATTCCGTACTGCTCGGCCTGCCCATTTCAGAGCGCGCCTGGGGTGCGGAAAATATTTCACCGGTGTACGCTATTGTTTCTATTCATGCCCCCTTTTGTTATCTGCTGGGGATTAGCTGTATGGAATTGCTGCGATCGGATGGTCGGTCTCTATTTGATACCAGTCAGGTGGTAGTTAAATCCATGTTCAGGAATAGTCTGATGATTGGTATTGGTCTGGGCTTTCTGGTGAATCTGAGTGGGCTGCAGTTACCCGCTGTATTATTGTCTGCAGTAGATATCCTGAGCGAGTCAGCACTGCCTGTCGCATTGTTTGGGCTGGGGGCTGTACTGACTCGCTATAAGATCAATCAAACACTGGGCGAGGTGGGTACTATTTCAGTGTTTTCTCTGATTATTCACCCCGGCATCACTTTTGTTATCTGCTACGTTCTTGGGGTGCCGGAATCAATCAGCCGTATGGCGGTTCTGGTCGCTGCAATGGCGCCCGGGATCAATAGCTATCTTTTTGCCAATATGTATGAAAGGGGGCAGGGTGTAGCTGCAAGTACCGTGGTACTGGCAACATCAACCTCGGTTTTTAGTATCAGCGTGTGGGTCTGGTTGCTAACCTAAGCTTCTTTGACTGGCTGTTTGTTGATGTCCAGTAATTTCACCTGCCAAATATAGTGCTATCTATGCTTATGGCGTGATAATGTACTTTCACTGTGTCGTTGGCTTATGGGTGAATAGACCCTGATAAAGCATCAGCTGCAACTTAAAAAATACCACAGGCAGATAGAGTTTATGGAATCACTGGCAGAAGAAAAGAACCCCGATATTGTTGAAAGCGTACTGATTGACCTGGCTAACGACGACCTTCAGTCGTTGAAAGAGATGCTGGGTGATGAGCATCCCGCTGAGCTCGCGCACATTCTTGAATCCTTACCTATGGATCAGAGGATGCTGGTATGGGGGCTGATAGAGCAGGAAATTTATCCGGATGTATTGAGTTATCTGCACGACGAGGTACGTCTCACCATTATTGATGAGATGGAACCGGATCATTTCCTGGCCGCTGCGCAGGAAATGAATCCGGAAGATCTGGTGTATGTACTTGATACGCTACCGGTTGAGGTCGGTGATTCTATTATCGATCAATTGCAGGGGGATTATCGACAACGTCTGGAGATTGTACGTAGCTTTGAAGAAGGCAGCGCCGGGCGTCTGATGAATAATGATGTTATCAGTGTGCGTGATGACATCACTATAGCCGTTGTTCTGCGTTATCTTCGTCTGCACCCTGAGCTACCGACGCATACCGATGCGCTGATGGTGGTGAATGAAGAAAACCGCTATCTGGGTAAGTTGATTATCAGTCATGTGCTGACGGCGCAACCCGAAATACTGGTCAAGGAAATCATGCTGCCGGATATTGATAAGGTGCTTGCCACTGATAGTGAACATGACATATTGATCCAGTTTGATCGGCGTGATCTTATTTCTGTTGCTGTTGTTGATGATAGTGACTTTCTGCTAGGCAGGATTACTATCGATAATGTGGTCGACCTGATTCGATACGAAGCTGAGCATGCAATGATGAAATCAGCAGGTCTGGACGAGGAAGAGGATCTGTTCTCACCTATGGTACCGAGTGCCAAACGCCGTGGTCTATGGTTGGGAGTAAACCTGCTCACTGTTTTTATGGCTTCCTGGGTTATCGGTCAATTTGAAGAGGTGTTGGCGAAGTTCGTTGCATTAGCGGTTTTAATGCCAGTGGTGGCCAGTATGGGGGGTATAGCCGGCAGCCAGACTCTCACATTGACCATTCGAGGTCTGGCGCTTGATCAGATAGCTCATTCCAATGTGCGCTGGTTGATTATCAAGGAAGTGGGTGTCGGTGCTTTGAATGGTGCTGTCTGGTCAATTGTTGTTGCTCTGGTTTCCTTTATGTGGTTTCAGGATGTGGGGATAGCGGTCATTCTGGCGGTGGCGATGATGCTGAATCTGCTGTTTGCTGCTATATCCGGTATTTCTATTCCTCTGCTGTTGAAACGTATCGGTATAGACCCCGCATTATCAGGAGCAGTGATATTAACCACGGTCACTGATATCATAGGTTTTCTCAGCTTTTTAGGGCTGGCGAGTCTGTTCCTTTTATAGTGTGATGGCTTTTGCAGGTAAACAATGTCTGAAAAATTCAATCTAGATGTCTTAATCAAATACAGCAATGACTTAGCCGAACATATTCAAAGCCTGCTGAAAGAGCCTGCATTCTGGCCGCAGTTTATTACCATTCTTGTGGTTTTTGGCATTGCTCGCTGGATAGTGTCTCCACTTTTTCATCGATTTTTAAATTTCATGAAAAAGTACACCCAGCGAGTGTACAGTCTGCAACGGCTATCCAATGCCTTACGTGATAACAGTGTGCCAATAGCCTGGCTGCTACTGCAATGGATAGCAATCAGTGTGACGGCCTATGTGGGGCTGTATAACGGTGCTCTGGTTACTGTAGCTAGCTTACTCGCAGCATGGGTACTGATTCGACTGGCCTCAATGCTGGTGAATAACCCTTCAATATCCAAAGTGATTGCCTTTTCCGCCTGGACCGTGGCTGCACTAAATATCTTTGGCTTGCTGGATGCGACCACGTCATTACTGGATAGCTGGGCAATCACTATTGGACAGGTCAGACTGTCACCATTATCGGTACTGAAGATAGGGCTTGCCCTGTGGTTTTCCCTATGGCTGGCGAATGCCCTGTCTTCCCTCCTTGAAAGACGACTCGAACGCTCTCTATCCACCAATGCATCGACACGCGTTTTAGCCACCAAGTTGACGCGAATTACGCTGGTGCTGCTGGCCATACTGATTGCATTGACGAGTGTGGGTATTGATCTCACTGCGCTGGCCATCTTTAGTGGTGCTCTGGGTGTTGGCCTGGGTTTTGGCTTGCAGAAGATTTTTTCAAATCTGGTCAGTGGTGTCATCCTGCTGATGGATAAGTCGATCAAGCCGGGTGATGTGATTTCGCTGGGTACTACCTTTGGTTGGATCAACCATCTCGGTCTGCGTTATGCCTCGGTTATCACCCGTGATGGCATGGAGCACCTTATCCCTAATGAAGAATTTATTGTTCAACGCGTAGAAAACTGGTCGTATAGTGATCGACTGGTGCGTTTAAAAGCGCCTGTAGGCATCTCGTATGAATCAGATGTCCGCTTGGCAATGAAACTCTGTACAGAAGCAGCCAGTAAAGTCGAGCGTGTAAAATCAGAGCCAGAACCCAGAGTTCAATTAATGAGTTTTGGTGACAACTCGGTAAATCTTGAAATTCGTCTGTGGGTAGATGATCCGGAAAAGGGACGCGCGAATATCATTAGCGAAGTCCTGCTCAATGTGTGGGATAGTTTCCATGAGCATGGGATTAATATTCCTTACCCTCAACGAGATCTACATGTTAAATCTGTGCTTGGTGCTACTGAGCTGTCGGAGTTAAAAAATGTATCCAGAGACGAGAATGGAATGAACCCTTAGCTGATTCGTCAGTTTTGATAGTTGTGGGTTAATTTTAGCTATCTTGCGGAGAGTGCGTAATGCAAAAATGGATGTTGATACATAGTGATCATGTCGAAACGGGTACTGCAGCCTTATTCAGTGAGTGGAAGCAGCATCCTGAAACTGTGTTATGGGTGGATATAGAAGGGCCAGCCGATGAGGCAGATCGTAAGCTATTGTACGAAATGCTGGATTTGCCCGATGCAGAAATCAAGGATGCGCTTCGCGATAGACATCCTCCCCGATTTAGCGGTGCTGATGATCATTTATTGTTGCTGCTTAAACCTCTCGACAGTGAATCACATACTCTGGATTTCAATACCCAGCAAATGGCTGTTTTTGCAGGCCAGAATTTCATGCTGACTCGACATACGGGTAAATCAACTTATCTTGAAGGGTTATGGGAAAATCCACAACTCGACGGTGAATATGTGTCACCTTATCAAATGGTTGCTCTACTAGCACAGCGTATGGTGACACGGTATGGCACGATTTTGCTGGGGTTGGAAGAACGCCTTGATGTACTGGAAGACGAGCTGATGGAAAAGCTGGATGAATCCCATATGCAGGAACTGGTTGGTTACAATACTTCGCTCAGAAAAATGCGACGTATCCTCAATTATCATGTCGCTGTCACCAATCAGTTAACACGCTATGCGAAGAAAAAAGGACTGAGTAACTGGTATGATGAATATGAAGATATCAGTGAGCA
This sequence comes from Gammaproteobacteria bacterium, assembly GCA_050306135.1. Classification (GTDB taxonomy): domain Bacteria; phylum Pseudomonadota; class Gammaproteobacteria; genus JACNJF01. The sequence goes on from JBNLGQ010000029.1 coordinate 30,475, forward strand.
GGCAGAAAGGTTTCATAGCCTGTCTGAGCTATACCAGAATGTAATCAACGATTTGATAGAAGGCTATATCAGTTTGAATTCACATCATTTGAATCAGGTGATGAAGGTGCTCACAGTGGTAACAGTGGTGTTCCTGCCGCTTAGTTTACTGGTAGGTATATATGGAATGAATTTTGAGTATATACCTGAGCTTAAAGTTGAGAATGGCTACTTTATTTTGCTTTCTGTTATGGCTGGTATCGTGTTTACTCTTGTATGGATATTCAGACGGATGAAATGGTTGTAATTCTTCGTATAAAAAATGCTGACTACTGGATTTACTCGCCAGGGCCTTTTCACTCTAAACTTCTCAGTCTGGTTTGAACAAGTACCTGCCTGCAGGGCTGCCAGGCTGTAATATTAAGGTAGCTCTGAATTAATCAGATGTTCCCCAATCAATAATTTTCTAAACTAATCGTCAAAATGACCGATACAAGGCTATAACGCTTTAAATGTTTCACCATTTTGAAGCTGCTTAGACTTGAAAATTTCATAAAAATAAATCTTAAAGGAGTTAATTGGTGTTTAGATCTCTACGCTTCCAAATTTTCGCCGTTGCGCTTGTGCCATTTATGATCATAGCCATTTCCGGCGTTGTGCTCGAATTGCAATCACTGAAATCCGTAGCGACGCAGGTGAGTGACATCACAGAAGAGTCTGTTCTACAGATTGAAAAACGCAGACTTGAGACTGTGATGAATTCTGTTGAATCGTTATTAGCACCCTATCTCGCCAGAAACGGCCAGGAAGGTCGGGAAGATGCCTTGAACATGCTAAAAGGTTATCAATTTGATAAAGGCGTAGGCTATATCTTTGGTTATGATAGCAAAGGGACTCGGTTGCTTTTGGGTAAATCTGGTGCGGGTGTGGGTAAAAACTTCTGGGCTCTGGAAGATAAAAAAGGAAATAAGGTTGTGCAGGGGATTATAAAATCAGCAAAAGATGGTAGCCACTTTTATACCTACTGGTTTCCAAAGCCCAATGAGACAGAAGCATCGCCAAAATATGCATATAACTTATATATCCCTCAATGGGATCTTGTTCTCGGTACCGGATTTTATATCGATGGCCTGGATGGAATATTAAATAAGGTCCATGATTCTATAGATGAAAGTCAGAAAGCGGCCGTACTGAGCTCTGTACTGGTATTGGCGATCATCTCAATCATTGCATTTATCGTGATTACTTTTTCAGTTAGGGTGATTTATAAAAGTCTGGATACTCTCGCATCATCGGTTTCTGCGCTGGCTCAGGGTGAAGGTGATTTAACCCAGAAATTACCCAGTAGCCCGATTACTTTACTCGATCAAATATCCACTGATTTTAATACCTTCATCAGTACTATGGCGGTCGATATGTCTGCCCTTAAGCAGGCCAGTGCACAGTTGAGGGTAACTGCCACTGAATCTGCTGAACAGCAACGTGAACTTGAAAACGCCACCAACAATCAAAAACAGGCAACACTGCAAATTGCTGCTGCCGTTGATGAAATGGCAGCCACTTCATCAGAAATAGCTAATAGTGCTGAAGTAACCCGAGACTCTACAGAAAATGCAGAAAAAGAAATCCAGTCTGTGTTAACTCAGGTTTCGACTTCCAGTGCCGGGCTTGATGAATTAAACGATTTGCTCGCTGGTGTTGATCGTTCAATTTCTGAGCTGGGTACAAATGTTGACTCAATCACAGCAGTGCTTAATGTTATTCAGAGCATATCGGAACAAACGAATCTGTTAGCGCTTAATGCCGCGATTGAAGCTGCACGTGCAGGGGAGCAGGGTAGAGGCTTCGCAGTGGTTGCGGATGAAGTAAGAACTCTGGCGCAGCGCTCACAGGAGAGTACCGTAGAGATTGGCTCCATTCTGGAAAAATTAAAAGATAGTTCTGAGCGTACTTCTCATGATATGGGTATTTCGACCAGCAAACGTAGCGAAGTAGTTGAGTCTATGAAAATCATTAGCGATTTGATGGCATCAGCTTCCAGCTCAATTACCCGGCTCGCTGACATGAACCTTCAGGTGGCATCTTCAGCAACCGAACAATCTGCTGTAGCGGGTGATATAGCTAAATCGGTGAATGGCATAGCGGATCTTGCGGATAAGATAGGACAAGGAGCCACGGAATCCAGGCGTAAGTTTGAGAAGCTTGAAGAGGTCAGTTCTCAATTGAATCTGGTTTCTGATAAGTTTAAGGTTTAGGGATCCTCTGATTTTCAGATCAACTGAGAGGGTTATTGTTTATATGTAAATGTATTCTGCACTCAAAAGGCAGATAAAAATAATACAGGTTTTCAAGCATAACTTGAAAATTATAAAGGCATAATGTTATTAATAAAGTAAGGGGGTAGAGAGAATTTGTCTGATAAGTTTTAGAATGTCAGGCTTTACTTTTTGTCAGATTCTGGCTTGTACAATTATTGATACCTGGTGCAGTTTCTGCCAGCACGTTTAGCTGAATAAAGTGCAGAATCGGCTTTTTCTATAAATTGTTCTAGTGTGAATCCATCTGTTATATGCGCTATACCTATACTTGCTGTAATGGGTTCATTTACACCATCAAATATATACACTTCGACTGCCTTGCGAATTTTTTCTGCAAACAGATAAGCTCCCTCAAAACTGCTATTGCGATAGATAATCATGAACTCTTCGCCACCCCAGCGTCCTATTAAGTCAGTTGTGCGGCTGTATTGAGTCAGTATCTCGGCAAATTCTTGTAATACCCGGTCACCTATCTGGTGCCCATAATTGTCATTGACCTCCTTGAAGTGGTCGATATCAATCATAACAAGGCTAAAAGGAATCCCACTGCGTTTGAAGTGTGCATAAGCGCTTTGAAGTTCCTCATCAAGTTTTAAACGATTATGAATCTGCGTCAGCGAATCTGTATACGAGAGTCTGGATTTATCCAGATAAAGCCCATGCATACGCTGGAGTTCACTGTTTCTGCACCTCATCGTTGTCAGGTACACGTAAATGACAGGCAGTAAAGCCAGTATTGTCAGCAGAAAACCCAATAATGATTTGAGCATGTTTTGCTGTAGCAGAGTCTTTATGTAAGTGATATCTATATCCGCGCCAACAGCATATAGATTTCCACTGGCCGTACGAATGGGGATGAAGACCGAGCGATAGGTTCCCCATCGATCGCTGAAAATAGGCACATATAAGGGGCGATAGGTTTGCAGACGACTACGGAAGTCGCCTGTATCCGTTGAAGCATTCTCAAAGCTTCTTTTTAATAAATCGGAGACGTCAGGGTAGGGTGTGAAATATCGGACTTCATCTCCACTTCCGATCTCTTCATCAAGAGCGCTGGAACTGCTAAGGCGATAATCTCCTTTAGCATCACGTATTACCGTATAAAGGAATCTGGTTTTAAGACGTTTGTTAAGTCGTGTCAGGTTAACAATATTCTGCTGGTCTTCTGCTGGAGAAATGCTTTGCTCATCAATGGCTCGATCATGAAAGTCGTCAGCAAGTACGTACGGAACCGATACCGCAGCCGAGTATAGTCTTTGATCAATCTCAGCAATAAGACGGACTTCTTCCTGATGATAATTCCAGATGCTATAAGCCAGTAGTACAAACAGTGTAAAACTGACCGCAGCAATGATTTTTATTCGGTCTAACTTCATTTGGCAGTATAACCATGGGGCTTTAGCAGGTCTGGAAGAGTATACCCCACAATTTAATCTTTACTGTTAAGCAGTCCTGGCTTTATCTCTGCGGAGATTAAAAATAGAGCCAAATACATTATCTCCTTTCAATTGATGAATGACCGCAAAAGCCACATGCCCGCTCACATAAACCCATAGAACCTCGCCAAAAAATTTATGCTGCAGGGTATAGCGTGTGAAAGCGATTGGGTCATCGGGTGGGCCACTATGGCCAGGTGGGATCATAGAAAACATAATCATGCCTGTAGCAGCGCACCCCGTCAGAGCGAGAATGCCAAGACCATGGATAAAACTGGAAAGGCCGATTCGATTGCCGCTTGCCGGAAGTTGACGATTTAACAGTCCAAGTAGTTCGCGTATCACCTGGCCTCTGGCCTGCTTGCCCCAGGGGAAGAGTTCTTTGAAGTGATAGATGGCATAGCTGTTCAGCCAGAACACTAATACCACTGCTGCGGCTAGTGCGCCGATGATTCGATGATAAGGGAAAAGGAACTGCGTACCCTGATCAGACATCCAGATACTACTGAATTGCTGAAATATAACAGTAATGACGAGTGCCCAGTGAATCAGGCGGGTATTGATGTTCCAGTTCTGTTGCATATGGGTTCTCAGGTTTGAATCTAAATGCTAGTCTGTGTTGGGGTGGGTTTGAAGTGATGCGGGTTAATAAGATGTACGGAATTTTCTTATTCAATCTTTGATAAGTTATGATCAAATTAAAGAAGGACTTCCTTAATTCAAAATGATAATCGAAAAAGAAATCAGTTTAAATTCAGCTGACAATGTAAAGATTGCATTGTGGAAGATATTCGATAATGAGGTTGAAAAAATATCAGATATTTATTTAACTCATGGTGCCTTTTCTGATAAATCAGTTTGTCGAAGAATCTCAAAATATCTCGCTGCTCTAGGTTATGTTTGCTGGATTATGGAGTGGAGGAATCACGGTGAAAGCGCTAAAAGTAATTTTCCATATAATTTAGAAACTATTGCTAAATACGACATGGCAATTGCTTTCGAGTATTTATTTACAACAAAGCAGGTTTTGGATCTACATTGTATAACCCATAGTGGTGGTGGAATTTGCCTGACAATGTTCCTTGTTAAAAATCAGCATTATATCCCCAGAATTAAAACGATTAGCTTGTTCAGTTGCCAGGCATTTGGGGCATCCTGTTCCCGGTCACAACATTTAAAACTATTGTTTTATAAATACCTGAACTACCTGATTCGACGTTTACCGGGGAAGTTACTAAAACTTGGACCGCACGATGAACCATACTTTACTATGAAGCAATGGTTCGACTGGAATATTTATCGAAATTTTAAAGGAGAGGGTGGAATCGATTATTTATTGAAAATGAATTTAATTTCAACGCCTGTCCTTTCTATCTGTTCGGCAGGGGATACCTTTATCGCGCCCAGGAAAGGCTGTTGGGAATTTATTAATGCTTTTGAGAATAAGCAAAACAGGTTTTCTTTTTACTCAAAAGAGGATGGAAATCTAGAAGATTATGGGCATGGACGAATAATGTGTTCGAGGAATTCTTCGATAGAGGTGTGGCCGGAGGTGGTTGCCTGGATTGAGGAGGGCGTTGGTGTGTGAAACCCTTATCAGGGAAGTCGCCAACCTTCCAAAGAATACATCCTTTAGTTCCGTAAACGCTACTTCCTTGTAGCGCTCCTGTTTTACTGCGTTCGCAATGAACAATGCTATATTTTTATTAAAGTTATTATTAACTCTTTGCCAGACGAGTAATCAAACCCCACTCCGCCTCCAATATTGGCTGCACCGACAACCGCCCCTGCCTAAGTAAAACCATATCCGAAAGCCCTTCAATTGTCTTAAGCGTTTTTAAAGTCACCACATCAGAAAACCTCTCCACAAACGCAACATCAACACAAAACCAACGAGGGTTCTCTGCTGAAGATTTGGCATCATAATAATGAGAATTTTTATCAAATTGAGCCGGGTCAGGATAAGCTGCTTTAACAACCTTGCCTATGCCTGCAATTCCTGGCACCTTACAACTGCTGTGATAAAAGAAAAACAGGTCACCCTCGCTGACCTGATCGCGCAGGTTGTTGCGTGCCTGATAATTGCGTATACCATCCCAACGACCAATGCCTGAGGGCTCATTGGCGAGGTTATCGATGCTGTATTCATCGGGTTCGGATTTAAATAGCCAGTAGTTCATCAGGTTATTAAATCATATTTTGTTGAAAAAAATCATCAGCTATTTACTGATAGCGTAACCCTTTTGCTATTAGATAATTGAATGTCATAACGATGAGCTATAGCGCCCCTGAGCCCACGATTTGTGGACTATTTCAGCGTGCCGTAATGCCTATAGGGACATAGGTAAGGGGCGAGAGCAGGACGCGGTAGCCTTGCCTATAGGGATATAGGTAAGGGGCGAGAGCAGGACGCGGTAGCCTTGCCTATAGGGACATAGGTAAGGGGCGAACGCACACATCAACTCGTCCAATTGCAGGATTCAGGTTGAAATATGCAAACAGGACTTCTATGATGCTTATACTTCGTCAACAAGGAGAGTCGAAATGCCTGATCAACTGCATTCTGTCACTGAACTTGATTTTCAACCCGACGTAGCTTTATTCCCTCCATTCGCCGATTGGCGTGATTATACTATTTATTCTTTAACGCCCCAGATGAGCCCTGAACAGGTGCAGCGCAGCGGCTAGATTGAATTCCGAGAACGGCTATTGCTATGGTCTGGGCCTGTAGTTGAAGGCATCTTTGTTATTCTCATTAAAAACGGCAAATAAGGAGGTTTTACCGATGTACAGTTATTTCAAAACAATTCTTACCCTGAGTCTGTTACTGACGGTGCACAGCTCTGTAAGCGCAGATGTTTTTCGAACAATATTCAATACAGATACACAGTATTTAATTGTTGAGATGCTTGACGATGATCTGGCGCATCTAGAGTTTTCAGTAAATGGCAAACAACCTTCAAGCGATAAACCACTGTATACCTCACCTATGGTGATGAAAAAGGATTACTCTGGCCCTACCAGTCTATCGATTGATGGCAACATTATCGAAACCAGTGCCATGAGGCTAGAGATTGCCAGGAACAATAATCAGATATGCGTCCGGTTCATCGACAAGATGAAAGCCAATGAGCGTCTTACTACAGTGTGTCCAGTCAATCTGGATCAGGGTTTGAAAGGCCTGGATATAGAACCGGGAAAGATGCAAAACATCTATGGCTTGGGACAAAACCTGAGCCAGGTAGCGTTGGGAATAGCTGATGGTGATCGCATTAGCCAGGGAGTCGCAAGGACGGGTAGTTACAGCAATAATCAGCCGCTTGGTAACGGCTTTGAAGGTATAGCCAATGGCGGTATGGTTGGCAATGTTCAAATCCCCGTTTACTACGCGCTGGGAGAGAATAATCTTAATTACGCATTGTTCATGGATAATGTTTACTGGCAAAAATGGGATTTCACCAGAAACTGGTGGCAGGCCAGAATGTACGGTGATCAATTACGCCTGTATTTTATGACGGGCAAAGACTTACCTGATCTGCGCGCCGATTTTATGCAACTGACCGGAACCCCACCGGTTCCGCCGCGTCAATCTTTTGGTCTGTGGGTTTCTGAATTTGGCTATGACAACTGGGATGAAATTGACAGCTTAATCGCTGATCTGCGTAGCGATAAATTTCCCTTAGATGGCTTTGTGCTCGATCTTAACTGGTTTGGTGGCATAGCTACTCAGGATGCTTCTAAAAGTAATATGGGTCGACTTAACTGGGATGAAAATCAGGATGAGCAGGATCGGCAAAACTGTCTTCTAAGTGATAAAAAGCAATGCGGTAAAACGATTACCTATCCCTATTTCTTTTATAATCCATCGGCCAAAATAAAGGCTTACGCAGAGGATGGTATTCGACTCACTGCAATCGAAGAATCTTATCTGGCCAATACGATCGATACCTTTAGCGAAATGCCGTCAGATCTAACAGCCTATAAGCGTAGCAATGGTCACTGCGATCCAGCCAATCAGTTGTTAAACGATACGGTGACCGGTTTTTGGGGGAAAGGGCGCATGATCGACTGGTCTGATCCCATAGCAGGGCAATGGTTGCATGATAATCGTCGCTACCCAAATCTGGTTAAAAAAGGGATTAATGCCCACTGGACCGATCTGGGAGAGCCTGAAACATTTGATGCGGGAGCTTGCTACGAAGGTGTAGAGGCCACTGTTGATGGACTCAAGAATCAGCATTCAGATATCCATAATCTGCATAACCTGCTGTGGAACAAGTCGATCTGGGATGGCTATGTATCCATGCAGGGAATAATGGATGATTTAGGTATTACCAATCCCCGACCTTTTATTGTGACGCGGTCAGGCGCTGCGGGTACCCAGCGCTATGGTACGGCCATGTGGTCGGGCGATATTGGTTCCCGGTTGGCGTTATTAGCCAGTCATGCCAATGCGCAGATGCAAATGTCATTCTCGGGCATTGACTACTATGGCTCGGATGTCGGAGGCTTCCGCCGAGAAGTGATGCCCGGCAATAGGAATATCCCCGAACCTTTTTATACGGCTTATCAGGATGAGTTATTCCCGCAGTGGTTTGCCAATGCAAGCTGGTTTGATGTGCCTGTGCGACCTCATACAGACAATGAGTTTAATACTCCCGAAGATAATCCTAGCTGTGCCAGCAATATTGGGAGCAGGCAGCCCTCCTGTTATGAAACCGCGCCCGATCATGTGGGGAAAAAGCAGAGTAATCTTGCCAATATTCGCCAGCGCTACGAGTTACTGCCGTATTATTATTCATTGGCATACCGGGCCTACCTTGATGGTGAACCCGTGATTCCTCCTCCCCTGTTCTACTACCAGAACGATCCTGAGCTGAGACTGGTGGGTAATGAAAAGTTAATTGGCCGCGATATTCTTGTTGGCATGGTAGCCAGTCATGGTGAGTACGAACGCGATGTTTATCTGCCCGCAGGTGAGTGGGTCAACTACTATTCGCGTGAATGGGTTAATAGCAAGGGGGACACAATCAAAAATATACCCACCTATCGAGATGGCATTTTTCGATTACCAGCTTTTGTTAAGGCAGGTGCGATCCTGCCGCAAATGTATGTGGATGAACACACTAAAGATGCCTATGGGAATAGAACCGATGGCTCCAGGCATGATGAACTTATCGTAAACGTGTATGCCGGCGAAACCCCCTCGACCTTCACGCTGTATGAGGATGATGGTCTGACGCTCAACTATAGCGATCAGGGGCGACCTTTATACGAGTATCGTACAACTCGTATTAGCCAGCAGCAGATGGGCAATATAGTTAACATCACTATTGATCCTGCGATTAATCAGCACGGTATGCAGTCAGTGACAGAACCTTATCCGGGTGCCGTCATGAATCGTGCAAACATAGTTAAGCTGGTGGTGAAGAATGCTCATGCAACGGCTGTAACCCTGGATGGCTGGGCATTATCTAGAAAGAATTCTGAGGCAGAATTCAATGCCGCTAGCAGTGGTTGGTATAATGCCGCTGACAATCTGGTGATGGCAAAATCAGAAAAGATAGATGTCGCTACACCAAAATCCTTTTACATTAGACTTGAGACAGTCAATACCCCAACGACATCGGTAAACTTTATCTGTGATGGTGGTTTTACCAGCTTTGGTCAAAGCATCTATGTTACGGGGAACCTTGCCGAGTTAGGCAACTGGGATCCAGCTCAGGCAGTTAAGCTCGATCCCAATATTTACTATGATTACATCAACCGTAGCAATACGAGCCTGCCAGGTCCTACAGCTCCAGTATGGACTGGTGTTATCAGTAAGCTACCCTCAAACACAGCCATTGAGTGGAAGTGTATACGGCGAGAGGAGGGCGATGCTTATAATAGCAACACCGTTACATGGGAAGCAGGGGCTAACAATAGACTTAACACGCCAGGGTATGGTTATGCCGGGCATAGTTATGGCAGGATGTAAGTGGTTTTTAAAGCACAATTATTGCCAGGGTCGGAATGTGGCGGTCATTAGGTGACCGCCCCTTCATCTGCTCAAGGCAGGATTAGAATCTCTCGAATGCATTACAGACATGTTTTTCCTGAACCATCTGGTTAACGCAATCAGGATGACAATGATTAGAATCAGATCGGCCTTGTGATAAGTATCAGGTTTAAATTGATAAGTATGCTCCTTAATAACCTATAGCTCTGGGAGTTAAAACACTGGTGTTCGGTTGTTACACTTATTTACATCTTTATACATTATCTAACAGATAGATTGACTCTATTGCTGCAAAATTGTCTTATAAATACCGGGTTAGATAATGATTCGTTTCCTCATTGTAGTGGCTTGACAGGAATGAATAGCTAACCCATTAATGGGCACACAACGAGAAAATGGGTAATAATGGACACTCAATATATTAAAAGTCAGTCAGTCATCTCAATAAAACGAATATTCAATGGCCTGATTAAAGGGCTACCCATTTTGCTGTTATCAGTCTGTACATCGCTTTCAGCGCAGCAGTCCGATGCACAATCAGAGGTAGAGGAGGTCGAGGTCATCGGCACTGCACAAACACCTCCAGCTACTGAGATAGACCCTGAAGTTCAGAAATTGCTTAAGGTTGCCGGTGCAGCAAGTGATCCACTGGCGGCACTACAATCTTTACCAGGCGTTACCTTTGGTAGTGATGAAACCGCGCCAGCGGTTCGCGGTTCTGCGCCGGAGGATAATACCTTTCTGATCGACTTTATCCCGGCTGCCTATGTATTTCACTTTTTCGGTGACAGCATCTTCAACGAGAATATTATCCGTAAGTTTGACCTTTATCCGGCAGCCTATGGCAATCGTTATAATAATGCCACAGGTGCGGTGATCGATATTCAGCTGCGAGACCCTAAGAATCAGGCGCTGGAAACAACTGTCGACTACAGTTTTCTACGTACCAGTATTTTTGTTGAAAGCGGCATTACAGATAATCAGGCAATGTACTTTTCCTATCGCCGTAGCCTGATCGATTTATACCTGGATACTGGAGAAGAGGAAGATGGTATCACCGTCACCAGAGTACCGGTTTCTGATGATTACCAATTTAAATATGTATTGAATCAAAGTGAAACTAGCAAGCTATCCTTTGTAGCATCCGGTGCCAATGATAAGGCCGGAGCAAGTTTTTCTGAATCTTCTGAAGCCGCAGCTAGAGATCCAGATTTTCTCGGGCCCGCATCAATTACCCGTAGCTTCGACAGTCAGGGAGTGATCTGGGATCTGGATTTCGCTGATAGCGGTAGCAGTTTAAAAACCGCTTTCGCTCATAGTATGGATGAAACTGATTTGGACTATGGCACTAATCAATTTGTTGCAACCACACTGGATATTACTACGCTAAAAACTGAATTCACTAAACCTCTGAACGAGTCTCACTGGCTGATTACCGGTGGGTCTATAGCGCTGGCTGATTTCAACTATGATTTTGATGCAAAGATTACCCCCTGTAGTTATTTTGATCCTGATTGTTCAACGACTGATGCGCCACGTTACCAGCTTAAGGATACTCAAAAGGTCATGTTCAGTGATTTCTATGTAGAAGACGAGTGGTACATCACTGATCAGTGGCAGCTGACTCCAGGTGTGCATTTATCGACCGACGATTATTTGAATAATGATTTTGTTGAAGCACGTATACGCACACGCTACCACCTGGATGAGTCATGGACACTGAGTGCTGCGACTGGTCAATACCATCAGTTTCCGGGCATTGGAGAAGTGATGCCGACTATTGGTAATAAGGATCTGAAGTCTCCTGAGTCTATTCATTATGTGATTGGTGTGGAGCAAAAGATATCCCCCATCTGGAACTGGAAGTCAGAAGTCTATTACAAAGATATGAAGAATCAGGTGTTAAGCCTGACTGAGGGAGTGGATGCGGATTATGCTAAAAACTATAGCAATGACGCTACCGGAGAAGCCTATGGTATGGAGCTACTGGTCAATCGTAATCTGGCCGATGACTGGTATGGCTGGGGATCTGTGAGCATCTCAAAAAGCGAGCGTACCAATGAACGCACGGGTGAAACGCAGGCATTTAATTATGACCGTCCTGTTATCGTCAATCTGGTTGCCAACTACAAGATCAATGATTCATGGAATGTGGGTTTTAAATGGAAGGCTCAGAGTGGTGCCCTTTACACGCCTATCGTAGGGCTGACTCCAAGTACCACACAGTCGGGAATAGAAAACCCGGTATATGGAGAGCTAAATAGTGAACGCCTGCCTGTTTATCATCGTCTGGATATGCGGATAGAGCGGGTTGGCAATTATACCTGGGGAAGCATTTCCCTGTTTGCAGATATCCTTAATGTATATGGTCAGGAAAACATTCAGGGCTATAGCTATGCACCTAATGGAAAAGATCTGGTCAAGCCACCAGCCGGATATGCGAGCAATATTCCTGTGACTAAAGAAGTCGGGATTGAAGGTTTTATCTCTATTGGTGCTAAAGTCACGTTCTGATATCTAAAAACAGGGATGGTTTTAAAAATGGGCAGACTTGTTATCCTGATGTCTATCATTCTACTGTTGCCAGCCTGTAGCCTGGTAGGTCTGAAGTGGACATTGAAATTGTCAAAGCCATTCTCAGTCAACCCGAACAGGAGCCTGAAATTATTGTGGATACAGGGCCCTGTATACAACAGAATACAATTCAGGCCTGTTCAATAAAGAAGGGCTGTAGCTGTGAAAAAATCATCAAGACTTATTACAATGTCTTCAAGATTCCATAATGAGTAATTTAAGGATAACCGGCAATATGCTTTACCGAAAAACTAAAACCCTGCTATGCGGGATTGCTCTGACTGCACTGGCAGTCAGTAATCCAGTGTTAGCAGACACCTTAGACAAGATTGTGAGCACCAATCAGGCCAAGGTAGTCGCGGGTGCAAAATCTCAAAAAACTATCGATCAGATTGATAAAGCTTCCAATGAGTTGCTGCAGCAATATCGTGAAGTGAATGCACAAAGCGATGGCCTTAAAATCTATAACCAGCAATTGACGCAGCAGATAGCCAGCCAACAGCAGATTGTTGACGAGCTGAAGCACTCGATATCTCAGGTATCCATTATTGAACGCCAGCTGCCTGCTCTGATGACGCAGATGCTGGAAAAGTTACAACAGTTTGTTGCTCTGGATGCCCCTTTTCATCGTGAAGAAAGACAGCAACGTATCCAGCAGCTTACAGATAACCTGCAGCGTGCGGATATCTCCAATGCAGAAAAATTCCGCCAGATACTGGAAGCTTACAAGATAGAAAATGAATACGGACGCAAGATTGATAGCTACGAAGATACGGTAGAAATCAATGGGCAGCCGCGTAAGGTGAATATGCTCAGGGTAGGGCGTATTGCTTTGTTATATCAAACCAGAGACAGGGCTTTCTGCGGGCTATGGGATCGTAAGGAAAACAGGTGGATGCCACTGGATAACAGTGAATATCGCAATTCGATTGTTCAGGGACTGAGGATCGCAAAAAATCAGGCCGCAATTGAATTGCTTCAGTTGCCTGTGGCAGGAGTTAGCCAATGAAGCTATTACACAAACAGGCTTTGATGGTACTACTTGCAGGACTTATATCAGTCATGGTCAATAGCGTACAGGCTCAGTCAGCACATAGCCTTGATCAGTTACTTGAGCAGGTTAAGCTGTCGAAACAGCTTTCTGGTAAGGAGAATAAGCAACGCGAAACTGAGTTTTTACAACAGAAGAATCAGCAGAAGGAGAAACTAACACAGGCGCAAGCACAACTTAAGCAGCTTGAAAAAAACAGTGCAGAACTGGAGCAGCAGTTTGCCACCAACGAACAGCTGATACAGGCCAAACGTCAGCAGCTACAGCAACGTATGGGTAACTTAAAAGAACTGTTTGGACATCTCACTGCTGCGTCAGGAGATTTTCGTAGCAATATAGAAACCTCTATCATCAGTGCGCAGTATCCAGGGCGTGAGCAGGTGTTTGATCAGTTAATCGATAAAATGAGTAATGCCACATTGTTACCCGAGGTAAGTGAGATAGAAGCACTGTGGTATGAAATGTTAAGAGAAATGACTGAATCCTCAAAGGTTGTTCGCTTTAATGCTGAAGTGATTAAACCGGATGGTGAAACGCGTAAGCAATCGATTATACGCATTGGCACCTTTAACCTGGTGAGTGAAGGGAAATACCTCAGTTATTCGTCGCAAAGTAACAGCATTGGCGAATTAAGCCGTCAACCCGCTTCAAACTATACCAGTGCTACCCAGCAACTGGAGTCGTCAACAGCTGCTTATACCCGAATTGGAATAGATCCGACAGGGCCGAGCGGAGGTAGTTATTTATCCGCATTAGTTGATACACCAACATTGCTTGAACGCTGGCATCAGGGTGGAATTGTGGGATATATCATTACCGCCATTGGTGCGATCACTGCCCTGATAGTGCTGTGGAGAATAGTGGTGTTGAGTCTAATGGAATCGAGCGTATTAAAACTGTTAAAAGCCAAAACACTGGATAAGCAACAGAAGCTCAACAATGCATTGGGGCGGGTACTGATGGTCCATCTGAATAATCCATCAATGGATGCTGAAACACTGGAAGCCAAACTCAGTGAAGCAATTTTAAAAGAGCGCCCAGCTATAGAACGTTATCTCCCGCTATTAAAGATTGTAGCCATGGTTGCTCCTCTGTTAGGGCTGCTGGGGACTGTAGCCGGAATGATCATGACCTTTCAGGCTATTACCATTTATGGCGCAGGCGACCCTAAAGCCATGGCGAGTGGAATATCCAGTGCACTGGTGACCACCGTGCTAGGTTTGCTGGTGGCTATACCTACAGTGTTTGCGCATTCACTGCTCAATGGTAAGGCACAGAATATTTTGCACATACTGGAACAGCAAAGCATGGGGCTAATCGCTCGCCATACCGAGTCACAGTTATCCGCTAAGGGGTGAGCATGAGACTAGACGAGATTGTTATTTTACTACTCGACTTTATGCATAAGGGTGGTGAAGTCATGTGGCTGATTGCATTGTTGGCTTTGCAGTTATGGACGCTGGTTTTCGAAAGACTGTGGTATCTATCCAGCGGCATTTACAGGGAGTTTCAAAAAGTTAAAGCAGATTGGTTAAAACGAGGTGATCATTATTCCAGATCGGCAAAACATATTCAGGCGGCGGCTATTGCACGTTTGTATCAAAAGATAGACCTGAATATCAATCTGGTCAAAACACTGGTTTTACTCTGCCCCTTATTAGGTCTGCTGGGCACTGTTAGTGGCATGATATCGGTATTCGATGTGATTGCCTTTACCAGCATGGGTGATGTCAAGCTGATGGCGAATGGAGTATCTCGCGCTACCATTCCAACCATGGCGAGTATGGTGATTTCTATTTCAGGCCTGATGGCCCATACCTGGCTACGCAAAATAGCAGATGGTAGAAAACAACAGATTAACGAAGACTTCAGCGGTGAGCAACATGCGTAAAAGTTTGATTCAAAGAGCAACCCAGAATGATGAATCAATGGTTGATATGACACCCATGCTGGATGTGGTTTTTATTATGCTGATCTTTTTTATCGTGACCGCATCCTTTGTCAAGGAAAGCGGTATCGAGGTGCAGCGTCCACAGGCAGAAACTGCTGAAGCGAAAGAAAATGCCAGCATTCTGATTGCCATTAGTGCCAGCAATGAAATCTGGATTGATCAACGCAGAATTGATATTAGATCCGTACGTGCCAATGTAGAGCGCCTGCATGCTGAAAACCCCAAAGGTTCAGTGATTATTCAGGCCGATGAAAGTGCCACAGTAAAAACCCTGACAGCAGTGACCGATGCCTCGCGTCAGGCGGGTGTGAGAGAGGTGTCTGTCGCAACCATGAAACAATAAATAAACATGTTATTGCGTCAGCTAATATTTGTGGGGCCTGCGTTACTGGTAACTGCAGGCCTGTTCATCTTGATGACATCTATCCTGCATCATGATGAATATCAGATTGACGATCAGGGTAGCATTCTGGCGGCTGACTTCCTGATGCCCGAGCGCAGGATAGAAACCATGCGCCAGATTGAAAAACCGGAAAAGCCAGAAATCAGGACCGAACCGCAGCTCCAATTACCTGAAGTCACCCTGTTAAATAACCAGTCCTCAATGGAAGAAATCCCGAAATTCAAAGTACCCAGAATGGAGGCTAATGTAAAGATCAATATGAGCCTGCCACAGTCATCGGGAGATAGTGATTACATGCCTGTACTAAAGGTAGCTCCATTATATCCCCAACGTGCACTTAAACGTGGCCAGGAAGGTTATGTGCTTGTTGAATTTACTGTGACACGCAGTGGTACAGTGCGCGATGTTAAAGTGATTGAGTCCAAACCTAAATACCTGTTTGATAATGCAGCAATAGAAGCGGCGAGAAAATTCAAATACAAGCCACGAAAAGTGGATGGTGAACCAGTAGAAGTGCATGGTGTGCGAAATCAGTTTTCTTTCCGGCTGGAGAAGTAACTCATGCGCAAGGTGTTATATCTGATTCTAATGATGTGCCTGACTTTTCCGCTTATTGCAACGGCAAAAACGGCACCGGTAGTCAGAGAGCGCATACTGACGCAATTACAGAAGTCTCAAAAAATGATAGAGGCTGGAGAGTACAGCAAGTCTTTTGAATTGTTGAATGAACTGAGTGAAGCAGAATTAACTAACTATGAACACTCACAGGTTTACAAATTACTCGCCTACCAGTTTTTTCAGTCGAATGAATACAGTAAGGCAATACCTTACTACCAGAAAATTCTACAGCTTGAGGATTTGCCACAGTTCACAGTGGATGAATCGCTTTATAGTCTGAGCCAGCTATATTTCTCAGTGGAGGATTATGTTTCAGCTGAAAAAATATTAAGTCAGTGGTTTGAGCATAACCCTGATGCAGGTGTGCTGGCCTACGAACTACAGGGACAGATTTATTATCAGCTCAAGCAGAAAGCACAGGCGATTAAATCATTAACGAAAGCCATAGAGTTAAATCAGCAAAACAATAAACCGCCACGCCAGAACTGGTTGCAAATGTTACAGGGGCTTTATTACGAATCAGGAGATATATCCAGCACCATTAAAACGGTAGAGCAATTAATCCACTATTACCCCAAAAAAGTTTACTGGTTACAGCTAGCCGGTCTGTATGGCGAGCAGGAGCAAATAGACAGGCAGCTGTATGTGATGGACGCAGCCTATACCGAGGGCTTGCTGAACAGGGAAAGCGAGTTAAAAAATCTTGCCTATCTATATCTCGATCAGCAGGTGCCATATCAGGCAGCAAAAATTTTACAGAAGGGGCTTGATGCAAAACTGATAACGCCAACTGAAAAAAATCTGCAACTACTGGCCGATGCCTGGCGTATGGCAAAAGAAATCAAACCCTCGATTGAGGCCCTGGAACTGGCCGCAAAAAAGGCCACGCATGGCAATCTTTATGCTCAGCTGGCACAGTTATATTTGCAGGACGAACAATATAAACAGGCTGAATCAGCCGCAAAACAGGCAATAGAAAAAGGGAGCTTAAAACAAATCGGTCAGCTGTATAACACACTTGGCATAGCCTTATTCAAACAGCAGAGATATGCATCCGCTAAGCAGGCGTTCACAAAAGCTAAACAGGATCCTGAAGCGAAAAAGACAGCTCTGCAATGGATAAAATATGTGGAAAGTTTTGAAGGCAAAGGCTAGGTATTAGCCTGAAAAAATAACCACGAAGCACACGAAGAGCACGAAGAGAATATACAAATAAATAACTTAGGGTCTGTTAAGAGGTGTAAAAAGGCTCTTGTATGTGCAATCTTGAAATAAAAAATAACCACGAAGCACACGAAGAGCACGAAGGAAATGAACATATATAAAAAGTCTTCGTGAACTTCGTGTGCTTCGTGGTTAAATATTAATCCTAAGCTATTCCTAATTCCTACAGAATCAGCGCCCAAATTAGACTGAACTTCTGATCTGGTAACAGGGCTCGTAGTGGGTTCCTGGTAGCTTCATGCGCTGTTGTTCAACGAATGCCTGTAGCAGCGCATCCACTGGTTGCATGATCTCGGGATCACCGCTGAGTTCAAATTTGCCTTTTTGCTTAATTTCTTCAATACCCTGCTGTTTGATGTTACCGGACACCACACCTGAAAAGGCACAGCGCAGGTTAGCTGCGAGTAGGTGCTGTTGCTGATTCTTGGTCAGTGTCAGACTGCGCATGTTTTCATGGGTTGGGATAAATGGCCTCTGAAATGATTCATCTACTTTCAGGTACCAGTTGTAGTAATAGGCGTCACCCTGCAGCTTACGAAACTCGCGTACCTGTTGTACGCCTTTCTTCATTTCCAGTGCAACACGAGCTGGATCCTCGATGATGATCTTGTAACGCTGCTGTGCTTCCATTCCCAGTGTATCCAGGATGAATCGGTTGACCTGATCAAAGTAATCTGTAGCAGTTTTTGGGCCGGTCAGGATTAACGGGAAGGGCACTTCTTTATTATCCGGGTGAGCAAGTATACCCAGCAGATAAAGGATTTCTTCCATGGTACCCGCCCCACCAGGGAAAACGACAAAGCCATGCCCTAAACGAACGAAAGCTTCCAGACGTTTTTCGATATCCGGCATGATGACCAGTTTGTTGACGATCGGGTTGGGTGATTCGGCAGCGATAATGCCAGGTTCAGTCATGCCGATGTAGCGTCCCAGCTCGCTGCGTTGTTTGGCATGACCAATAGTCGCGCCTTTCATGGGGCCTTTCATTGCACCTGGTCCGCAACCCGTGCAGATATCAAGGTTGCGCAGGCCCATCTGGTAGCCAACCTCCTTGGTATAGTCGTATTCCTCTGGACTGATAGAATGCCCGCCCCAGCAGACCACAAGATTGGGTTCGAGCTCAGGGATAAATAGATCGGCATTACGCAGAATATGAAAGATAGCATTAGTGACATCTTCAGATTGATTCAGGTCGAATCGCTGTGAATGAACAACACTGTGGTGAGCGTAGAGTACATCGCGTAACACGGAGAACAGGTGCTCGTTGATACCGGTAATCAATTCGCCATCGACGAATGCAATGGCAGGGGCATTTTTTAATGAAAGCTTAATACCGCGCTGCTTCTGGATCACCTCTACAGAAAAATCCGGGTAACGCTTGATCAGTTCCCGACCATCGTCGAGAGGGCTGCCACAGTTCAATACGGCAAGGGAGCAATTACGGAATACTTCAGCCAGTTCACCTTCACTGGCATCCAGGATATGACTGACCTCAAACTGGGACAGGCTTTGCATCTGCCCTCTGGGCGAGATCAATGCATCGATAACTTCAAATTTCAACGGATCAATTCCATTAGCTTGTATAAAGAGGCAAGTATAACCGATCAGGTTATTGCTTATACAATCCAATACATGCTAACTGGAATTCAAAAAATATCACTTATTCAGCATCAATGAGAAGGAATAATATTGAATGAATAGTGCAATAAGTGGAAAACTCGGGTCAGAGAGGAATAGCACTTAAATAAGGCTAACATGCAGTTAATGCAAGGAAGGTAATCTCTTTGGCAGTGGGAATTCGTCAAGGTAAGAGATTCCATCCTCAGGCCCATAGAGAGGTCATATTTGTGCCTCTCATGCCGCGTGAAGTTTAGCCCTTCTGCCCTTTAGAATTTTTGTAGAAATAAGCAAGATCAGTCTTAATGGAGTCATCCTTGGGTATTTTTGTAGGAATATTCTTACCTTTTTAATAGCTCTGTAATTTCATCAAATAACCTATAATAGCTCGCGTTTTACTAACATTTTTAACATAGTAGTTTTATGAAAGCATTAAGGGTACTCACCTGTTTATTATTTGGTTTGTCAATATTATTCAATTATGCTAATGCAGGTATTAAGCTTAATAAGAAGGACGTCCATATAGGTATTACAAAAAAACCGCTATGGGTTTCGAATATATCAATCGATTATACAAAACCTGATTCGCTCAGATCTCCCAAGCATTACCACCTTTATGATCAACAATTTAATCTTATAGATGGATACCAGAAGTATTTCCGTCATGTATACACACTCAATGATGCTTCTTCAATTGAATCGGCTGCAGATATTAAAATTGAGTTTGATCCATTTTATGAAAAACTTGAAATTCACAAGATAAATGTTATTCGCAGTGGGAATACCATTAGCAAATTAAACAAAAAGGATATCCAGATTATCAGTTCAGAAGCTGAAAAAGATAATAATATTTATTCTGGAACGGTCACGGCATTACTTCTTCTGCCAGATATTCGTAAAGGAGATACCATCGATTATAGTTATACTATTAAGGGTATGAATCCTGTTTATCTTAATAAGTTTTCAAAATTTATTAGGCTTGGTTGGCAAATAAATATTGATCATATTCATGTGTCAATCAATACGCCAAAAAATATAGAACTAAAAATTAACAAATTTGATATAGATGAAGATGTTAAAAGACAGGAGTTTGAAAATAAAAAAGTAATAGAGTTGGATATGTATAATTCTATAGCATATGAAAATGAGGGCAATCTTCCATCGTGGTTTATACCGTACCCCTATTTACAGGTATCCCAGTATGCCACCTGGTCTGATGTATCAGTCTGGGCAAACAGTCTTTTTGATGATGAAGAAACTCATTCAGCATCTTTAACAAATTATATAAGTAAGCTAATGGCGATGGATAAAACATCTGCTATAAACCATGCAATCAATTTCGTCCAGAATAATATACGTTATTTAAGTTTAAATATTGCCGAAAACTCGCACAAGGCTCATTCTGTAAATGAAGTTTTTGAAAACAGATATGGTGACTGTAAGGATAAGGCTCAATTGTTATCAGTTATTTTGCGTACTATAGGTGTTAGAGCATATCCTGCATTAGTAAGCTCTAAAAATTCTATATTTATGAATCATGCATTAGCTGGTCATGATTTATTTGATCATGCAATTGTGATGATGAAGATTGGTAATGAAGTGACATGGGTTGACCCGACGATTACCTATCAAGGTTATAATTATCGAGAAAAATATCATCCTGATTATGGACTAGCATTGGTGGTTAACCATGAGTACTTTTCGGAATTGACCAGAATGAATAAGCCGAGTCCGACATCTGTTTTTATTGAAGAGCAAATTGTTACAGCTGACTATTCCTCACCTGCTGACTGGGAAATTAAAACCATATTTATCGGAAGTGAAGCCGAAGATATGCGCTACCGATTAGCTCGTGATGGGATAAAAAAAACCGAAAAAAAATATCTGAACTATTACGCAGAGAAATATCCTGAAATAGAAAAATCTTCAGATCTTAAAATTGAAGATGATACTGAAAAGAATCAAATAACGATCAAGGAGTTCTACTCGGTACCAGGATTTTGGGATCAATTAAATACAGGGGAGGTTGGTTTTAACCTGGATGCCGATTATATGGGGGATTATGTTAAATTGCCAAAAACGGTTAAAAGATTTCAGCCTTTGAAAATCTATCACCCTGTTTCTATAAATCATAAGGTGACTTTGCTACTTCCTGAGCATCTTGACTGGTCGAAGGTGGCTTCAACAGAAAATATTGATGACGATTATGTTGTTTTTAAATCAATTACCTCTTTTGATAATCGTAGATTTATATTTGAGAACAGCTATAAATCTAAAAATGGTTTTATTAGTGCAGATAAAATTCCTGATCATTTGGAATTGCTCAAAAAAATTCGTAGCAATTTAAGGTTTGCGGGGAGCATCTATGATATAGAAAATTACGCTGGTAAAAAGGCAGTGGAAGATTTGTTAAATGCAATCACAGATCTTTAAATAAACATTTTTATTATAAATATGAAAACCATATCCAAGGCATTTTCTCTATTCGCTATTCTATTATTTTTAGCTGGTTGTAATTCTTTGAAAGTTGATGAAAACGTTGGCAGTCAACAATTGCAACCCTCTTTAAAAGAACTATCCATTTATAATTTCAATAAAAAATTTGAAAATGCCTTAAATAATAAAAATTTTGATTTCATAAAAAGGATCATCAGTTCTGAATCAATAATAAAATACCTGGAGAAAAAATATTTGCCTGAGTATGCTGACGTTGCCTTTCTTTTTGGTGGAAAAGATAAATTTGAAAAACTAATAGATTTTGGTCATATATTTAAATCAGGTATTGTTAAGGTTTTAGATAATAATCCAAATAACAACAACTGGACATATTTGTATTCTCAGTATAGCAAGGAAAGCGAGCTTACGATTAGCTTGTATAGGATCATTATAGAAGGAAGGTTGCAGTATATAAAATTTTACTTTGATGAAGATAGAAAACTCGTTGATCTTCATGTGGCAGGTTATAAATATAGTGATTTTGATCTAATGGTTAATATGATGGCATTGCCATTAAGATCCGGCAAAAAGAGTAATAATTACTACGATATAATACGAAGATTCACTGAAAATACCAAAAACTCAGACATAGAAAAATTAGAATCTGATTTCAAAACTTTAGACGATGAGTTAAAAAACTCTGATGTATTTTACGATTTCTTACTGAAGTTACAAGTGAGCTTACAGAAAGAGCCAGCAAAAAAATTTATTACCCTTATGCAGGAACATATGAAATATCAAAGCTTTTTGTTGTACCCGTACTTAGAGAATGTTGAAATCACTGAAGAAAGGATACTGTATATAGAAAACTTATTGAATTTCACCAATAATGACAGTAACGCTCTCTCCGATTTATCTTTGACTTATGCCCAAACAGGTGACTTTATAACAGCCTTAAGACTAGGAAAAAAGGCGCTTATGAAGAGTCCCGAAGATGAGGAGATATTTTGGGATTTTCTTGAAGTTACTATTTTGTCTGGACGTTTTGATTTAAGCACTAAGATCCTTCGTGTTCTAAACGAAAAATTCCAAATAAAACTTAACGAAGAAAATCTTGCGGCGCTAGATCAATACCCAAAATTCATCAACTCTCAATCATACAAGGTATGGCTCACCGAAAATAAGATATCCTCAGGTCAATAATAGGTGTGCAATAATTTTACTTGATAAGGTAGAAAGTATAATCATACCACTTTTTCAACATTTAAACGGATCTCGCACCCCGTACTATTGCAATATATAGAAAGCTTGAATTTAATATGTGAAATCTATTCGAGAATACATCGTTTACTATCTTCTTATACTAGTGAAAACCGTACGAATTTTTTAATATTAGATCTGACAACTTCATTTCAACCTATTCCTGATACCACTAACAAAACCTCCAAGTACAGGAATATGCTCGTACAACATCGCACCAACATCATAATAATCGCGATGAAAATAAACCAGATCATCAAATTTTAAATGACTCACACCATCAACATGAATGGTTTTAGATTTATTCAAGCGAGGATGCTGGAAGTGCATGGTCCAGATGACAAAAGCCTCCTGTTCCTGTTCTGTTACCTGATGGATTTCAAAATTACAATGTAATAAATCTTCCATCATGTTTTTGAAATATTTATCCAGTGCCTGTCTGCCCTTCATATGGTGTATAGGGTCTATGAACTCAATATCCTGGTGGTAAACCTGATTCAATCCGCTCAGGTCAGCACTGTCTAACTGTTGATAAAATTGATTGAACTTTTCCAGTGTAGGATTCATTTTTATACCTTTATGGCCTGATAACGCAATAGCGTTTCTTTACGGGCCTGATCGTGGTCAACGACAGGCGATGGATAGTCGGACTTGATGTTTTGTAATTTAAACCATTGTTGAGGTTTATGAATATATTTCTCCGGAACGTCTTTAAGTTCTTCCACCCAGCGTTTTATAAATTTTCCCTGTCTGTCGAATTTTTCACCTTGCAGGGTTGGGTTGAAGATTCTGAAATAGGGGGCTGCATCCGCGCCGGTACCTGCGGCCCATTGCCAGCCTCCGTTATTAGAGGCGAAATCGGCATCGATTAATTGCTGCATAAAATACTGTTCGCCACGCCGCCAGTCTATTTGCAGATCTTTGGTGACAAAACTGGCTACGATCATGCGCAGTCGATTATGCATCCAGCCGGTTGCATTTAAGCAGCGCATGGCGGCATCAATGATTGGATAGCCGGTTTTTCCTTCACACCAGCAGTGGAAAATATGATCATCATTTACCCACAGCAGGTTTTCCATCTTGTCTTTAAAACATTTGTTTTTTGACAGGTCTGGAAAAGCAGTCATCAGGTGTCGATAAAACTCTCTCCATATCAATTCATTAACCCAGGCGAACCCTTTTTCACCGGGACTAAGCGGCAAGTGTCCTAATGCAGACTCGATAGCTTGCAAGCATTGTTTTGCAGAAATAACACCGATAGCCAGGTAAGGGGATAACTTGCTGGTTCTGTCTTCTGCGGGGAAGTTACGAAATGCTTCATAATCCAGCAGATGTTGTTCACAGAATCTATTGAGTCTTTCCAAAGCGGCCTGTTCACCTGCTGGCCATTCTAAATCGTTACCTGTTAATAGCCGGTCCCCTTTTGCTTTATTGAGTAATTCTGGTACCTGTGCCAGTGAAAATCCCTGTTGGTTAAACTGTTTCAACCAGGCATTTCGGAATGGCGTGAAAACACGAAACATTTCATTGTTTTTGGTAACAACGCTGCCAGGCGGTAAAATACAGCCCCCTTTTAATCGATAAAAAGGGATCTTAATTAGGTCTCTTACCTGGATGTCCCGCCTGTCTTCATTCAGGCCTGTATCCCGGTTGGCAAATATTGCAGCAATATCCCGTTGTTCGATAAATTGTTTAAGTAAATCGGGAACTTGAGAATAAAACTCACACTGCAGAATATGCAGTTCAATGGAATGTTCTGCCAGACTTTCTTTAAGTAGCAGCAGATTGTCATTGATAAAATTTAGTTTTCTGGCCCCTATACCATGTAACTTATCCTGCCCCGGGCAGTGTATGTATACCGCACTCAGGGAGGTAGCATCCTTTGAAGCGTGATACAGCGCCGGGTTGTCCTGAACCCTGAGATCACTTCTGAACCAGACCAAATGATTTTTCATGTTGTTTTACTAGTTGCGTGATTGATGCTGTGTAGGGGCTTTTAAGCCATTTTTTGCTGTGGTAAATCTGCCCCATTTCTCCTGAGTAGTAACAGTTGTCAGGCAGTTTTGAGACTCTATCTGAAAACCAGTTGGCACTTAGTCCACTACCTAAAAGAATAATAAAGGCCTGTACCTGCAGACGTTCAGATAACAGTAACAGCTGAACAGGATCAACCTGGCCAAGGTCATAGCATCGACATTCCAGACTTTGCAGTTCATAGCGTGCGAGCTGTGCATCCAGCGGGCTGAGGTTGCCAGCCTGTAGCAATGCAATACGCGGTCCGGTCTGGATTGAAATCATTTTTTCGATTTTACTCGAAAGCTGATTACGCGCCGCCTGTTCAATCAGGTCTTTGTCGGGCCTTTGCAACATGGATAATTGCTTTAGCCACGGTTCGATAATTTTTCGTAACCATAATTCAGCCGGGTAAAGTTTGGATGTCTGGGTTATCAGAGCTTCCAGTTGATTGAGCTTTAATGACAGTGCCAGAGTCATTAATTCATTCTGAATATTTATCCAGTTATCGTTGACTGTCTCATTCTCTGGATTATCCAGTAATGATCTAACCTGTCCAATACTGACCCCTTTATCCAGCCAGTTTAAGATCTGTCTTATCAGCTGTATGTCATCATCACTATAGAGGCGATGACCACTTTGCCTGCGCTCGGGCTTAATCAGACCATAACGGCGTTGCCATGCACGCAGCGTGACCGGGTTCACCCCGGTAATTTGTGAAACTTCACGAATAGGATATTTTTGCTCAGAGTCCATAACGCAGGGCCAGTTCAGGAGGATGGGGAGTCAGATAATGCTGTTGAGCAATATAATCATTGGGATGCTCACTCAGATAGTGTTGAATCATGGTCAATGGTGCATGTATGGGTAAAGATCCCATGCGGTAATCATCGATCAGTTTAATCAGCTGTGAGCGTTGTTTGCTGGTCATCTTGTCTTTGAAATAACCGTGTAAATGCTGCAGGGTATTGCATTGATTCTTGCGCGTTGCGATGTGTTTCAGTGCAGACATAAACTTCAATTCATAGGTCTGTGCAATTACGTGGATATCACCTGAGAGGTCAGATAACAACTGGCCTAATTCCTGGTAGCTGCGTGGATGATGCGCCATCAGCATATATTTGTAACGACTATGAAAGTCGATTAATGAAGCAGGGCTGATGCCATCTTGCTGAAGAGTCTTCCAGTTGTGGTAAGCATAAAGTCGTGTGATGAAGTTTTCGCGTAGTTGAGCATCGTTGAGGCGACCGTTTTCCTCAACCGGCAGGGCCGGGTACATTTGCATAATGTAGTGCGCATAGATACCAATACCATCACTCTGGCTGTATCCGTTCTCGTGATAGATTTTTACTCTTTCCATGCCGCAGCTGGGTGATTTAGCGCAAAAGATATAGCCGCTTAAATGATCCAGTTTTTGAGCAGTGAGGTGCGAGAACGCTTCCAGTGGTGAAGTTAGGTTCCGGCCATCTTTGCATTTGGCTATTATCTTTTCATTGGATAGCTCAAGACGAATAGTTGGACGAGGTGTGCCCAGGCCTATGCCCATCTCAGGGCAGACAGGTACATAACGCACATAATCCTGCAGGCTATCCGTGCAGAAGGCGCTACGTTTATGTCCACCGTCGAAACGTACTAGCTGGCCGAGCAGGCAGGAGCTGATACCGATATGTGGTATATTTTTGTCAAAGTTATACATTTTTATCTATCTTGTACAATTATTTATCTGAGCATAAATAAACTTGTACAACTTGGCAAGCTTTGTATAACTAATATGTTAAGCAGGTTTAGTTTCTGGGTAGATAAAATCCACTCGTTTTAGTTGGTGCGCGATATTTCAAGCTCAATATATTCAGGTGATAGTGTGTTATCGTCGGGAGCTGGTACTGCAGTAGCATCCCTTAAGCGAGCTTCAATGCGGGCTGAATTGATGTATTTCTGCTGTTGAATATCTGGATAAAGTCGATGTAAGCGCTCTACGCACAGCGCCTGTCTGGTTGCCTGCTGTTCGAACAGGCTACGTTGTTCTCTTGTCAGGGTGGGCAGGGTCAGCAGATAAGGGGCCAGGAAATTCAGATAATCTTCAAATATAAAATCGTCGATATTGGTTTGTATGACCTCAGGGATAAAGAACTCAGGAAAATAGGCGTTTTCCATTTCTCGCCCTTCCAGTGACTCACTAAGTTCGATCCCCGTCAGGCCGATGGAGATATCGTGCTGACGATGAAACCACTGGGCCTGCGGTGATTTGCCTGCCATGGATTTCACCGTGGACTCAAGCAAGCGCGTAAAGGGCTGTTGAGTGCTATTACCCTGTTGTTTGTTACTAAAGAAATCCTTACAGGCCATACCCGCTGTCCAGCTCAGAGGCAGATCGTAATACAGGCGATTGGCGGCAAAAGAGCTACCCAGTAATGCCAGTGGCTGATCATTCTGATCCAGCAACCACAGCTCGAAATCATCGGTGAGAGAAAATGGTGCCTGCT
The DNA here is from genome assembly GCA_050306135.1 of Gammaproteobacteria bacterium. GTDB lineage: Bacteria > Pseudomonadota > Gammaproteobacteria > JACNJF01. The sequence goes on from JBNLGQ010000029.1 coordinate 57,839, forward strand.
GAGCATGTTGCAGCAGGTATTCATATACCACCAGTCCCTGGCGCTCCATTTCATTAAAATCTTCCGATGGGTAGAGCGGGCCACGTCTGAGACCACTGGTCTCTGACCAGTGACCAAAACGGATTTCGGTAATCAGCATATCGGGAGATTGTTCCAGGTCTCGCGTCAGGCTCATATCCTTGACGTAGATATCCCAGTTGACGCCATCGATAGTCACTGCTTCGGCCCCCTGGTATTCGATGATATTCATCACACCGCGAAAGGGATTAAGCAATCGTACTGCGTGTCTTTGGATCTGGTTATGCTCGGTGGCCATAATTTGATTCTAGAGGATAAATCAACATTATGTCGATCAGAAAAGACTGGGTGGGTTATACGCGTGATAAAATGCTGATCACCAAACCAAAGGGATATGTTAAGTAATGAGGAAACCTGAATACCTTAAAGGAATTGAGAAATAAGGTTGTAAGACCTGTAGTGATTAACACTCGATTAGAAGCTCTTTATGATAGGGGTATCATCGAATCGAGCATAGCTATGAATTAAGCATAGCTATAGCTTGATAACTGAGCGTTAAAGCAAATGCCGAAGGTGTTGAAAACGCTGAACAGGCCCTAACTGTTTACTACAAAGTTGGTGTCGTAGTTAACGCTGATACTCTCAGAATATAATTGTGATTTTAGTGCCTGCCAGACAGATTCTGAACTGATGATACGGTCATGATCACGATTTCTGGTAACCAGTAGTTTGCTTAAGGGATATGTGGCACAGAATTTTTTAGAGTCTTCTATGGGGGACTCCTGATCATCAGCATCATGCGCGATGACTGTGTTATGGGCATACTGTTCAAGCTGTTTTGCTAACTCCAGCTGTGCATACTGTTGTGGGTAACTCCACTTAAACTGTTGCTCATATTGCTTTAAAAAGTGATGGCTAATTTTAAGGTTCCTGAGTTTACGCAGGAAATACTGTTTGTAGTTGAATATAGGTGAAATCAGGAACAGGTGTAATCCATTAATCAACTCAGGGGCTGCATTAGCGATCATTTGGCAGCCTGTGTCATGCCCGACAGCAGCATACAACCCTTCTTGAAAATTATTCTGAGCATACTCTAATACCTGATTCGTGATTTCTATCGATTGTTGAAGGGTAGCGGGTATTTTCTCACTATCTCCATGCCCCAGGTAGTCAAAAGCAAGAGCTCTAAAACCTAAAGCTTTTAACCCATGCATCAGGGGGAAAAACTGATAAGCACCTCCGCCCCAGCCATGCGCTAAAACGACTAAGGGCCCAGTACCTGTCTGGTAACAGTTGATTTTCCCATGTTTTGTCTGGATGTATTTCTGAGTGAAATCAGCTGGAACTTTGAGGGATTGTTTTTTCCTGGTGTTAAATAGATATAATTGTGCATCTAACCTGCGTTTGTACCAGTCCGAAGCGATATGGTTCCAGCGTAGCTTGAGATTGTTGAACAGATTTGGTTTTTGTTGATTTTTGTCAGTCATAACTTCACAAGAGAGAGCATCAGGTAGTGGTAAGTATTTGATAATACCAGTCAATCTAGACGTCTGGTATTAACAGGAATGGCGAAGTATAGAGAGGCTGGTCAAAAATTTTCAGGTATTGATTCACAAAAGAAGTATCATTCTTTAGAAAATATAATGATAACCTTATAATTAAATATTGACACAATCAGAAAGAGAATCCGATGAGTGATTTTCAGTTTCATCCTGCGGTTATGGAATGGTTTAGCAAACATTTCGAACGGCCATCCGAGATCCAGGCACAGGCATGGCCAGCGATCCATGCGGGTAAAAACACGCTTATCGCCGCACCAACTGGTTCCGGTAAAACGCTAGCGGCATTTATGGCGGCTATCGATCATCTGGTACAGGAGGGGCTTCAATTCCCATTGCCAGATGAAACGCGAGTGCTGTATGTCTCGCCATTAAAGGCGTTATCTAACGATATTCATAAAAATCTCGAATTACCGCTGAATGGTATCCGCGATAGCCTGCTGGAAAACGGCTGTCTGGATGTGCCCATACGTGCCCAGGTTCGCACCGGGGATACGCCTCAGTCGGAACGCACGATGATGAAAAAGCATCCGCCACATATTCTGGTGACTACGCCCGAATCACTCTACATATTGCTGACCTCAGATTCCGGGCGCGAAATGCTGAAAACGGTACGCAGTGTCATTGTCGATGAGATTCATGCACTGGCAGGCAATAAGCGCGGCGCGCATCTGACCTTGAGTCTGGAGCGTTTAGCTCAGCTATGTCAGCGACCACCGGTGCGTATCGGTATTTCGGCTACTCAAAAGCCCATCGAAGATATGGCCAGGTACCTGATCGGGCAGCACGCCGAGTCTGTGCAACGTGAATGTACCATCATCGATACCGGATATGTCAGGGAGCGTGATCTGGCGATAGAAATGACTGGGTCGCCGTTGGAATCGGTAATGGCTAACGAAGTCTGGGATGAACTCTATAAGCGACTGGAGGAGCTGGTTGAGTCGCATCGTACAACGCTTATTTTTGTGAATACCCGTCGTCTGGCAGAACGCGCTGCCGCAGCGCTGGCAGAAAAGCTGGGTGAGGATGCGGTAACCTCGCATCATGGCAGCCTGGCTAAAGAGCATCGGCTGGATGCCGAGCAACGTCTTAAATCCGGCTCATTACGCGCACTGGTTGCAACTGCATCGTTAGAGCTGGGTATCGATATCGGCGATATCGATCTGGTGTGCCAGATGGGCTCACCGCGCAGCATTGCTACCTTTTTACAACGCGCCGGACGCTCGGGTCACCAGTTGGCAGCAACACCTAAGGCCCGCCTGTTTCCGCTCAGCCGAGATGACCTGGTGGAATGTGTCGCTATGCTGGATGCGATTCGCCGCGATGAGCTGGATCGTATTGTCCAACCAAAGCAGCCGCTGGATGTGTTATCGCAACAGATTGTAGCTGAGGTTTCCGGGCGAGAGTGGCAGGAACAGGAATTGTATCAGGTATTTAAATCCGCCTGGCCTTATCACGATCTATCGGAAAAGCAGTTTATCGATATCGTAAAAATGCTGGCCGATGGTTTTCATACCCGTCGTGGGCGTCGCGGTGCCTATCTGCACCGTGATGCAGTGAACGGCGTGTTACGCGCAAGACGTGGCGCAAGACTCACTTCTATCACCAATGGTGGTGCGATCCCTGACCAGTTTGATTACGATGTTATCTTGCAACCGGAAGGGCTATTCGTCGGTACCCTGAATGAGGATTTTTCGTTTGAAAGTATGCCGGGTGATATCTTTCAGCTGGGCAATATCTCCTACCGCATTCTCAAGATTGAACAGGGCAAGATGTATGTGGAAGATGCGCATGGGCAACCTCCTTCGATTCCATTCTGGATTGGTGAAGCGCCAGGGCGGACGGATGAACTCTCTTTAGCCGTATCTCGTCTACGTGAAACCATCGATGAAAAACTTCAGCAGGGTCAGGATGAAGCCTTACAGTATTTACAGAATAACCTGCAACTGGAAGCGATAGCTGCCACACAATTGCTGAATTATCTGGCGAACACAAAAGCCGTGTTAGGTGTGATACCGAGCCAGCATAATATTGTCTTCGAACGTTTCTTTGATGAAACCGGAGATATGCATTTTGTGATACATGCACCTTTTGGTTCCAGAGTGAATAAGGCCTGGGGTCTGGCATTAAGAAAACGCTTCTGCCGGCGCTTTAATTTTGAACTTCAGGCCGCTGCCAATGAGGATAATCTGATTCTTTCATTAGGCCCGACACACAGCTTTCCGCTCGATGAACCGGCGAGTTATCTGAAATCTGAAACCGTGGAGCATATTCTGGTACAGGCATTACTGGATGCACCTATGTTTCCGACGCGCTGGCGCTGGGTGTGCAATACCTCGCTGGCCGTGCCACGCTTTCGTGCCGGAAAAAGAGTACCTGCACCTTTTCAGCGTAATGATGCAGAAGATCTGGTGGCACTGGTGTTTCCCGATCAACTGGCCTGTTTTGAAAATATTCAGGGCGAGCGCGAAGTACCGGACCATCCCCTGGTGAATCAGGTGTTACAGGATTGTCTGCATGAAGTCATGGATATAGATGGCCTGAAACTGATACTGGATGGTATCGCTTCTGAGCAAATATCAGTGACCACTAAAGACCTGCCAACACCCTCACCCATGGCTCATGAAATATTAAATGCCAGACCCTATGCATTTCTGGATGATACTCCTGCTGAAGAAAGGCGCGCGCTGGCAGTCAAACAGCGACAGCATGGCGATCCGCAATCGGCGGCAGAAATGGGACGCCTGAATCCGGATGCCATACAAAAGGTAAAGGATGAAGCCTGGCCGGATGTGCGCCATAAGGATGAATTACATGATGCATTGGTGCTGATGGGGTTTATTGTTGAGGATGAGGTTAGAGCACAGGACAGCAAAAGCTGGCAGGAGAACCTCGCTCAACTGCAAACGGGCCAGAGAGCGACGCGATTGTTTAACAGCGAAGGAAAAACGCTCTGGGTCGCTTCTGAACGATTACAGATGATGCAGTGCGCCTGCCCGACATTAGAAATGAAGCCTCAGATTCAGGCCATTGACGGCAATGAAGCCGAATCGAGTGAACAGGCGTTGATCGAAGTCATACGTAGTCGACTGGAAGGTCTGGGGCCGGTTACTGAAGCTCAACTGGCTGAACCTTTACCAGTAGACATCTCTGCTATACATCAGGCCTTACTGCATCTGGAGCAGGAAGGTTTTGTGATACAGGGGCAATTTACTCCAGGCTTAAATCAACTCGAATGGTGTGAACGCGGACTGCTGGCTCGCATACATCGATATACCCTGAAGCAGTTACGTAACGAGATTGAACCGGTCAGCCCTGCTGATTTTATGCGCTACCTGTTTAGCTGGCAGGGTCTGGATGATCCGGGTGAAGGCATTGATACGCTGGAGCGAGTGATGTTACAGCTGGAAGGCATCAGTGTTGCTGCTGCCAGCTGGGAAGATGAAATTTTACCTGCACGACTGCAGCCGTATTTTTCTACTCAGCTGGATGAGTTATGCAGCTCAGGTCGTCTTACCTGGCTGCGCATTAAGAATACAGCACAAAAAGAAAACAAACGTAAGAACCCCGCAATCAAGACCACCCCGATCACTTTTGTGTACAGGCCGAATCTGCCAATGTGGGGCCAGCATATTGAATTTGATGAGGAGGGTCTAAGTTCATCCGCCAACAAGGTGCTACAGGTGTTGAAGCAATGGGGCGCGAGTTTCTTTGATGAATTACAGCAGCAGACGGGGCTATTAAAAACCCAGCTGGAAACGGCACTGGGAGAGCTGGTTGCCTGGGGACTGGTAAACTCGGATCAGTTCCAGGGACTAAGGGCGCTGGTGAGTCCAGTGAAAAGATCACACCCGCAAAGACGTCGGGCAGTAGTACAGACACCGCTAGCTGCTGGTGGGCGTTGGTCATTGATACGTCCGGTAATGGACAGCGCTGATAAACGACAAAAGGCTGAACAGATCGTACGTACCCTGCTAACCCGTTACGGAGTGGTATTCCGTAAGCTACTGGAACGTGAGCATGGCCTGCCGCCATGGTATGAGTTGCTGTATGTATTACGTCGCATGGAAGCACGCGGTGAATTACGTGGGGGACGTTTTGTGCAGGGTTTTGCGGGTGAGCATTTCGCGCTACCAGAAGCTGTAAGCCTGTTGCGTGAAGTAAGGAAACAGAAAGATTCAGATCAACTGATCAGTATCAGTGGCACTGACCCGTTAAATCTGACCGGGATTATCACTCCGGGTAAACGCATGCCAGCGCAATCGGGTTATCGCATTCTATATCGAGACGGTAAGCCGGTAGCGAGCAACCAGAATGGTGAAGTGATTATCGATGAACAAATCCCACAACAGGATCATTGGCAGATCAAGAATCTGCTGACCCGAAAACATCACCCAGCCTCTTTCCATAAACCTCCAGCGGGGCGGTTGTTTTAAGGTTGCTATGTTTTAACCACGAAGGGCACGAAGAACACGAAGGGTGTTAGTGTGGGGGATATCTTTGTGGATTTGGCGTGCTTTGCGGTTGGGAGTTTCTTTTTGCAGCATTATTTAACCACAGAGTGCACGGAGGACACTGAGAATGATTTTTTAAGATAGCTATTAACCACGAAGGGCACGAAGAACACGAAGGATATTAGTCAGGGGTTAATCTTCGTGCACTTCGTGGTTGGGATTTTTTGCTTTAGTTGAACCAAAGAACAGTGCTTCAAAGAAAAGCACAAAAAACTCTGTGCTCTCTGTGGTTTAAAAATAATCCTTACGGCCCGCACAACCAAACCGCAGCGTCAGCAAGCCACCATAGGAAACATCAAGAACAACAAAAAACCTTCGTGTTCTTCGTGTGCTTCGTGGTTAATCAATACTACGAATCGATGACCTGTTTTAGCTTCATCATTGCCACTTCCATTTCGGTTTCTGTAAAACTACAAAAGCCCATTAACAATCCATTCTGTGAAGAGCTGGTTGCGTAGTAACTTGATAGTGGGTGGCAGGTTATTCCATGTTGGGCTAATTTTTCGCTGACTTCACTATCCTTTAGAAAATCGGGTAACTTGACGGCAATGTGCATTCCGGCCTTATGATCTTCGAATGTTGCTAACTCACCCAAATAAGTCTGTAGCAGGTTGATAAAGGCCTGTCTGCGTTCAGCATATATCCTGCGTACCCGCCGAATATGTCGATAATACTCTCCATTACGCATGAATAAGGCCAGCGGGCGTTGCGGCATGATTGAGGCTTTGGAACCGAATTTTTTAATATTAGCGTCAAAAAGGGGGATAAGTGCAGTAGGCATGACAACAAACCCCATATGTAATCCACTGGAAAATATCTTGGAGAAACTACCTATATAAATGGTCCTTTGATTCACATCCAGACCGGCAAGAGAAGGAATAGGACGGCCTGAGTAACGAAATTCACTGTCGTAATCATCTTCAATAATCCAGCCATCTGTCTGCTTTGCCCAGGCGATAAATGCATTGCGTCGAGCCTGTGGCATGGCCCCGCCTAATGGAAACTGAGATGAAGGCGTGAGGATGACCAACCTCTGCTTTGTGGTGTTTTTATTCATGGAGGGTGGTAAGGCACCCTGGTTGTCCATCTCCAGTTCTGAGATAGGTATGGTCAGATTTTCCACGAATGAACGCAGCGGAGGATAACAGGGATCTTCCAGGAATATCCTGTCGTCTTGTTTGGTCAGGCTACGAATGCAATGTTCCAGCGCTTCACTGGCCCCGGCGGTTATCAAAACCTGAGAATAATCCACCCTTAAGCCTCTCCACTCGACAAGATAACGACAGATTTCCCGGCGTAGCTCTGGGTCGCCAAATGGGTCACTATTCCTGACCAGCGATTCAGCCTGAGTTCTTGCAACCTGAGTAATGCACTTTGCCCATTGTCGATAGGGGAACAGGCGTGCGTCAGCATTTCCCGGATGAAATGGGCGTAGGGCACCTCTAAAAATTGTCTTTTTCCGCGATTGCGGCGTCAGCTCCGTACTCGAATCCTCATGTATTTCATATACACTGCGGTTCTCCGTGCGGTGCTTCCTTGCACTCACGAAAAAATCCGAATTTTTAGAGGTGCCCTGTAGTGTGTTGCTTGAAACAGCCTGTTCAACAGCAACGGTTTTGTCATTAGCGTGTTTGTCCAGCTGTTCAATTTCTCCAATCTCGCTGACATAAACTCCCGAGCCCGTTTTACTGTATGCAAAACCCTCTGCAATAAGCTGTTCATAAGCCGTGATGACGGTAGAGCGCGAAACGCCCAGTTCTTGCGCTAATTTTCTTGATGGTGGCAGGCGTTCATCCTGCTTGAGTTGAGCAAAAACAATGCGTTCACGTAACCCATCGTAAAGCTGTACGAATAGAGGCGTTGAACTATCAGGGTTTATGTCCAGCCCGAGTAACGGAATATCTATCATTAATTGGTATGTATAAAAATATAGAAATTGGATATTAATTAAATACCAATATGACTCTATAGTGCAAGCTTAGTTAAAAAGAAAAGGCTTTCCCATGATTGAATCCGTATCCTCAAATAACCTTGATCAAGTCCTGCCACTGATTCGACAGTATCAGGAGTTTTATAAAGTAGCTGATATTTCAGATGCGCGTAACGCGTCATTTTTTTCACAGTTTGGGGAGTCAAATCCTGCGGGCTGTCAGTTCATCTACCGTGACTCCGGTCAGGTGGTCGGCTTTGCTACCGTTTATTTTTCATTTACCACCAGCATTACGGCAAAGGTCGCTGTGCTGAATGACCTGTATACCCTGAACGAGTATCGAGGCAGAGGGATTGGCCGACAGCTAGTACAACATTGCCAGCGCTATGCGGCAAAAAATGGGGCTGCTCGTTTGCAGTGGGTAACAGCTCCTGATAATGAGCAGGCACAGAAGCTGTATGACGGGGTATGCACGAGCACAAGTAGATGGCTCTTTTATACACTTAATACCTGAAAACCATACCTTAATAATTTGGATACAAATATATCCATAAACGCGAATAGAGAAAATACAATGAGTGATCTAGTGAATAAAACTGAACGTACACGCTTACGCAGGCTACGAGAGCGTGGACAATATGACCGGGAAACCATATACGCCATCCTTGATGCTATGCCGATGTGTCATATTGGGTATATGCAAAACGGATCTCCTGTTGTTATGCCTACTTTTCAATGGCGCGAAGGTGATCATATCTACTGGCATGCATCCAGTGGGGGCAGAGGGGTGAAAGCCTGGCTGCAAGGTGAAGTCTGTATCACGGTCTCCTTACTGGATGGCCTGGTGTTAGCGAGATCGGGTTTGCATCATTCTGCAAACTTTCGTAGCGTGCTGATTTTTGGTCAGCCGAGCCTGATCACGGATGAGGATGAAAAACGCAAAAAACTCGATGGACTTATCGATCATCTGTACCCTGGTCGCAGTGCCAGTCTGCGCCCCATGACCGATGTGGAAGCTAAACAAACAGCCGTGCTATCACTGCCTATCGAAGAGGCATCTGCCAAGATTCGTGCTACAGGGGTGAGTGATGACGAAGAGGATTATGCGCTACCTGTCTGGTCAGGCGTGATTCCGGTGAAGATGCAATTAATGGAGCCAGAGCCGGATGAGAGGAACTTAGAGGGAGTTGAAATCCCGGATTATATCAATCAGATATCTATTGGCTAAGAGGTTTATCTTCGGCTTTCTTTACCCGAATAGTACTGCCATTCAGCTCCAATCCATTGGTGGATTTCATTGCTGCTTTGGCTTCACCGGGCTTGGGCATTTCGACAAAGCCAAAGCCTTTTGACAGGCCGGTTTTGCTATCCATTACCAGTGTGCAGGATTGAACCTGGCCATGGGTTTCGAACAGGCTTTTCAGCTCTGCTTCGGTGGTTGTGCGGGCGAGATTACGGATTAACAGTTTCATGCTGGGCTTTGGGTAATGAATGAAAGGTTCGCACTATACTCTGTTACAGCTATGATGGAAAAATATTCGACTTAAAGCTGGAGTAAATATGCAATTTTCTGCAAACCTGGGCTTGCTGTGGAAACAGCTTGCATTGCCCGAGGCTATTCATAAAGCCGCTGCAGCAGGCTTTGCAGCGGTAGAGTGTCACTGGCCTTATGCTACACCAGCGCATCAGCTTGCACAGGCTTTGGAAGAAACCGGGTTGACCATGCTAAGCCTGAATGCCTGGCGAGGGGATGCGGCCGGTGATAATGGCTTAACGGCAGTACCAGGTAGAGAACAGGAAGCCCGGGCCGCTATTGATCAGGCGATAGCGTATGCACGAATTATTCATACCCGCAAGATTCATGTGATGGCGGGCAATGCCAGTGGTGAGCAGGCCTTTAAAACCTATATCGAAAATCTGCGTTACGCGGCGCGTAAGGCAGGCGAGTTTGATATTGCGATTTTGATCGAGCCATTAAATCATTTTGATGCGCCGGGCTATTTTTTAAGCAATACCGAACTTGCCAAACAGGTAATTGATGAGGTTGCTGCAGCAAATCTTAAGCTGATGTTTGATTGTTATCATGTGCAGATTATGCAGGGTGATATTTCGCGTAGATTGCGTGATCTGATGCCGCTTATTGGTCACATTCAGATTGCCTCAGTACCTGACCGCGCTGAACCGGATAGCGGTGAGCTGAATTATCGACACCTTATGGATTTGCTGGAAGATATAGGCTATAGCCAGCCTATAGGTGCAGAATACAAACCTCGAAGCAGTGAGGAAGAGGGTCTTGGCTGGATCAAGCTGTTAAGTTAAAGTGCGACCACTTTTTATCGACCGAGACAGTTACTTGATTCGCATATACTTCCCCCATTTTATTGCTGCTGTGTATGTAGTGTTCTTTATTATCCTCGGCATTGAACCTGTTTCCAGAGAGGTGTGGATTGCCGAAGTGATTCCGGTTGTGGCTATCTTTCTAGGGCTGGTTTTTACCTATAAACTGTTTCGATTCAGTAATCTGGCGTATGCATTGATGGCGATCTGGATCTTCTGGCATACCGTCGGTGGGCACTACACCTTTGCCAATGTTCCCTTTCAGTGGTTTAGTGATTTAATTGGCTCAGAAAGGAATCACTTTGACCGTATCGGGCATTTTGTTATTGGTTTTTTTGCCTATGCTATGGCGGAGTGGTTGCTGAGGAAAAACTATTGCGGCATATGGCTGGCATTAGCATGCAGCCTGTTTTTTATTATGAGTGTGGCAGCCGGCTATGAAATTATCGAATGGTGGTATGCGGTAGCGGAAGGTGGCGATGCAGGCGTTGAGTTTCTGGGCTCTCAGGGTGATATCTGGGATGCGCAAAAAGACATGTTATCGGATACTCTGGGTGCGATTACCTCGTTAATTCTGTTTTCAATGGTGCGGCCAGATAAAAAAGCAGCTCTATCTGCTTAGCTGCGGCTTCACCTTGTCTGCCTATCTTCCAATGCTTGCTTTTGGTCATTATAGACCACTATCTGATTACGCCCCTGCGCCTTGGCGCGGTATAAAGCATCATCGGCCTGATCCAGTAAATTGCTGTAGCTCATTCCCTCCAGCGGTATAACAGTCGCCACACCAATACTCGCCGTAACATGATCAGTAATGGGTGAATTGGCATGTGGGATATTTAATTCAACAATAGCCCGGATAATTCGATTCGCAATATGGTAGGCATTTTCTGAATCAGATTCGGGTAACAGGGCGATAAACTCTTCTCCACCATAACGCGATACCATTTCACCGCTGCGTTCAGCAAACTGAGCAATGGTCCTAGCAATCTGTTTCAGACATGAATCCCCTTTACTGTGTCCGTAATAGTCATTGTAATTTTTAAAGTAATCGATATCGATGAACAGCAGTGATATCTCTCCTTTCCGGCGTCGTAAGCGGCGCCATTCTTCATCCAGATGGTCATCCAGGGCACGTCGATTCCACAGGGATGTCAATGGGTCATGGTTGGAGAGTGTAATGGCCTGATCCAGAAACCCTAGTTGTTGATAAGTAAAATAAGCCATCACCAGCAGAGCTAAACTCGCAAAACCTGCCAGCAGCAATACCTTTATTGAAGTATTAACCCAGTTTTCGAGCAAAGAATCTTCTGTAACAGTGATGAGGTTTGCAATGGGGTATCTATCGCTGAGCTTAAAGCCCACCAGTCGGTTATAACCATCATAGGGTGCTGCAACCGCATTTATATAGCCGCTTTTCTGCTGCAGCATTAACTGGAAGTCACTACGCTCTGCTACTGATGTTTGTAAAAAAGATTCAGTCATCGGGTAGCGGTATATTCCCACGCCATCGCTGCGTAGCACTGTGACTGAACCGCCTGCAGGAATTTCGAGTTGCTGATACATCCGATCAAAATGAGAAAGCTTGAGTTGGATGCCAATGACGCCACAAAACTGACCATTCTCATTAGAAACCCTTCGGGTTAAAAAAATAACTCTTTCCCCTGTGACCCGAGAATACTCCGGCTGGCTGATGTGCAGTTTCCTGTCGGGGTAATGCTGGTGATGAATAAAGTATTTTCTGTCTGAGGCATTCACCCTTTTGGAAGGATATGAAACACTGTTTGCTACGTTGTAACCATCTTCACCTATTAGAAACAGATGTGAAAAGCTGGGTGTACCGGTTTGCTGATTTATAAAACTACGATAAGTTTTTAGCTCAGTATGGATTTGTTGTGGGTCGAGGAAGTGATTATTAGCATCAACCTTTAAATGAATTGAAAGCTCTTCCAGAATGGTAACTGCCAGGGTCAGTGTGGCATCTGATTCCTTACTTAAAATGGCAGCCATGCCTTTAATCGATTGGCCTGCCTGGGTCATCTGATTGCTTTTATTGCTCATTATGAGAGATACGGTAGAAACCGCAAGTATCATAAAGATGACAGCCGCTACTATAAGCAGGGAACGCTTCAATCGTTCCAGAATCAATCTACTATAGAGAGGCTGCATGGCTTTTATCTATTCGTGATGCTTTTTATAGTTATAGTGGCAGTCAGGTTACTCCTTATGTATAGAGTATTTCAAGTTTACTGATAAGTTGATCACTGGATCATGCCAAAAGACAACATAACGTCATAGGCCTGGTCTTCTGCCAGATTCCAGGCCACCAGTATTTGATCGACCGGGCATTTAGCCTGTTGCCAGTTGGTGATCTTATCCAGTATCGGTAGTAGCTCTTCTTCTTCCGCTGGCGGTGATCCATTACTGAGGTTATTGGCCAGGTAAACAATGCAGTTAGTGTCTGCATAAGGGCCGAAATGGTCTGTATCATGGTGGTTTTTGACGGCATACACCAGCAAATCAGGCAGACGCCATTTTTGCAGCAGGGCCTTGCTCACGTCGGTATGATCAAATCCCAGAATCTCCTGTTCGGCCTGCAGGATGTCCAGGTTTTTTTCGGCTATCAATGTGTCTATTTGAAGCTGAAGCTCGGGGAGTTTGGCAGCGATTACCAGCTTGCCTACATCATGTAGCAGACCTGCGGTGAAAAGTGCTTCATGATCAATAATATGGGCGCTTTGCATCGCAATATGACGCGCAATAATGGCGGTTTTGATGCTGTGTCTCCAGAAATCATTCATGGAGAAATTTTCGTTCTCAATATTCTTGAAAAGTCCTGCCAGCAGGGTGCCAATGAGGATGTCCTTTAAGCGCTGGCGTCCAATCAGTGAGATGGTCTGGGGGATAGAGGTTACAGAGTAGGGAAGTCCGTAGTAGGCGCTGTTAACCATCCTGAGGATTCGTGAAGTTATGGATGGCTCGGTTTGTACTGCCTCTCCAATCTTATTCACAGATGCATTAACATCATCGAGCAGAGCCGTAACTCGTGTATAGATCTGGGGCAGGGCTGGTAATTCTTTTACTTTAGAAAGCAGTAACTCTAATTCGGACATATTCTAGTTCTAAATACCTGTGGACCTTTAGAATAGCAGAGCTTGCACAGGTTTGTAATTGCTTAAAAGCGGCATCAAAAACCCATCTGCCAATTGACATATGTTTCTTCAGCAATGGGAATGAAGCTCACCAGATTGATCGTACAATTTAAATGAGACTGGGCAATGGCCTGATGCCCATTGGCGGTGTGTTGTATCCGCTATGGAACAGATTTCTGGTATTCGAGGGTGAAATATAAAATGCGATTTCCCCCACCGTGTTTGGATAGATACAGAGATTATTCTGCAAACATCAGAATGTCATCAGCATTGCTGCCATCATGCAGATAGCAAGCAATGCCTATACGGGTTGATATATGTATTATCGCCAGTTAGCTCACCTTTGATAACACTAAAATTTTAAGGGCTAGATGCAGGCTATTTGAAGATAACCGTTTTATTTCCATCAAGGAAAACACGGTGTTCTATATGCAAACGTACTGCCTTTGCCAGAGCCACAGTTTCGGTATCACGACCTATTGCAACAAGCATATCGGGACTATGGGTATGGTCTACCTGTTGCACTGACTGTTCGATGATTGGGCCTTCATCAAGATCAGAAGTGACATAATGAGCGGTTGCTCCAATCAGTTTTACACCACGCTCATAGGCCTGATGATATGGCTTTGCACCCTTGAAGCCTGGCAGGAAGGAGTGGTGTATATTGATTGCGCGACCACTGAGTTCCTTACACAGCGTATCTGACAATATTTGCATATAGCGCGCCAGTACAACCAGATCGGTTTGGGTTTCCTCTATGATTTCCAGTAAGGCTTTTTCCTGTACTGCTTTATTATCCTTATTAACGGGTAAGTGAATAAAGCGAATGCCCTCACGTTCAACCATGGGGCGCAGGTCTTTGTGGTTTGAAACCACTGCGGTGATTTCCATGGGCAGTTCGCCTTTGTGGAGACGGTATAGCAGATCATCCAGGCAATGATCGAACTTACTGACCATAATTAACACCTTGCTCGGTACAGAACGATCGAAGATCTGCGATTGCATATCAAACTGCTGAGCGATCTCAGGGAACTCCTGCTGAATATCTTCAATGGAATAGTTGTCGCTTTCAATACGACAAACAGCACGCATAAAAAATTGCCCGGTTTTTTCATCATCAAACTGATTCAGTTCGGAAAGGTAGCAGTCCCTTGAACTGAGATAGCTGGTTACTCCAGCCACTATACCTCGTTTAGCATGACAGGTGGCTTTGAGGATAAACTCTTTAGAGACTGTTTGTGTATCTGACATTATTTACTATTCCAAAGGTTTTTAAGGTGTTCAGGGCGCGGATAATAATATGTCGAGAGAGAATTACCAACACCTTATTCAGCTTTAGCTACAGGAAATACCTAGCGTATTCCAGGTACAAACAGTAAATGGCACTAAAGTTAACCCTCCACATGTAAAAACAGGTGGAGGGTATTATCAGCTTGCTCATAGATTTTACGAATTAAGGAAGCTCTGAATAATTTATCCATGAATGATCAGAACACGAAAAACGAAAACTGTGATTTGCGTTTTTCTCACAAAATCAAAGGCTTGAAACCATCGGTTTTGGCGGCACATCCCTGTGCCGCAGGAACCTCTGGATTAATCAGAGATTTCTTAAAATGGTTCAGGTGCAGGAGTTTTATCGGTAGATGGTGGAAGAATAGGCATCAAAAATTCCGGTTGATCTCCTGTTAGCGTTTTCAGGAAGGCAACAATCTGAGCGTTCTGTTTGCTTGATAGTTTCTTACCCAGTTGCAGGCGGCCCATCAAATCTACCGCGTCAGTCAATGTTGCAGCTTCACCATCGTGGAAATAGGGATAGGTCATCTCAACATTTCGTAAGGTAGGCACCTTGAACTTAAAACGGTCGGCACCTTTTCCGGTAACGCCGCTTAAGCCTTGAGCTGAACTTTTGGTCTTGTAAGCTTTAACAACCCCCATTTTCTGGAATGAGTTGCCACCGACAGCTTCACCATTGTGGCATGCCACACAACCACTGTCTTTAAATAGCTTATAGCCAGCTTTTTCATTTGCAGTAATAGCATCATTATTGCCAAGTAGATATTGGTCAAAGCGTGAGTTGGGAGTGACAAGTGTTTTTTCAAATTCGGCAATAGCTTGAGTGACCATGTCGATATTGATTTTTTCTTTACCAAAAACCTGTTTGAACTCGGTGACATAGGCCGGTATCGACTCCAGAACATCTATAGCCAGGGTATGTGAGGATGCCATTTCACCAGGGTTTGCAATGGGGCCACCAGCCTGTGCCTTTAAATCAGCGGCCCGTCCGTCCCAGAACTGTGCAACATTTAAACTGGAGTTCAGGACCGTAGGGGCATTGATGGGACCTTGTTGCCAATGATCTCCGATAGAAGTTTTAAGATTGTCTGTACCACCCATACTTAGGTTGTGGCAAGAGTTGCAGGAAATAAATCCGGACTTTGACAGTCGGGTATCAAAATAGAGCTTTTTACCTAACTCGACCTGAGCCAGGTTTATATTCTGTACCGGTTTAATGGGTTTTATCGGTTCTTCGGCTAGTACTGATGCAGAGCAGAGTAGCGCAGCAGTCAGTGACATAGAGATGGATAAGTGTTTCATTATTTTTACCTATATATGAGTAGTGGGGATTGTTAAACCATAAAATTAGTGCGGGAAAGATTAGAATTAGTCTAAATCTAAACAAATGATCTAAGTCAAAGAATCAAGAAGTCTCAATAAGGGGTGAATGCCTGGTGGGAAATTAAATTCGAGTTGTTATCAGGAACCTCTGATTGATACAGAGGTTCCTGCGGTACAGGGATGTGTCGCCAAAAAAGATGGCTTCAAGTCATTGATTTTGTGAGAAAAATTAAAATCATATTTTTCGTTTTCGTAGTCTGATCATTCATGGATGAATTATTCAGCGCTTGCCAAATTCTGATTTCGAACGCGTATGACAATATCTACATCATCGAAATAAGTGCCTTCTGGGAGTTGAGCTGTATCAAACCGTGGGGCCAGGTCCTCGGCAATATCCGTTAACTGTCCCGTATCAACATTGTAGAAATGATGATGGTGGCTGATGTTTGAGTCATAGTAAACAGAGTTTGGATCAATGAAAATTTCAAACAACAGGCCTTTTTCGACAAATGTTGCCAGCGTGTTATAAACCGTAGCCTTGGATACCAGGAAACCCTGTTGTTTTAAAATCGTATGCAGTTGTTCGGCTGTAATGTGCTGATGCCTGGTGAAAAGAATTTTAGCGATAGCCATTCGCTGTTGGGTGGGGAAAACGCCGTGCGTACGAAGTAAATTTTCGTGATCTACTGGATTACTACTAATGTTAACGGCAAGCTGGTTCATATAATTCTTAAAAATTCAAACAAATTAATGATCAATCCCCTGAAACTGGATAAATTGTAGCATTTACCACTGGCAGGGTCGAATGCATTGGAACTGCACTGTTTCAGGGAAAAAATCGGATCCGATTCAGCTATAAATTATCCATGCGAGATAAAAAAAGTCTCTATTAGTGGTGTTAAGGTAAAAGTCCATTTAGTAATAGCTTCAATGGGGACTTTCTGTTTAAAAATATGTTGGCGTGTTTGTGGTTTATTTTGAGACCCTGGTTAAAGGGGCAGGGGGATAATGGAAAGCTCAGACAGCCAGCCCAGCAAACCTTAATTTGCTTTGACTGGCTGTCTAATATACTGATTAGAAACCTGTAGCTACTGGATTATTCAGACTTGGGAGCCAGTTCTTGGATACACTGCTGAATAAAGTCATCATATTTATCATCAGAGATCTGCATCTCATCAGCTTTGCTAAGGCAAATTTCTTCAGCATCTTGTTCGGCAAATACAGGGGTAGTGAAAGTAGCGGCCAGCATGAGGGAAGCGGCGCTAATCAGTAAAGAAAGGGGTTTCATTATGTTCTCCGTTTAAGAATGTTGTGCGTCTCTGGTAACCAAAAATCGCAGCTATATTTAAGAGATAGCGCTATCAAATATCCAACAAAATGTCATAATCCTGACCATCACGATTTTTGCTAGATCTGCCAATGAATATCGATCTGTTAAAGACCTTTCTTGAGGTTGCCAAACTGAAGCATTTTGGCAAAGCCGCCGACCGAGTTTGCCTTACTCAGTCCGCAGTATCTGCTCGTATAAAATTACTGGAAGATACCCTCGGAACGACTCTGTTTGTTCGCAAGCGAAATCAGATTGAACTGACTACGGCAGGCAGAAAGCTTGCAAACAGTGCAGAGCTTATTGTCAAGCAATGGGATAAAACCAAGAACGAAATCAATTTTGTTACTGAAGAGAATCAGCAACTGCTGAGTATTGGTACGGTATCTGATCTATGGCCAATTCTTGTTCAGTCGTGGGTGATTCAATGTCAGGAGCAGAATAAAAATCTACTGTTTCAAATTCAGGCTGCTTCGCCACCGCTACTGGCGCAATCTGTAATCTCTGAACAGCTGGATGCAGCACTGGTTTTTGATGCTCCCTATCATAATGGCATCGTGTCACATGAAGTTGGTAAGCTCGAACTCCTACTGGTGAGCAGTGAACCCTGTAATATTTCGCAAGTTTCAGATAAACCCTACTGCTATGTGGACTGGGGTAGTGTGTTTTCTGATCAGCATCAGCAATTATTGGGTGATGTACTAACTCCGGATATCACCTTCAATTTTTCAACCATGTCACTGGACTACCTGCTGGCAACCGGAGGTATGAGCTATCAGGCAAGACAACAGGTTGAAGCCTTGCTAGAAAAAGGAGTGCTTTACGAAGTGGCCGAAGCGCCAGTTTTTCAGCGAGAGATATATTTTATTTATCGCAAGTCGCATCCGATGAGTGAATTGTTGTCGGAGATTGTGCCGCAACAGCCTAATATGATTTTATAAAAGACACCAATAAAATGCTCATACGTCAGACTGTTCTCAGGATGGAATCTGATATTTGCTCTTCAAACCAGTGGCTGGGTAAATAAATCTGGATCAGAGTAAGTTATTCCAGTAGGCTCAAAAAAGAATAAAAAAAGTTGCATCAGGCTCACCTGGTGAGCCACTGTGCAGTTAGAATCAGGAAAAATTTAAATCATCAGGGATTCAGCATGAACATTAAGAATGTTTCTAACGTCATCACTGTTAGTGTCAATGGCATATCTCCAATGCCAAATCAAACCAGAAAATCTGTACAACAGGTTGTCGCAAGGATTGAAGGCAGGCCTCAGTAGTTAAAAAATCAGATAGATAAATATGTTTGGAAACTAAAGGAATAATCAATGGAACAACTCACTGACCTCAAAGCCATCCTTCATTCCAAACGGGCAAATATCTACTATCTGGAAAAATGCCGGGTGATGCAAAAAGACGGGCGAGTTCTTTATCTCACCGAAGCCAAAAACGAAAACCAGTACTGGAACATACCCATAGCCAACACCACCTGCATCCTGCTAGGGACAGGAACTTCAATAACTCAGGCAGCAATGAGAATGCTGGCCTCAGCCGGAGTCATGGTCGGCTTCTGTGGGGGCGGTGGCACGCCTTTACTGATGGCTACCGAAATAGAATGGCTAAGCCCGCAAAGCGAATACCGGCCCACAGAATACCTACAGGGCTGGATGCAATTCTGGTTTAATGATGACAAACGATTGCAAGCAGCCAAACAATTTCAATTAGCTCGTATTGATTACCTGAACACACTCTGGAGTAAAGACCGCGATCTAAAGTCCGAAGGCTTTGCTAGTGACTACCCCTTTATCCAACAGGCGATAGAAAACTGTCAGGCCAAAATCAAAGTCGCACCAAAAGTCAGCCAACTGCTACAGGCCGAAGCAGAGTTCACCAAACAACTCTACAAACATGCCGCACACAGTACAAAATATGGGGACTTCACGCGCGAGCGAGAATCTGTAGATACCGCTAATGCCTTTTTAAATCATGGCAATTACCTGGCCTACGGACTAGCCGCAACAACTTTATGGGTGCTGGGTATACCACATGGCTTCGCCGTAATGCATGGTAAAACGAGGCGTGGCGCACTGGTTTTCGACATAGCCGATCTCATCAAAGACGCCATCGTCCTGCCCTGGGCGTTTATTTGTGCCAAAGAAGGAGCCAGTGAACAGGAATTCCGTCAGCAATGCCTGCAGGCGTTTACCGACCATAAGGCTCTGGATTTTATGTTTGATCAGGTGAAGGCAGTAGCTCTCAAACAGGACTGGGTGGATATACGGTCATGATGGTGACCTTTGTATCCCAATGCGAAAAGAAAGCACTCAATCGAACTCGCAGAGTGCTGGATGCTTTTGCTGATCGTATTGGTGATAACACCTGGCAGACCGTGATAACGCAAGAGGGGCTCCTTGCAGTAAAAAAACTACTTAGAAAAACCGCAACAAAAAATACCGCAGTGAGCTGTCACTGGATACGCTCGCGATCCCGCAGTGAATTGATTTGGGTGGTGGGAAATAGAAGTAGGTTTAATGAGCAAGGTTATGTTCCGGTGAATCTAACTGATAGTCATATCGAACAATTTCAGGACAAGGTACAGTGGCAAATGTTGCCAGTTATTCAATACGCAGCAAGCATTTCAGGTTTGTTTCATGACTTCGGCAAAGCCAACAAACTGTTTCAGAAAAAAATTGACCCTCATGACAAAGACTCATCAATATTTGAACCCTATCGGCATGAGTGGATTTCTTTACGCCTTTTTCAGGCGTTCGTAGGGGATAAAACTGATGCAGAATGGTTGGACGAGTTGGCAGATATTAATCCTGATATCGTAGTAGCCTGCTTCCGTGATGGACTAGAAGGTGGCGTGGATAAAGAAAATAACCCATTTCTAAATCTACCTGCATTTGCGCGTATCGTAGCCTGGATTATTCTGTCACATCACCGCTTACCGTTATCGCCATCATGGCAAGACAATGAGAGGCCAGCCAGATTCGGCGAAATGCAATCATGGTTGGAAATTGACTTTGATGCCGTCTGGAACTCCTACCGCTGTAAGGATGCAGACCAAAAAGAACGCATTGAAGACAATTGGCACTTTGCCGATAAATCACTGCCTTACTTCAGCCAACATTGGAGAGCCAAAGCCTGCACCACAGCGTCTGAGGCTAAGCAAAATCTCAGTTTATGGCTCAACGATAGTGCAAAAGACTGGATACTTGACCACTTGTTTGTCAGTCATTTGGCTCGCTTGTCAATGATGCTGGCGGATCACCATTATTCCTCTCGACCCAGAGTCACACATAAATGGCGCAACCCCAATTACAAGGTATATGCCAACTCAGACCGATTTACAAAACAACTCAAGCAACAACTTGATGAACACTTAATTGGGGTTTCTTACAATGCCGAGCGCATTGTGCGCAAGTTATCTAAGCTGAAAGATAGTCTGGAAAAACTCGGTGATAATGAATTTTTAAGTGAGCCGGTTTCGAAGGAGAATAAAGATGCTTTTGGTTGGCAAGATGCCGCCATAGAGGTTGTAAGAAAATGTGCCGCAGAAACAAGGGGAAAAGGTTTCTTCGGCATCAATATGGCATCCACTGGTAAAGGCAAAACCCTCGCTAACGCCAAAATCATGTATGCACTGGGTGAAAATACAGGTGGTGTTCGTTTCAGCGTGGCACTAGGCTTGCGCACACTAACCTTGCAAACAGGTCGCGAATTCCGCAAAGAATTAGATCTCAACGAAGAGCAGCTTGCGTTGTTAGTAGGTGGTACAGCGGTTAAACAATTATATGAAAACAGCCAAAACCAACAACAAGGCAAGAGTGATCCTGAAGATATGGGAAGTGAATCAGGGCAGGAATATTTGCCAGATGAGCTAAAAGTGAATTACAGCGGGACTGTAACAAAGCATGCGCTCAGTGAGTGGACGAGAGAAAATCCGCGTATGGACAACATGCTATGCGCACCTGTGCTGGTAAGCACAATCGATCACCTTATCCCCGCAACGGAAGGTGTTAGGGGAGGTAAACAAATCGCCCCGATGTTGCGCCTGTTAACCTCCGATCTTGTTTTGGACGAGCCGGATGATTTTGGCTTGGAGGATTTGCCAGCCTTATGTCGTTTGGTGCATTGGGCGGGAATGCTGGGCAGTCGTGTTTTGCTCTCTACTGCGACCATGCCGCCTGCTCTAGCCTACGCATTATTTCAGGCATATAAAGCAGGCTGGGCACAGTATGCCAAAGCCAATCTGGCAGATTGGAATGGTGAAATTTGTTGTGCCTGGTTTGATGAGTTTAAGCGTAATGCAAGAACAACGAATGTATCTCAATTCAAAAATAGCGAAGCTAAGGGTTTGGCAGCCAAGGCGCTATTTATCAATGCACATAAATCCTTTGTGTCAGACCGGCTGGCTGAGCTAAGTAAAAACGACATTGCAAAGCGTCAGGGGGAAATCATCTACCCTGATGCACCCTTATCTCCAAGTCAAGCCATCGCCAAACTATGTCACAAAAAAATAGTTGAGCTGCACCATCAACACCATGTGCGACGAGAAGATGGTAAAACGGTGTCTATTGGTTTGATTCGTATGGCCAACATCAACCCATTGGTGGCAGTAGCACAGAAAATGCTGCAAATGGATGCACACCCAAACACCCGGATTCACTATTGCGTGTATCACAGCCGCTATCCCTTAGCATTACGCTCTTTCATTGAAAACCGTTTAGATACAGTGCTTTCTCGAAAGAAAGTGGATGAGTTCTGGCAACGCGAGGAAATCACCAGGCCGCTATCACAGTATCCTGACAGTAATCATCACATTTTTGTAGTCTTAGCTTCACCGGTTGCCGAGGTGGGGCGAGATCATGATTACGACTGGGCGATAGTTGAGCCAAGCTCGATGCGTTCGATAATTCAGTTGGCGGGGAGGATTTTGCGCCACCGCGAATTAGAAAAGCCGCTGAAGGCTTCCAATGTATTGATACTCAACAAAAACACCAAAGTGCTGCAAAATGAGCAAGTTTGTTATTACCGACCAGGCTTTGAAAGCATTGGTTTAAGATTGTCACCACATGAACTGTTAGACACAAAACAGTTTGCGCAGATTGATGCATCTCCCCGTATTGAAGAGCCTGACTTAAATGGAATAGAAGTGACAGAAAAGGGGAAGTCTCCCTATATCAAATACTCCAATCTAAACGAGTTAGAACATGCTGCTCTTAAAAAACAGTTATTCACAGGAACTAAAAAAGCAAAGTTGTGGTGGTCAGAACAACCCCATTGGTGTGGCGAAATGCAAAAACAACAACGCTTTCGTGAGTCAAAGAAGGATGAGGCTTTTTACCTGTATGTGGATGACGAGTACAAAGAACCTAACTGGCGTTGGCTTAACGAAAATGCGCGACCCGCCAAGTTTGGTGAGGTATCGAGTATCAACATAAAAAAAGTACCGGAATTTGGTAAAGGATTAAACAGTGGCTTCTGGTTTGAGATGGATACAAAGTCGATTTATAGCCAGCTAGCAGATGATTTTGGTGTTGAGTTACCTGAGGTTAGCTGCCGTTACGGCGAAGTACGAATAGTTGAATATGAAAATAATGATGCTGAATATCTTTGGCATGAAGCTTTAGGGTTATTTCAGGAGGTTAATATCTAATGAGCACAGGAAAAACAATGCATGATGCAATCCAGCATTTTATTTTAGAGCGGAAAGCGAAGAAAGAAGAAGCTCTCCTTGCAACTAAGCTTGAGAAAGATAAGGATGGCGGGCTAAACAAAATTTTAATTAAAACCATCAAGTCTACGAAAAAAACAACTAATGATGATTTAAACAGCATTGCAACCAGAAAAAAGTCCAAAGACGAGACTTCACTAAATTTTCATGCCCAAAAATATCATGATCTAATCACCTTGGCTGAAGGCAATCAAATAGATCTAGCGGAGTACAAAGAGACATATTTATTACAAAAACAAAAGGTGGATGATTCTCATCAGTTTGCTACGTGGTTGGATGATAATTGTAGATATGCAGAAGGTGCTTCGGTTGCAACACATGTGTCTAAGCTAACCCATTCATCCAATAAAGCATCTTGTTTTTTTGATCAAATTCATGACAAAAAATCAGGGTATGTTACAACGTCAATGATAAGCAAGCCGGTTGTCGATGGAGCTTACGATAATGCCAAGTATTCTCCAGTCGTCTCCCTGCTATTAGTTGAAAATGAAGGGCGATTTTTTTACGAAGATATCATCGAAGGTAAATATGATGGATTGCTAGGTTTTGAGGAGAACGATGACCAAATAAATACATGGAGAACCGAGCTAAAAAAGTCAATTGATAAACCAAGCAAAGCAACTGACGGGTTATCTAAGCAAGTCTATTTTCCTTTGAAAAAAATCTCCGTAAATTCCAACGATTGGCATTTACTCTCCGTGCTTGTTTCCTCTTCGATGGCACATTCGATCTTCAATATGACTGCATCAAAAGTGTTCAACGACCATAATAAGTCTTTGAGGGATAAATATAGAGCTAAGTCTCTATACAGCCCCGAGACACTGATCAGCCACCCGAAAACAGCCACATTGATGGTGACTCAAAGCTCTCATCAAAATACTTCCCAACTGAATGGTGCACGCAGTGGTAGATTGATATTGACTTCATCCCAGCCACCCACATGGCAACGCCAAGTAACCCCCCCAATCTATCAAAACTCATGGTTTCGCTACGGCATTCCATACAGCACTATAAAAGAAGATATTAAATACTTACGTGAATTTTTATTACGTAATGACAGGTTAGAGTTGAGTACTCGTGACCCGAAAAAACATAAGTGGCTGGAAAGTTGGGGAGAGCAAATTCTTGATGAGGTGATGTATCAGGCCAACATCATTCAAGAGCTACCAGCAGGCTGGTCGGCAGTGGAGGACATCAAGCTCAAAAAAGCACATCAATATTTTCTTGATCCCTACCGAGATGATGTAGGCTTTCAGGGAGAGCGAGAGGCCACTGATTGGGAACCGGAAGTCTGCGCTGATTTTTCGCGCTGGTTGAATAATCATCTGAAAGGAAAAGACAAGGCCTTTTCCCCGCAACCAGAGCATAGTAAATTGTGGAAAAGTCTAATGGCTGCGGCTCTACGTGAATTGAAAGATACACAAAAATTCTCCTTTGAGAAGGAGGTAAACGCATGAGCCAATACATCTTACTCAATCGTATTAGAGTGCAAAATGCCAATGCGATAGCAGGCTTTACCTGGGGGTTTCCTGCGATAACGCATTTTCTTGGCTTTACCCATAACCTGTCACGCAAACTAAGCCGGTCTGACAACTATTCCGGTATCAGCCTGACTGGTTGTGCAGTGATTGCGCATGAGCATCATGTGCATACCTATGGTAAATATGGTGATCGATTCACTCAGGTTAAATCTTCATATATCTCAACACCTAAATTTGAAAAAGGCGTAATGAAAACGCCATCAATTATCGAAGAAGCAAAAATGAACATGACGGTCTCTCTACTCATCAAGGTGGTGGGACGAATGGGTAATGCGACCTGGGTCGAACAGTTTACTACTTGGATAGAAAAGCAAAGCCATATCCAGCGTTTGGCAGGCGGTACGATTTTAGACATCGCCGACGTAAAACTGCTTGATACCCACGAAAGGCGAGATCGTTACCAGCTTAAAGGTAAATTGTTGCCGGGCTTTGTACTTATGGATCGATCCAGCAGTTTGAAAAGCCGCTATCAGGTGTTGCAGAAAGAAAACCCCAACGCCGAATTACTAGACGCATGGCTGGATTTTTCTGCATTCAAACAACAGGCTCGCCCAAAATACGATCAGATTTCAAAGTATCTGGACAAAGGCATTAAACAGGATGCAGCGACCTATGCCAGCTTGCTACACGATTGGCAAAAACACCTTGAGCATGTGCCTTATCAACAAGACAGCATCCCTGATTCATTGAAAGAGCATTTTTCAACACTTGATGCTAAAAAATACAAGGCCTTGTTAGCGCAGTGGCAGCAATATCTGGAACCTAATGAGAAAACACCAGCCGATTGGGAGCGACTACCAAAACCCGAAGCCAGAGGTTATTTAGTGCCGTTGATGGTGGGCTACAAAGCTATCACCCCCGTTTACGACAATGCTGAAATTGCTAATACCCGCGATAGCGAAACCCCCGTTTGCTTTGTCGAGGCAGTACACAGTATTGGTGAATGGAAAAGTGCCCACCGTTTGCGCACGGAGGCTGATTTTGCCGAGAGTATTTGGCGCTATGACGACTATCAGGAACATTGGTATTTGTGCAAGCAAGATATAGCACTTGAGACAATGGATGAACCTAACGAAACAACCACTGAAGAAGCAGTGATTAGTACCGACGATGATTATGAAGATGACTAAGGAGAAAGAAATGACGACCAAAGCGAAAGAAATTGACCTACCCAGTATGTTGGCATTTGAGCGAAAGCTGGAAGTGTCTGATGGACTGATGTTTGCTGGTAATTGGAGCGACCTTGCCGAAGAAAATGCTTGGGAGGCTATTAAGGTTGTGCCGCGTAAAAACCGCTCAACGCAAAGTGCTGCTGGCATTAAGGATGAGGAAAAATCTAAGCCAAACCCTGTTTCGGCAGATAATGATGATGCAAACCTGCCATATGACAAAGATACTCTAAAAGTCAGTTTCACTCTGCGTATGATTGGGGATTTGGGCACTCCGTTCGGCTGCAATGACCCTGAATTCGAGAAAGCAATTCACAGCAAGGTAACTGAGTTTAAAGAACAAGGATTGAAAGAACTGGCACACCGCTATGCACAGAATATTGCCAGCGGGCGTTTCTTATGGCGTAACCGCATCTGTGCTGAAGAATTGCTGATTCAGGTCAGAATTAATCATGGTGAGGATCTCATCGAACTTAATGGTTACGACTTCGCGTTAAATGATTTTGCGGCTAGCCGTCAAGACAACAAATTAGTCCAACTAACAGAGGCTATTTACCAAGGCTTGGTGGGTACACAAGATTTTGTTTTGCTGGAGGTTGATGCCTTTGTTCGCCTGGGCGCTGGTCAGCATGTGTTTCCATCGCAAGAAATGAACATGGGCGATAAGAAAAAAGTGCTTTTCAAACTGGGAAAAGATAATAACCAGGCCGCTATGCATAGTGTGAAGTTAGGGAATGCTATTCGCACTATTGATGATTGGTATCGCGAGAATGCTGAATTTCCGATTGCGGTAGAGCCCTATGGCTCAGTTACTCAGCGTGGCGAAGCCTACAGAAAAAGCAAAACAGACTTGTACACATTAATGTTGGACTGGGTGAATGATAAGCCTGTTGCAGACGAACAAAAATGCTATGTGTTAGCAAACCTGATACGTGGTGGCGTTTTTGGTGGAAAAAGTGAATAGGATCTAAGATGAATCACTATTTCGAAATCAAAATACTACCCGACCCGGAGATACTGGACACAGTTCTGATGAACGCGGTTTACACCAAACTCCACAAAGCCTTATGTGATCTGAACTCGACCGGTATTGGCGTTAGCTTTCCCAATAGGCAGAAGACTCTTGGCAATACGGTGCGATTACATGGTTCTGATAAAGACCTGGATGACTTAATGAGGCTGAATTGGACAGGGGGTATGAGTGGATACTGCTCTATCAGTGATATCTTACCAGTACCTGATAATTCTAAGTTCCGCACCGTGTCGCGCAAGCAAACCACGATGAGTCAATCTAAGCTCAATCGGTTGTTAAAGCGTGGCTCCATCACTGAGGATGAGGTTAAAAATTACAAAGCGAAAATGTTTACCAAAGGTCTGGATAATCCTTATCTGGAATTACAAAGTGGTTCAAATGGACATAGACACCGTCGCTATATCGAATTTGGTGAGTTGTTAAACGAACCCGTCAGCGGCCAGTTTGACCAGTTCGGCCTATCCAAAACTGCGACTATCCCCTGGTTTTAACTTACAGTAGCCAGATTGTAGCCACCTGCCTCAATCTGGCTTAATCCTCTATCTGAGAGGTATAACATGGCTAAGGCAACCTCACCGATCCGATTACAGCAGGGGCTCATGCAGCAGACAGAATCAACAACACGGCTTTTCATCGAAATATTCCGAGAAGATTGAATGTTGGACTAACTTTTTACCAAAGTTTTTATCGTTCTTTAACAATCATTAAAAATCAATCACTTACAGGGGATGTGTTTTTCATTGGTAAAACAGTAGAAATCCCCTTAAGTGTTTGTTGTGCAATGGATAAATATCAATTATCTTCAGTTCACTGCCGCACAGGCAGCTTAGAAAGGTGCCTTGGGCACGAGCAATCAATTTTGAGAGTTCACTGCCGCACAGGCAGCTTAGAAATGCCTCCAGCACCTTTTTATATTTATCACCGAGTTCACTGCCGCACAGGCAGCTTAGAAAATAATATACTTTTGCTATATGAAGTTTCGGAGTTCACTGCCGCACAGGCAGCTTAGAAATTCGAGCTTAACGGTGTCACCCGCGTCGGCCAGTTCACTGCCGCACAGGCAGCTTAGAAATGGTTACGGTACCGCTCCGACATCACACGGACCGTTCACTGCCGCACAGGCAGCTTAGAAATATGCAAGTGCAACCTCGTTTACTGTTGTAGGGTTCACTGCCGCACAGGCAGCTTAGAAATATCGAATAAATAACCGCTATCTGGCGGAATTGTTCACTGCCGCACAGGCAGCTTAGAAAAAGCTATGGACACAGGGCAGAGGATTTTCCTCGTTCACTGCCGCACAGGCAGCTTAGAAAATTAACTATAAACTCATGAGATGGCATGCAGGGTTCACTGCCGCACAGGCAGCTTAGAAATCGTGTTGCCTACGTATAGCCGCCATAACTTCGTTCACTGCCGCACAGGCAGCTTAGAAAATCGGCGTAGTCGATTGCTCGCTGTATCGGCCGTTCACTGCCGCACAGGCAGCTTAGAAAATTGGATGGCATCGCGTCATTTGAGTCTACAGGTTCACTGCCGCACAGGCAGCTTAGAAAAGTCAATGAAGCAGGGGTTGGTATAGCGATTGGTTCACTGCCGCACAGGCAGCTTAGAAACGGATGCGCATTCATTGAAAACAGCCCAATGCGTTCACTGCCGCACAGGCAGCTTAGAAATTTACTCATCTAATGAAAGAGCTGGGCGAATTGTTCACTGCCGCACAGGCAGCTTAGAAATCCTAATACTGATTGGCAGCTTGCGGCAACTAGTTCACTGCCGCACAGGCAGCTTAGAAAACCCACAGATACCATCTGTACGTGGAGTCATTGTTCACTGCCGCACAGGCAGCTTAGAAAACAGTAACCTCACATCAGAAATTCTGCAAACCGTTCACTGCCGCACAGGCAGCTTAGAAATGAACACGCGACATTTGAGGATGGCGGGAATGGTTCACTGCCGCACAGGCAGCTTAGAAATTCTTCAATCGCATCGAGTACTGCGGTTACAGGTTCACTGCCGCACAGGCAGCTTAGAAATACAAAATGGAATACTTCATATATGACAACTGGTTCACTGCCGCACAGGCAGCTTAGAAAATTACCAGCAAAGACAGACTGCAGCTGATTACGTTCACTGCCGCACAGGCAGCTTAGAAATGCTATAAAGGCAGCGTGGTGTTTTCAGTCGGGTTCACTGCCGCACAGGCAGCTTAGAAAATTGTCAACGCCATGCAGCCAGCGTACCCACGGTTCACTGCCGCACAGGCAGCTTAGAAATCAATAGCCATTAGCTCCTTACGACGCATAATGTTCACTGCCGCACAGGCAGCTTAGAAATTGTTAGAGTCCCCGATAAACCGACTATACATGTTCACTGCCGCACAGGCAGCTTAGAAAATCAACTAGAGTATCTGCATCAGGTAATTCTGGTTCACTGCCGCACAGGCAGCTTAGAAACCTACTGGACGCGATCATCACCAGCGAGTAACGTTCACTGCCGCACAGGCAGCTTAGAAACAGCAGATCCAGCGTCAGATCGTTGTTATCGCGTTCACTGCCGCACAGGCAGCTTAGAAAACCTTCAGCATTTGCTGATAGCGACCCGACATGTTCACTGCCGCACAGGCAGCTTAGAAACAGTGGATTGCCGGTAGTACCGCACTCAACCCGTTCACTGCCGCACAGGCAGCTTAGAAATGTGTGTTCTGCACGCATTCAGAAAGAAAGAAGTTCACTGCCGCACAGGCAGCTTAGAAAATGTACCTAGTTCATCTAAAACTAAAAGCCCAGTTCACTGCCGCACAGGCAGCTTAGAAAAGCTCAGGACCCGCGACATCAGTGGGTACCGGGTTCACTGCCGCACAGGCAGCTTAGAAAAATTCAGATAAATGGTACTGTACGCGAATCGAGTTCACTGCCGCACAGGCAGCTTAGAAATCTGAAACAACATCTCTAGCATGTGTACCACCGTTCACTGCCGTACAGGCAGCTTAGAAACAAATTCCGTAATTAGTAGCAGAATTTTTAGCGTTCACTGCCGCACAGGCAGCTTAGAAAGTTAAGGTCTTTTGGCCAGGTCATCAGAAACAGTTCACTGCCGCACAGGCAGCTTAGAAATAGTAGAATTAACTAGCTATATCATCGATAAAGTTCACTGCCGCACAGGCAGCTTAGAAAATTGATTCGCACAGCTCAAGGAATGTAATTACGTTCACTGCCGCACAGGCAGCTTAGAAATAGATAGGTTCGAGTCGCCGCGGACGCCCCTTGTTCACTGCCGCACAGGCAGCTTAGAAAAGTTTTTGATTGCACTCTGGCAAAACTTTTTAGTTCACTGCCGCACAGGCAGCTTAGAAAAAGTCGATTCAACTTTAGCAGTAGAACCATGCGTTCACTGCCGCACAGGCAGCTTAGAAAACAGTACAATTTAAAACCAGTAGCCAGATTATGTTAACTGCCGCACAGGCAGCTTAAAACCGGATATGGGTAAATCATTATGCATACATCGAATGGCCGGCAAGTGAGCGACTCATCTGCGACAGCATACCTGTCTGTTATATTGCTTGATAGCAGCTGTTATAGGATCCTTTCAAGGCGCCATATTGTTGAGTTGGCTATCACAATTCAGGTGAAATTTTCTGAAGACGTTATTCATCTAACTGATCTGAATATCAATCCCAAAATCGATGGCTGCGAGAAATTGATTTTGTGAGAAAAGAAAAAACACATTTTTTGTTTTTTGTGCACTGAGAATTCAGGGATGAATTATTCAGGTCTCTCCCAAATAAACCATTTTTATCAAACTGTCATAATCCCCCTATAAGCTTGAATCGTTTAAATTAATTAGTGTGAAAGGCATGATCAATGTCGAGGCAATGCTGGATAATTTTTTACCGGACTTTAGAAACAAAAAGAAACGTCTGTATAAAACAACAGTAGCTGTATTAAAAAAGATCCTGCATCAGGATGAAATCAATCAGTTTATTGACAGCCATAAACACCTTGAAGGCGTGGAGTTTCTGGATGCGGTGCTGGACCATTTTGATTTTAAATATAGTCTGTCCAATCGCGACCGCGCTAATATCCCCGCACAGGGGCGTGTCATTATTGTGGCGAATCATCCATTAGGTTCTCTGGATGGGCTGGCTTTATTGAAAATGGTTTCCGAGATCCGTCCTGATGTGAAAATTGTGGCGACTACCGTGCTGAGTCAGGTTAAACCGCTGGAGAATCTGTTTCTTAGCGTGGATAACCTGTCGAGTAAAGCGAGCCATATTGCCAGCCTGAAAAAGATTCTGGCTGCCTTGCAGCAGGAACAGGCGGTGATTATGTTTCCTACGGGAGAGGTTTCCCGCATTCGTCCACAGGGTGTGCGTGATGGCAAGTGGAAAACGGGCTTTGTCAGCATGGCTTACAAATCTAACTCACCAGTGGTTCCTGTTTTCATTAATGGGAAGAATTCTACGCTGTTTTATAGCATGTCTACTCTGTATAAACCATTGGGTACCCTGATGCTGGTGATGGAGATGTTTAATAAGCAGGATCAGGAAATATCTTTTCGCGTGGGTAAACCAATTCCTGTTAATTCAATGAAGTTGCTGGATCTGCCACCTAAAAAAGTTGCAAAGCGGATGCGTAAGCAGGTTTATCGTTTGGCAAAAAATTTTAAGAAGCCACTATTCGAAACCATTGAAAATATTGTGCATCCGGTTAATCGTAAAAATATCCGCGATGAGCTTAAGCAATCTGAGTTTCTGGGTGCCACTCAGGATGGTATGGAAATCTATTTATTTGACTACCGATCAAATTCCAGTGTGATCCGTGAAATAGGAAGGTTAAGAGAGCTGTCGTTTCGACAGGTGCATGAAGGTACAGGCAAATCTATCGATGTTGATGAGTTTGATCGTTACTATCGCCATCTGGTGTTATGGGATGACAAGCAACTGGAGATCGTTGGCACTTATCGTATTGGTGAAGGTGCGCGTATCCTGGCGCAACATGGCATACAGGGGTTTTATACCAATACACTGTTTGAGTTACAGGGCTGTATGGTGGGTTATCTTGAAAAATCAATTGAACTGGGGCGTAGTTTTATCCAGCCACGTTACTGGGGTAAGCGTAGTTTGGATTACCTTTGGTATGGTATAGGTGCTTATCTTCAGAAACACCCGCAGGTTGAATATATGATTGGTCCTGTCACCTTGAGTGCTTCCTACCCTGAACAGGCGAAGCATGAAATTGTAAACTTCTATCAGCAATTATTTGGCAATAGCGATAATCTGGTTAAACCCAGACTGCCATATGATTACCCGGTTAGCAGTGACTATGCTGAGTATCAGCAGGTATCTCAGGAATCAGATTATAAGCAGGCTTATTCACGTTTGAAAGTGAAGCTGGATGAGTTAGGGGTCAGAGTACCGACCCTGTTCAAACAGTATGTTGAGCTATGTAAGCCGGGTGGTTGTGAATTTCTGGGATTCAATGTGGATCCGGAATTTTCAAACTGTATAGATGCGATGATACTGGTACATATTGATGCGGTTTATGAAAAGAAGCGAGATCGTTATATCAATGTACATAATGTTAAAGTTGAGCAAGCTGCTTAGTTTGTAGCTTCATTCCCTTACTCAGCTCAGGCATCCTGCTTCGCTCTAACACCTATACCGTGTAGGTGTCCTTCGTGGGTGCAGATCCTGTAATTCTGCCGATGGAAAAATGAATAGCTGACATATAATCATTCCAGTTGAACATACTCTATTGATCCAATGTGGTTATTCCACATAAGATGCGAGGATTAACGGGCTCGTTGATATATAGCTGCCGTTCGAGTAATTAAGGGAATTAAGTAAACTATCCTCGAAATCGCTCCGGAATTGAATTTGCCCATCACTCCGACACATAGCCAAAATAAAACTAATTTAAAAGTGTCTAAATTCTTTACAGGTAAAAATCCAGCGGTATCGGTTTTTGTAAAAAAAATATACACCTAAAGTTAGACGGAAAATGGTATTCCATTGAAACTATGGGACTAAAGGATTGCGGTACCTTAATTGCATGAAGGATTTATTGTGTAAACTGGAAGGAGTGAGGAACTATGAAAAAAAGAATAACTAGTACTGTAGGTGTATTCACTGTTTTAACATTGATCACGATAAATGCTTATGCGGCCCCTTTTCGTCTACTGGGTGAAGTGGCCGATACCGGTGCTGCAAGCGCTGGCAGTGAGTCTGCTATTTATAACTATGATACCAATGCTGATATGCACTCTGGCACTTACAGCAGTTGGTCTTATACAGGATTCGACTGGAACTCAAGCTATTCAACTGCAGGATTGGCATACGATGGCAAATACCGCCTAATAGGTGAAGTGGCCAACACTGGTGCTGCAAGCGCAGGTAATGAATCTGCTATTTATACCTATGATTCCTACGCGGATATGCAGTCGGGCAATTACAGCAGCTGGTCTTATACAGGATTTGACTGGATTTCAAGTTATTCAACCGCGGGATTGGCATATGATGGCAAATACCGTCTGTTAGGTGAAGTAGCCGATACCGGTACTGCAAGCGCAGGTAGTGAATCTGCTATTTATACCTATGATACGTTCGATGATATGCTGTCTGGAACTTATAGTAGCTGGTCCTATACAGGGTTCGACTGGATTTCAAGTTATTCAACCGCGGGATTGGCATACGAATCTATACCAACATCTGAAGTACCAGAACCAACGAGCCTTTTACTTATGGGGCTAGGGTTAGTAGGACTAGGATTTGCTCGTAAAAAACGAATCGTATAGTCTCATAACAACCCCGCCTGGTGCGGGGTTTTTTTATTTCTAAACCTTAGCTATCGATTATTTTTATTTTGTGAATGTGCAACCAACTAGAGTTGATAGGGAGCGTTAATAGTTGCCTGATCTCATTTACCTGAACGATCGTTTTTAGACATTGCAAAAATTGAGCTAGTCTTTATTGAAGGGTTATAGTTGGTATATTTTTAACTGTAGTCGCGCACAATAACAATGACTGCTTCGAACGATTTACTTAAAGGGTCCATCATTTTGTTGTCAGGCTTTCATCATACCAGTCACTCATATCATCAATCATTTCACCCTTAATCAGGTAATAAGGTGCTTTATGGTAAATATAGAAATCATGGAATGGATCGGTCAATATTTTGCTAAACCATACCAGAC
Organism: Gammaproteobacteria bacterium; assembly: GCA_050306135.1. Classification (GTDB taxonomy): domain Bacteria; phylum Pseudomonadota; class Gammaproteobacteria; genus JACNJF01. The sequence continues at coordinate 91,956 of JBNLGQ010000029.1, forward strand.
CCGATTGAATGCCCATGATGAAGAACAGATGAACAGTTCTAAAGATTAATGCACCAGCGCCTATAAAAAGCCACAGCACTGAGGTGTTATAAATAAACTCATTCAGCGAGGTGTGAGGCTGTAGTAGACCGAAAAAGTCAGGGTTGAAATACAGTACAAGAGGGGCGGCTACCCATACTGATAACAGTACAACCTTTCTACGTAGATTATAACCCACCTTAATACTTTCCTTGTATGCCTGACTGGCATCGTTGATCTCGTCGTACTCCAACGGTTCAAAGAAAAAATGTCCGCTTTGACGTAATACCATGGCCAGTAACCAACCGATCATTACGGCTGCCACGGGATTGATAAAGATCAGTACGTAACTGGCCATAAAGCAGATACAGCTCAAAAAGTGTAAAAACTGATTGATTCGGTTCTGGTGATAGTAACGATGATCATCCCAGCGTTGCTGACGTAGTTCCTGCATAAAAGTCATAATGATTACCTCTGTTTAATAGTTTATTAAGTGATGAAGTTTTTATTCTGAAATCGATGGCCTTTTTCTGAGTAGCGCCTGCCCCATCAGGATGGGAGTGTCGGTCTGTATATGGTCGAGTAACTGATAGTTAGATGAAGCAAATACAATGATGGTTGAGCCATGCTGAAAGTAGCCCATTTCTTCGCCTTTACGATAACTTGCATTGCAGTTTAAATGGTTAGGGCCCTGGTATTTCAAATCCAGTGTTTCATTCAGGCAGTGGAATTTCATACTCGCCACCAGAATAGCGGCAACCGGCACCATTACCATGCAGTCATCTTGTTTACCCGTATGTAGTTCGATGACTGCACGCTCATTTTTGCAATACAGCTTTTCAATGCGTTTAAGTGCTATGGGATTTACGTTCCAGGTGTCGCCGGAGATGTAGGTAATATCCGATACCGAACAATCCTGCGGGGCATGGAATCGGTGGTACATGCTGGATTTCAGGCGCAGGGTGACAAAGATGCCATTACTGAGTTTTTTACAAAGACTGGTATCAGGTATTAAGTCACTCAGTTCATAGGGGTAGCCCTTGGCCTGAAATAATGACTGGCCTTCAATATTTCCGCAGGCACCAACAATTGCATCACAGGGGCTGGTAATAATGTCTTTATTTATATCCACAGGACGACTGCCTGGCTTTAACTGGCGTATAAAACAATCATGCAGGCTGCTGAAGTGTTGCTGTTGTGCTTCATTCAGATTTAAATCGCTAGCAAATAGCTTCCATACGGCAATGGAAAAGCGTGTTAGCCATGGATTTTTAAGCTTGCTATACCAGCCCATAAACTGCGTTAGCAGACGACGCGGAATACGATTTGTCAGCAGGAAGTTCAGCTGTTCCTGTTGAGTTAAGTGGCGGATTAATGATGTCATCGTGTGACAGATGCTCAGGCAACAGAACGCGTTGCAAGTGGTTCCAGCACTATTGCTGACTCTTCACCCAGGCCCATATCTTCAGCAAACTGTTGCATGATCGGTTCTGCCTGATAATCTTCGCTGCGTAACCTGGCATTACCTTTCATTTTATAGCGCAGATCTGCATCGCTAAAATATTTGATGATGAGTTCAGCCATGTCATGCATATCCTCTGCGAGGAATCCGCTGACTCCATGCTGGATGATATTTTTCGGTCCTTTGCAATTATAGGAAACTACCGGCATACCATTAACAAAGGATTCCAGGATGACGTTACCAAAGGTGTCAAAGCGTGATGGGAAGACTTTAAGATCCAGTCCAGCATAAAGCTGGGACATGCGAGTTTTGTCAACCCAGCCCAGATACAGGGCTTCAGGGAATAGCTTTTTCAGTTCTTCTTCAGCTGGCCCAGATCCAGCAATGACCATGCGCACATCGGGTATGGCATTTTTTACCATGCGGTAAATTTTGGGTAATTCAAAGATGCCTTTTTCCTTGCTGATACGGCTGGCAAATAGCATGACCTGAGTGTCTTCAGTTGCATCTTCAAATAGTGTGGCTTTGTCTACAGGTATTATAGAGACATCCCTTGCCTGAGTATGATGCGCAGTTAGTAATACCTTATCCTCGTCCAGTTGCATCTGGTGACCGGTAAGCCAGTCTCTATGGTCATCATTAAGTACAAATACACCAGCGAACTGTTGATAGAAGAAACGCAATATTCTGCGTAGCCGATCAATTTCATGCTGATTTAAGTCGGTTGTGTTATGGATGAAATCGAGCCAGTCGGTATGCATGAAAAAGTAGGCAGGCACATTAAACATATGTTTGATGAATAAGGCTGCAAATGCCATGGGCCCTTCGGTGGAGCAGACAATGCGATCATAGCCACCTGCATAAAAGATGCGTGCAATCTCCATAAAATCCGGGATGCGTATCTCCTGTTCGCCGAATTCAGAGAGTGTCAAACTGGTTAAGGGACGTATCACATGTAAATGTGGTGCTGCTTCGGCATCAGCGTGGCAGATGAGAAAATCGATGGGTAGATCAGCCTGCTGTATATGTTTCAATTTACCCGATAAGGAACTGGATACACCATTTTTATCCAGCAAGGTGTCCGTAAGATAGAGCGCCCGCCTGGGGTGATGGCTGGTACCAATATGGTCGGCAAACTCATTCAGGAAGCGTCTGTTCTGATACAGTAAACGGGTACTAGCCAGCGTTGTCCCTAGTAGTATCACGCCTACTAAAAAAGGAAACGATAAATTATCCAGTAGCGAAGAAAAGTTGTAACAACTCATCCCCGGTTTATTGCTTTTACCCCCAAAGATTAACTCTGTGAGCTGGCTGGGTACTTCAAACTTGCGTGTCAGCTCTTCGCTGGAAAATGATTTCAACTTGTATTCGCTGGTACTACTGGATGTGGTTTTCAGGCGCTTTATAACCAACAGGTTGAGTCCTTTAAAAAGTGCTGGTATCGCTTCGTTAACGGTCTGGATGAAAACTTCAGTAGATTTGTTTCTACTATCTGCAATGTTTTCCAGATGTTGAATACAGAAGCGATAATCTTTTTTGATTTTCCATTTAACCAGTTTATTGGGTTTTTTACCCTGTAGGGCATCGTGGATAAACTTGAAGAACTTCTGTGTGTTTTTATGTTTCTGCATCTCCAGTAACAGATTACTGATAAGGAAACAGGCCAGTTTGTCGGACACTTCACCACGATGAAACATAATGCGCAATAAGCCGGGGTCCTGGATATGCGTAGCAACCTGAGAGAAGTAATCCAGCAGAGCGATATTCAGTTTCTGGTTTTCAGCAACAAGGCCATAGGGAGCAATATTGCCTTTGCGAATGGCTTCCAATGCCAGTGTCGAAGCCGTATCGGTTTTTAATCGCTGCTTGAGATTTGGGATATATAGATAACTGCCAGATTGACCGGCAAACATACCCATATGATCATCTGAGCCACCGCTTAGTACTTTTGCCTGATCTGGGTCCACACCAAATTCAGCTGGGTTAAGATTATGCTTGCGTCCGTATGCGCGTATTTTTTCTGCGCTCAGGCTTTTAATCCATTTCAGGGTTAGTACCGATTGCCATTGATCTCGTTGGCCGTTGACGACTTCAAAACGTTGAAACATAACCGCCAGTTTTTCGAACAGGGAGAGATTGATTTTGTCATTACGTGTATAAAAATACAGTGGATGCGGCAGAATAACGGGAATGTCACATTTATGTGCATAACGCAGAAACTGATAGATGTTGTCACGTTTATGATTGAGCTCCTTTTCCTGATGACGATTAAAACCATAGGCCAGCACATGTACGAATAAATCATATTCAGGAAAGTGGCAGGTAAACTCAGCGGCAGTTAAAACATCTTCACCCTGATCCTGTAATTCCCAGCAGGAATTCGCATTATTATGATTGGTGATGGTAATGACATCACAGTGACTTTGTTTAAGTTGTTTGACCAGCTTTTTGGTTTTCAGCCAGGTTTCGGGCAGGCCAAGAATGCGACCCCATAGCTCATCGGGTACATCGCTGTTTTTATCATGGCAGTGCAGGTCAATCTTAAGGCAGTCTTCGCGTTTGAAGCGGTTGGATTCGTTGAGTAGATAAGCATTGAACTCACGGGTTAAGGAATTTCTAAATTCACTTACTGATTCGTTTGATGTAGGTAATATCATAGCTCGCTAACCTCTTCGGCTTTGGGCAGGCCTGTGTAGCCAGTTTTCGGTTTTATCCATCTGGAAAGCACGGGAAAGCGAGCAGCAATCATTTCTTTCAACATTATTCGCTTGATGGCTTTATTACTCAGATTGGGGTTATGCCACCACCAACCATCATTTTTCATCTGCCTGGCAGCAGCAATAAATAAATCAACTACCTTCAGAAAATCTTCATCGCTGAAATTATGGCTCATGATGATTCGGCCACTACCAACCCAGCTGAGACTCAGTCCCTGCGCTTTCAGATAGAACTGAAACATCCAGTTATAACGCGATGGCTGGGTATACAGAATGGTCCAGATAGACATGAGGTTGGCAATTCTAACGGGCAGGCCTTCGTCATGCAGACGCTTGTTGAGCAGGCTGACGCGCGCGTTCCATAGCTCATCGGCATGTTGATAATTGTTTTGATACTCAGGCTGCTGAATGCGCGTTAAGAACTGATGCATGCAGGCCATCACATAAGGATGTGAATTAAAGGTTCCGCGTGCGAAAGAGATATCTACAGGCTGTTCAGGTTTATAGCGTTTCATCAATGCATGACTGCCACAGACCACACCTACAGGCAGTCCGCCACCCAAGGTTTTGCCGTAGGTAACTATGTCTGCCTGTATGCCAAAATACTCCTGAGCACCACGATAACCCAGACGAAAACCGGTAAACACTTCATCAAAGATTAAAACGATAGCTCGTTCGATACAGACTTCACTGACCTGCTTTAACCACCGACTATAGGCTTTTCGATCAAAGTGAGCGCTACGGTCGCTGTTAACCAATGAAGCATCGCTGGAAGCATCGGCGTTAGGATGTAAACCCTGTAAGGGATTGATCAGTACACAGGCGATATCATTACGTGTACGTAACACCTTTAATGTTGTGTCGCTCATATCCTGTAGTGTGTATACATCATGGCTGGCACGCTGGTTACCTATGCCTGGTTGTACACCATCCCACCAGCCGTGGTAGGCGCCGCATAAACGAACCAGATGCGTTTTTCCCGTGTGGTAACGTGCCAGACGAACCGCCTGCATCACAGCCTCGGTGCCGGACATGTGAAAAGATACTTCATCCAGGCCGGATATCTTTTTTAAGCGCTCAACATTGCTTTTAATAATGGGGTGATAGGCCCCAAGTACTGGACCCATATCTTTCACCATTTCCATGCCGTCCTGCATGCACTGTTTGTAAAAATCATAACCAAACACGTTGACCCCGTAAGAGCCAGTCAGGTCATAGCTCCAGTTACCATCCAGGTCTTTAACCTTGACACCTTTTGATTCCTTCACGGCATTGGGCAGGGTTAATTGGGTAGCGAGGTATTTTCTATAAGGAAAGGGAACTCGATACTGGTTGGTGAATTCAACATCTGAAATACTGTCCTGCACTGAGTGATTGAATTCAATGCCTTTGAGCATGTGTTGATTAAAATGCTTTTTGAGTCTGTTCAGGGCCTGACGGCGTTGCTGAGTAATATTCTGCGGGGCAGCATCGCTACAGAAGAAATTAACTTCATTGTATTCAAAGTAGGGGATGAGCCTTGCAACACGGCGTGACATTTTTGAATGTCCGCGTAGCGATGGATGTTTGGCGCGTGAAAGGCGTAAGCGAATCCATAGTCTATAGGATAGATACAATGCAATAAACAGGATGAAAATATTTTGTAGTGTAATCTCGGGCATGCTCGCGGACCGGAATATAATTTGCGAGACGCTAACATGTGAAAATGACAGTCTGGTTTCAATGTTGAAGTTTCGGTATTTTTAATGGTTTAAGCACAGAGGACACTGAGAGCACAGAGAATATATTATTTGATATCTTCTTCGTGGCCTTCGTGAGCTTCGTGGTTATCCTGTTTTTTTCGTTCCCATGCTCTGAGATGGAATGCGTATGAACTGGCGTGGCAATGTGACTTTTCTTTTAGATTCTGTAACAAAAATTTAATAATTCCATAACATTTTCGACATATTTAAAGGCTAAAGTGTGCCGCATTAAATTTTCGAGAAGTGTAATGTCTGAAGCCATCAGGATTTCATCGTTGTCCAAAACCTTCAACAGGAAGATTGCGTTAGATGATATTTCTATACGCATAGCTGAAGGTGAAATTGTGGCACTGATCGGCCCCAGTGGGTCAGGTAAGTCTACTTTACTACGTCACATTGCAGGACTTGAAGTTTCGGATAAGAATTCAAGCACTGAAGTTACCGTAGATGGATTGCCGGTACAGAATAATGGCAGGCTGACAAAAGGTGCCAGAAAGGCACGCGTTAAAATAGGACTCATCTTTCAGCAGTTTAATTTAATAAATAGATTGAATGTGCTGACCAATGTATTGATCGGTTGCCTGGGTAGTATTCCCGCCTGGCGTGGCACTCTAGGTATTTTCACTCAACAGGAAAAGAGCAGGGCGTTGGAGGCGCTTGATCGTGTCGGGTTAAAGGAAATTGCCTTTCAACGAGCCTCTACCTTATCGGGTGGGCAACAACAACGCGTTGCGATTGCACGCAGTTTAATGCAGCAGGCCAACGTCATACTTGCCGATGAGCCTATTGCCTCTCTCGATCCAAAATCAGCCAAAACCGTCATGCGTTATCTACGCGATATCAATAAGCATGATGGTAAGTCAGTGGTTGTAACCCTGCATCAGGTGGATTATGCGCGTAAATACTGTAAACGCGTCATAGCACTGGTGGATGGAAAAATTGCTTTTGATGGAAAAGCCAAAGAGCTCACCGATAAGGTTCTGGAAAAACTCTATGGCACAGCAATGTCAGATGACGATGAAGATGTCATTGTCGAACAGCAACAACCTGTCTATCCGGCAGCCAAATTGATAGCTGGTATATCAGGTTAATCATTAATTAAAAAACTGGAGTACTATATGTTTCGTAAATTTATCAAGCCTGCCATAGCCGCGGCTGCAATTACTGCCTCAGTGATGATGCCAAGCGCCTCATTCGCTGACACCAAAATCCTGAATTTCGGTATTATCTCAACCGAATCATCGCAAAATCTTCGCACTATCTGGAATCCCTTCCTGGAAGATATGGGTAAAAAGCTGGGCGTAAAGGTTAAAGCATTTTTTGCACCTGACTATGCCGGTATTATCGAAGGCATGCGCTTTAACAAGGTAGATGTTGCCTGGTTTGGAAATAAGTCTGCTATGGAAGCGGTTGATCGTGCAGGCGGAGAAATTTTTGCACAGACTGTTGACATAGAAGGTAACCCTGGTTACTGGTCATTACTGGTTACCCATAAGGATAGCAAAATTAATTCAGTTGAAGATATGCTGAAAAATGCGAAGGACCTGACTTTTGGTAACGGCGATCCTAATTCAACGTCGGGTTTCCTGGTGCCTTCATACTATGTTTTCGCTAAAAACCATGTAGATCCCAAGAAAGCATTCAAACGTGTACTGAATTCAAATCATCAGACTAATCTACTGGCCGCTGCTAGCAAGCAGGTAGATGTTGCTACTAACAATACTGAAAACTACCGACGCCTTGAAGTCACTCATCCTGACAAGGTTGAAAATATCAAAATTATCTGGAAATCCCCTCTGATTCCTTCTGATCCAATCGTATGGCGCAAGAATATGGACGAAGGCACCAAGAACAGGATTTATGATTTCTTCATGACTTATGGTACTCAGGATAACAGGGAAAAAGAAATTCTGACTGCTTTACAGTGGGCTCCTTTTAGTGCATCTAGCGATGATCAGTTGATTCCTATCCGTCAGCTGGTGCTATTCAAAAAGCGTGTAAAGCTTGAAGCCGATGAGCAGTTATCAGCCAGTGAAAAGAAAGCAAAGATTGCTGAAATTGATGATCAGCTGAATGTACTTAAGCGTCGTTCTGCTGCACTACAGGCCTTCGCTGCAAAAAATTCATAAATCCATTTGTCTGTCCCCGACGGATATTCCGGGTCGTGTATACGACCCGGTGTTTTTATAAATCATTTCATCAAAGACTAAAAGTAAAAGGGCTTTAATGAAATGAAACCGCTGTTATGAATTCTTTAGGTCAACACAATGAGTGAAACACTAAATTTAGAAAACCCGCAACAACGCAGCTCAATAATTAATCTTATTGGTTGGGCTGCGGTTTTACTGTTGCTGAGCTGGTCCTGGAAGGGGGCAGAAATGAACCCCTGGGCGCTGGTTGAATACAGCGGCAATATGCTGGAGCTGGGGGCTGATTTTTTTCCTCCCAATCTACATGACTGGGATCTGTATGTTCATGAAATGATTATCACGGTGCAGATAGCAATATGGGGAACGGTACTGGCGATTGTCGCTGCGGTACCCTTTGGGATTCTGTCTTCAGAAAATCTCATGCCGTGGTGGATATCCCAGCCGACGAGACGACTGATGGACTCAGCCCGGGCCATCAATGAAATGGTTTTCGCGATGCTGTTTGTCGTCGCCGTGGGGCTGGGACCTTTTGCAGGTGTGATGGCCTTGTTCGTCCACACCACAGGGATTCTGGCGAAACTGTTTTCAGAGGCCGTTGAAGCCATAGAACCAGGTCCAGTAGAAGGCGTGCGTGCAACCGGTGCAACTGCCATACAGGAGATAATTTATGGTGTCATTCCACAGGTATTACCGCTATGGATTTCTTTTTCACTGTATCGTTTTGAATCCAATGTACGCTCTGCCACGGTACTCGGCATGGTGGGCGCGGGTGGTATTGGTGTCATCCTGTGGGAAAGTATTCGCGGCTTTATGTTCCAGGAAACCTGTACCGTGATACTGATTATTATTGTATCGGTGACCCTGCTCGACCTGCTCTCACAGAAGCTACGCAGAATGGTGATTTAGGTGAATACACAACAACGACAGCAATTGATTTCAGTATTGGCCAAATCATCTTTGTCCGATATCAAAAAATACTGGAAGCAATCTTTAGAAGATTTTGATTACAGCACATTACGTCAGCCTCAAACAGGCATGGTAATGGCAGTTGCCAGAACAGAGGCCAAAGGCGATCCGTTCAATTTGGGTGAAGTCAGTGTAACACGCTGCGCAATAAGGTTAAGCAGCGGCGAGACTGGAATTGGTTATGTAATGGGCAGTAATAAGGAGCACGCACTACATGTCGCGATGCTGGATGCTATTGCGCAAAAGCAGAATCAGTACGCAGAGGTACATGCTCAGCTTATACAACCATTACAGCAAAAGCTTTTACAGACGCATCAAAAACAGCAGCAAAAAACAGATTCAACCCGGGTAGATTTTTTTACCATGGTGAGAGGAGAAGATTAATGAATAATATTCAAGACGTTGTACAGGTACAACCAGGGCTTAGTAATCCCGTTTACGATTCGCAGGGGATCTTTCGCCTGTTATTAAAAGGTATGGCTGAGCCGGGCCTTATTGCACGCCTGGACGATGTACCTGACTTTCCGGTGGGGCTGAATGCGGCAAGTTATGCGGTGGCGCTTGCATTGTTTGATCAGGATACGCGTATCAACCTTACCGCTTCTCTACAACAGACAGCGATCAAAGAATCATTACGCTTCCATACCGCAGCTGCATTAGTAGAGGACTGTGATACGGCCGATTTTGTCATCTGTAATGAATCTGACCGTCCCGATCTGGATCAGCTGAATGCCGGCACCGAAACCTATCCTGATCAATCCTGTACGCTGATTATTCAATGTGAATCTTTTTTTAAGGGCATCATCTATCGAGCTAGCGGTCCGGGTATTGAAACCTCGCGTAAGATCCGTTGTAGCGGCTTTAACGGTACGCTTCTGCATCAGCGAGAAAATCTGGCCGCTCAATTCCCGCTGGGTATAGATTTGATTCTCAGCTGTGGGCGTGAGTTTTTCTGTATTCCACGGACCACCAAACTATTGATCGAGAATAACTGATGTACGTAGCAGTAAAAGGTGGAGAGAAGGCCATACACGCAGCGCATAGGTTGTTGCGTGAGAAACGTCGTGGTAATGACACTGAAAAGGCATTAACCATTGCTCAGATTCAACAGCAAATGCCTTATGCGGTTGATCGAGTGATGACCGAAGGTTCCTTATACGATCCGCAACTGGCTGCTTTGGCGATCAAGCAGGCTGCGGGAGACTTGATTGAGGCTATCTTTTTATTGCGTGCCTTTCGAACGACTCTGGAACGCTTTTGTGACAGTCTGCCATTGGATACCGATAGTATGCGTATTGAAAGACGTATCTCGGCTGCTTTCAAGGATGTACCTGGTGGTCAGGTGTTAGGTCCAACCTTTGACTATACCCATCGCCTGCTGGATTTCAGCCTGCTGGATGAAGAGGAGGCAGGGGTATCTCCGGAACAGGATAGCGAAGTCACCTTGCAGGAGCAGGCATTTGCGCATGTGCTGGAGACGATGAATGACGAAGATATTATTGAACAACAGCTATCGGATAATCTCTCTCCCAGTTTTGATATCACTCAACAACCGCTTGAATATCCGGCTAATCGCAGTACACGATTACAGGCACTTGCGCGTGGTGATGAAGGGTTTCTGCTGGCGCTAGGTTATTCGACCCAGCGCGGTTATGGCAGAACGCATCCCTTTGCCGGTGAGATAAGAATAGGTCAGGCTGCCTTAAGCATACAACCCGAAGAACTGGGTTTTGAGATTGAGATTGGTGAAATCACCCTGACCGAATGCGATATGATTAACCAGTTTAAGGGGTCAAAGAAGGTGCAGCCCAGATTTACCCGGGGCTATGGCCTGTCCTTTGGGCATAATGAACGTAAGGCCATGTCTATGGCATTGGTAGATAGAGCCCTACGCGGTACAGAACTGGGTGAAGACTTTGGCAGCCCCGCGCAGGATGAGGAATTTGTACTGGCTCATGCAGATAATGTGGAAGCGGTGGGCTTTGTATCACATCTTAAATTACCCCATTACGTAGATTTTCAGTCAGAACTGGAATTGATCCGTAAGATACGCAAGGCCGCTGTTAAAGACCAGGAGAATGATGTGGAGTCAGCAGCATGAATGAATACAACTTTGCTTATCTCGATGAACACAGCAAACGTATGATTCGACGCGCTCTGCTGAAGGCTGTGGCGATACCCGGTTATCAGGTACCTTTTGGTGGGCGTGAAATGCCCATGCCTTATGGGTGGGGAACTGGTGGTATACAGTTGACAGCTTCGGTAATCGGTCCTGATGATGTACTTAAGGTGATCGATCAGGGTGCTGACGATACCACTAATGCAGTCAGTATCCGCAATTTTTTCAAACGCGTATGCGGCGTGAAAACGACTGTAAGCACAGTCGATGCGACGCTCATTCAGACTCGTCATCGTATTCCTGAAACGCCTTTAAGCAATGATCAGATCTTGATTTATCAGGTGCCTATTCCTGAACCCCTGCGTTTTATTGAACCCCGTGAAACGGAAACCAGAACCATGCATGCGCTGGAAGAATACGGTGTAATGCATCTAAAGCTGTATGAAGATATTGCGCGCTATGGACATATCTCAACGGCTTACGCCTATCCGGTGCGAGTGAATGGTCGTTATATTATGGATCCTTCGCCCATACCTAAATTTGATAATCCTAAAATGCATCGTAGTCCTGCACTGCAGCTATTTGGCGCTGGACGTGAAAAACGCATTTATGCAGTACCGCCCTATACCGATGTGGTGAGTCTGGATTTTGAAGATTATCCCTTCGAGATTCAGCAATGGGATGATAGCTGCGCCATCTGTGGTGCAGACAATAGCTTTCTGGATGAGATTATTACCGACAACGAAGGTAACCGTATGTTCGTCTGTTCCGACTCCGACTTCTGTCAACAACGGGTAGAGGTCAATACTCATGGCTGATACTGCATTATTACTGGATCAATTGCCGTTAATGCAGGTTGATCAATTAACCCGTCTGTACGGAATTAACAAGGGCTGTCAACAAATTGATCTGGATGTTTATCCAGGTGAAGTGCTGGGTATAGTCGGTGAATCCGGTTCCGGGAAATCGACCCTGTTGCGCTGCCTGTCTGGTCTGGAACAGATCGATCATGGGCAGGTCGTTTATCAGTCGGAAAAGGGAGCGGTGTCACTACATGAATTACGCGAAGCTGAGCGCCGTCAGTTGTTGCGCTTTGACTGGGGCATCATACAGCAGAATCCACGCGATGGATTGCATCTGGATATCAGTGCCGGGGCCAATATCGGCGAGCGGCTGATGGCGCAGGGACAACGTCATTACGGCAACATCCGACAGCAGGCGCTGGAGTGGATGGAGCGCGTAGAGCTGGATCAGGAGCGTATCGATGATAAGCCAAAACAATTTTCCGGCGGTATGCAGCAGCGCCTGCAGATTGCACGTAATCTGGTGACGCGCCCGCGTCTGTTATTTATGGATGAACCTACCGGCGGGCTGGATGTATCAGTACAGGCGAGAGTACTGGATCTGATCAGAAAGCTGGTGCATGAGCTGAATGTCTCGGTGATTCTGGTCACCCACGATATGGGCGTTGCACGTCTGCTGGCGGATCGCCTGATTGTGATGCGTCATAGCCGTATCGTAGAAAGCGGCCTCACCGATCAAATACTGGAAGACCCCCAGCAACCCTACACCCAGTTGCTGGTGTCCTCTATTTTACAGGTATAGAAACATGTCGCAGGCCGTATTAGAAATACAGAATTTGAATAAATCATTCACTATGCATAACCAGGGTGAAGTCAGCTTCCAGGTATTCAGTGATTTAAATCTAAAGGTTCATCAGGGCGAGTGTGTCGTGTTGCATGGTGAGTCAGGCATGGGTAAGAGCACGCTGCTGCGCTGTCTAAACGCCAACTACCTGAGTGACTCTGGCGCGATTATTTTTTCTGAGCATGACCAACAATTCGATTTAAACCAGCTAAGCGACCGACAATTGATTCGACTGCGTCGTGAAAAGATTGCCTATGTTAGCCAGTTTTTACGCGTGATTCCACGCATACCAACAATCGAAATTGTTATGCAACCTATGCTTGAAATGGCAATAGACCGAGTGCAGGCGGAACAACGGGCTAAGGAGTTATTACAACGCCTGAATATCCCCGAGCGTTTATGGGGACTGTCACCCACCACTTTCTCTGGAGGAGAGCAGCAACGGGTCAATATCGCGCGCGAGTTTACCGTGATTCGTCCGTTAATGTTGCTGGATGAGCCGACTGCATCACTGGATCAGCAGAATAGAAATACCGTGATTGAACTGATCCTGGAAGCTAAGGCGAAGAATTCAGCTATTGTCGGTATTTTTCATGATGAAGAAAGTCGCAGCCGTGTAGCAGATCGATTATTTGATTTAAAGAAGAGTGCTTTCAATGACTGAACAGATTATCAGCAATGCTAATATTGTACTAAGCGATGAAGTCGTACACGGCAGCATTACCCTACAGGGTGGTAATATCAAAGCGATAGACCAGGGCAATAGTTCGCTACCCTCTGCTATCGACTGGGATGGTGATTATCTGCTGCCGGGCCTGATCGAGTTACATACCGATAATATGGAAAAATACTTCACACCCAGACCTGGTGTGATATGGCCCAGGGTATCCGCAATCATGACGCATGATACACAGATGATCTCCTCAGGTGTGACTACGGTATTTGATGCGGTAGCTGTAGGTTACGATATTTACAAAAGCAGCCGTAAAGAAGTGCTGCAGGACATCATCGAATCTATCGCCTATATCAGCGATCATAAACTCGCGCGTGCAGATCATTTTATACACCTGCGCTGCGAACTGAGTTGTGAAGAAACCTCCAAAGAGTTTGATCAATACCTCAATGACCCCAGATTAAAACTGGTGTCGCTGATGGATCATGCTCCGGGGCAAAGACAATTCGCCAAGCTGGAAAAATACGTTGAGTATTATCAGAAAAAATATGCATTCTCTGATGAAGAGATTCAGACCTCAATACAACAGCATTTGCAATCTTCAGAAACCTGGTCGGCAGCACATAGACGCTATATTGCAGAAACCTGTCTGGAGCGAAATATTCCCATGGCCAGTCATGATGATGCCACACATCAACATGTTGAAGAGGCATTGAGTTATGAAGTCAGCATCGCTGAATTTCCAACCACCCTGGAAGCTGCCAGCCTGTCGCATCAAAGTAGTTTAAAGGTATTGATGGGCGCACCCAATTTAATGCGCGGATACTCACATTCCGGTAATGTAGCCGCACGTGAGCTAGCCGAGGGAGGTTATCTGGATATACTGTCATCGGATTATTATCCCAGCAGTTTATTACATAGTGCGTTTTTACTGGCTGATCTGGAAATAGGATATTCATTGCCCAAGGCGATAAAATGCGTCACACAAAATCCAGCCGATGCTGTTGAGCTACATGACAGGGGGCGTATTAAAACAGGTTATATGGCTGATATTTTACGAGTAGATAAACATAACGATATGCCGGTGCTAAAAGAAACCTGGAAATCAGGCAGGCGAATCAGTTAATGTCTGAACGTTACGCCATCTATTTCACCTTGCCACAAAATGATCCGCTGTATCAGTTAGTCGCTCAATGGTTTGGTTACGATTTTTATCAGGGAGACAAACCTGCAATAAAAATGGATCATCATGCGCTGTTGAAACCATTGTTGCCCTATGCTGAGTATAATTCAAAGGCTACTTTATATGGTTTTCACGCAACCTTAAAACCCCCGTTTCGTTTAAAGCCGGGTATATCGTTAAAACAGCTGGTTAAGATACTAAAGCATTTTTCAAAATTACATACTCCGTTTACCTGCGCACCACTGCAGGTTGAGCAAGTGGGTGATTTTCTGGCGCTGGTTCCCGAGCAGCCCTGTTCCAGGCTGGATGGCCTGGCAAAAGACTGTGTGCAAACCTTCGATGTCTTTCGCGATGAGTTAGCAGTCGAAGAGATTCAGAAACGAAACCCCATGAGTCTGAGCGAACAGCAACGGTTGATGCTTAAGTTGTGGGGCTATCCGTTTGTACTGGATGAATTTCGCTTTCATATGACGCTCACCGATAAATTAACACAGCCGCAGATAGATAAGTGCAGGCCACTACTGGAAAGCTATCTGCAGCCCTATACATCCCGCGTACTCACTATCGATCAAATAAGCCTGTGCTATCAGGCTACTGAGCATTCGCCTTTTGTGGTGCTGGAAACCTATTCATTAAAGCAGAAAAAAGGGAAAGATTAGGCCGTGGAGTTTTTAAGAGGTTACAGTCTTATTTGATTGCCCCTTAGTTTTGGTAATTCAAAAAATAGTCAATATTAATCATCGAGAACACAGAGAGTTAAATTTAAGCAGGTCTTCCCTGTTTATTTCTTTGTTAAGCACAGAATTGAAAACTTTCGATATATCTCTGTTAATAAGACATCCACAGGGGAGTTCATATTCTCAAGTATTAAATCCCTGTCGTAGATAGTAGCAAACTGCAAGTTTAGTTTAGGGCTAGTTGCTCGTTCAGTTCAGTAAACGATACTTCCCTGTATCACCACTTCAACTAAGTTGAACTTCTCGGAAGGAATAGGGGTGTTCTTAAGCAAATTGTATTCGTGCCTGGCTCAGCTCAATTATGCAAAGAATAGCGACTATTTCATCCATATAACCGAATCTTAAATAGTAATCGATGATATTTTGGTAATTACTACCAACTCAATGATCAGTTTTCGCTTAGCTTTCGGCCAGTTACAGGAGCAAAATGTCTTTATCCTGCAAGCATCGCCTGCCATGTATGTTCGGGATCAATTGGATTTGATTCAGAAGTCACCGTTTTCATGAGCTAATGTCCAACTCATACCCTCGTCGAACGATTCGTAGAACTCTCCAGTCGATCCGTTACAGCCAATTAAAAGCCGGTCAGTTACTTCAGAGATCAGATCTTTACAGTTTTCTTTGGGTAAGGAGGCTTCTGTAACATACCAGGACATCCCCCCATCCTTTGTAAACAATAAACGTGACTCTTTGATTGGTGCTCCATAGGACCCTAACGCTCTGAAATCAACTGAAGCTATGGCCTCTTTTTCACTTTTAAACAGCGGTAGAGAATTGAATCCAAAGCTAGAAGACAGCTCTTTTATTTTAGTCACAGTTTGTTCGATGAGATTATGTGAAGTTTCTTCGCTTGGGTTTTCACAACCATTCTCACCTGGAAAATTACCATCTACACAGGGTGTGATTCGATTGTTAAGAGTCTTCCATAATCCACTGTCAGAGTCATATAGATATAAATTGGTATCATAATTAACGATGAAATCATGCTTACCATCTCTTCCAAGCTTAACACCGTTGTGAAAGAAAACTGAAGTAATTTCGGGAAACGCCTGCTCTGGTATAACAACCCAATTTTGGCTTGTTAACTCAAACAATTCCGTATTTATCGGTGCAAAGTACCTGCTCTCTCTATGTGATACGAAGTCAATACTGATATATCGTTTATTCCCAACCTTAGAAACTCCAACTGTCTTAATCGAATCTTTCCATCTATTTGAACCTGCTGGTGATACTGATGCTGTTTGAGTATCGCTTCTGCTGTGTAACCAGCCTCTATCTGTTGTATACCTATTCAATTCATCCCATTCAATAGACCCGTTAACTTTTTTTCCTCTAAGAATTCTTATTGTGTCACTACTATTAGCAATTACATCCAATGAATTGTCACTTGTGAAATTGATGTAGTCGATTTCAAACTCCGGTTGTATACTTAAATTCGTCCAATCACCAATTGCTGCTTTGTAAAATAAACTGCCATTAAGTCCACCAACAGCAATGTCTCCCTTTGTATTTTGTGAAATTGCAGTTAAGCTTGATATTGTGTCAACAGTGTCTTGAGACCAATCCCCTCTGGAATCTCGTTTTAGTATGACACCCAATTTAGCTAGAAAATATAAACTTCCATCTGGTGACTTATATCTGCTATCGAAGATAGTCGGATGATGAGAGGCTGATAGGTACATATTTTCTCGCTCATCATCGAGTTTATCCTCATTCCAGCTATTGATATGGGTACCCGGTGTTTTATAAGACGGGAAATAGGTACTTAATACATTCGATTGCTCGCCGGGTACTCGCAAGAGCATTCCGATATACTTGTCTCCCTGCTTTTTTTGGTAAAATAACAGGTTGCCAAGGTCGGTTATTTGTTCAGGTTTCACCTCAAAAGTACCAGACTCTTTGCTAAAAGGAATAGTCTGATAGTAAATCAAATCATCCTGCACATGTCTAAACCCAATCGCGCCGACGGTATAGGTTCCACCTGGAGTCTCAGAAGCAAAGACCGTACTACCGTCCGATAGAGGTCTAATGGAATTAAGTAACTGATACTCGGCGTCTTTGGACTCATTGATGTTGTCAGGAGTAATGATTAACTCGTTGAAGGGTTTGGAAAGCGATGCATTAATTATTTTTGCAACAACAATGCCATGATTTTGACTGAGTGGAGCGGAATTTTTCTCAGGTAATGGAGATAAATAATTAATATTCCCAGCACATCCAGATACTAGAACTAAAGCTACAGCAAGTAGATTAAAATTTTTCAGAAAAGTAAATTTCTGCATTTTATTGCAACTCCTCTATCATAAATTACGGCCAATATTTACGATAAAACTATCCATTGGGCTTTGGGCTAACTCGAACGATGTGGAGAGAACCATTTAACTGTTATTGGCTATTCCATCTCAAGTATATTTAAAAATGTAGCAAGTTATCAGAATCTGAACCAATGAAAAAGTATTTTTTGTTTGTTTTCTTTGAGCAAGACACTGTGCTATCAGGCTACTGAGCATTCGCCTTTTGTGGTGCTGGAAACCTATTCATTAAAAGTTAAAAAGTAGAGCGATTAAAACGCTAAACAAACCGCAGCCTGCTGACAACTTCGTTTTCAAACACAGGAAATTTCTGTATTACTGAAATGAGAAGAAGTATTTAGCGTTATAGCCCCACCATTTTGTCTTTTTGAATTCAATCTACTGTAATAAATGAAATGGTTCGAACCTGATTTGCAGTGATATAACCACCTGTATAAGCAGAATCAAGTGTCCCGTTTCTGCGTTTTGCCAGTGTTAGTGTGGTGTTACATGTGCCGCTTAACGTATTATCATTAATGGCCCCGGCATTAATGAGCGCCGAACCATTATCTTGATCGATTTTCACTGTATAACTGTAGTTAGCTAAAGTCGATCCTGAGCAGCTTGTATTGAAAGAAGCTTCTACGAAAACGTTGTTTTCCACTGGCAGCCAGGTTATCTGGATATTATCATTTGAACGGCTGATAGAACTAGATGCTGTGGGCTCAATTAATTTGAAAGCAAGGGGCATGGTTACTATAGACTTTTTTGCGTCTGTTTGATTGTCTCTAAATAGAGAAACGGTATAGGTTGCTCCGTCAGCTACGTGATCGAGAGAACCGTTATAGTGTATTTGAGTGGGATGGAGAGCACTCCAGAAAAAGAAGAAGGGGAAAATGTTAAAACCTCGATACTCACCTTCAAACAGTTCCTGAACATTACTTAAATTTTCAAGCCCTGAAAACAGGTTGCTGCCAATATCAACCTCTTCCAGATTAGTGCCGGTTGACATCCATAATTGATCATGCCCAGTTATATCGATATATTCATCATCTGGTTTTCCATCGACCGGTGGTGTGTCTTTTGTAAGCTGTATACTGGCATAGCCTTTATTTCCAGTATCGCTATAGATATCGATAGTGGCAAAAATCCGATTGGTCGGGATGTTTTCGGACGAAATCACTCTATCGCCATCGTCTTCACTACATGCCAGTAAAGAAAAACACAAGCCCGCTATTGTGATATTTCTAAATGAAAAAATCTTGTAAAAAACAGACATCTTTATTTCCTTATTGAATATTAAAACGAATACCGAACCCAATAGTGGTAATATCATTACCGGCTACGTCACTAAAATAACTAATGCCACCTCGAATGCCGAATAAGCTATTAAAATTTTTCACTATATAAAGTTCAATAAAAGGTACGGTATCATCGCTTGAACCGACTTTTCTTCCTTCTAGTTTAGCTTGTGAGCTGATTTGACTTAATCCAACGCCGAGCTCTACATCAACAAGCCTGGTATTAAAAGCTTTGATAACTTCTAAAAATGTCCCGTCGGATTTTATTTTTGCATCCAGGTTTGTGTTGCTAAGCTCGAATTCCCCTAGATCGATATACCCTAGCAGGAAATCCCAATCTTTGAAGCCATAACCAACCGAGGCATTAATGAATTGACTATCATCATACGAAGAAGACTCAGGAAGACTGCCCCCCACGCTGCCCTGAAGTACGATATCGGCCATTGAAAGTGAACTAAAACACAATAAAGCAATACAGCCTAGTCCCCTAATAGCATATTGAAAGTTTTTCATGTCGACTCCTTGTTTGTTTTCAAAATGGTAACTCCATTTGGATGTGTGTAGTTAAAATGTTAACCAAAGTGAGCTCAATTTAAATGCCAGAACTCATATAGTGCAACGATTTTATATTTGTTTTTAACTCTGGGAATAAATGAGAGGTTTCTTCGATATTAGAGGATAGATATGCCTCTTGATACTAATGATTGCCAGGTAGTTTGGCTCAATCTATTAGTCATTATTTCCACACAAGGAGTATGCGATAAATTCTTTCGTACGTCTACCTTGCATCAATTATTAGCTTGCTATTACTAAGTGTTTACAAGGATGAGCCGGTGGAGTATTCACACGCCATGCAGTGCTTTCCTCGATTTATTCTTAAAAAAAAGCAGCCAGAAAAACTGACTGCCTTCAATTATTATACTTTAGTCGTTATTGGGTTTTAGTTTAGTCTCATACAGTTAGCATAGTAAGTCACAGTTGCAGGCCAATCAGAAAATATACCAATAATACCAACATCTTTAGCCAGAACATCCAGTACTTCCATTTTTTGACCATCGGTATTGATAGCTGAATTTACGGTCTGGTAGTACCAGCCACCATGGTTCTTGAATAATCCAGAGCGTTCCAGAGTCCAGGTGATGATGTCCAGTCCAGCGTCTTTGGCACGTTTTGCATAGGTGGAAGGTACGATGTTACCGTAGGGGTCCAGTTCGATTAACATCCATAATGGAGGCGCAATGACTTTAACACCTTCTGCTGCCAGTTGTTCCATAGAAGGGTTCCAGCTTCCAGGATCCTCAACGTCAAAACTGGAGTCGTCATAACGACCATCAAGATAAACCGCCTGCATGCCGAAAGCCGGTTCGTTTGCTATCCAGTAACGAATATCTTCAATGTTAAAAGACTGTGCCCAGACTTTGCGTGGACTCACACCAGCTTGTTTGTATTCGTCGATCATTTGCTGTGCAAAATCCTGTTGAGTGTAGTCGCCTTCAAAAGGCATTGTTACGCTGGGGGATTTTAATTCAGGTGTCATTTTTACACCCAGTTTCTTGAATAAGGCAATACTTTCCTTGTGTGTCATTAAAGTACCTTTGCCGGTGTATAAGTCAGTACGCCATGAAGGAGTTGCATTCAGGTATTCAGCTACGCTAGTCGCACGGCTTTTACCTGCATCCATTTTGCCTTGTAGAGTTTTGAATTCTTCTACTGTGATATCACTGGTACAGCAGGTGGCAGAAGCTTCAGAAATCATGTTTCCAGCTTTATCGAATTTTGCAGGGGTGAAAGGTTTGGAACATTTAGCTGCAAGATCAGTGGCCAGAATATTGGTGGTGTTCGCCAGGTCACACTGAGAATGTCTGCAAACTAGTGCGCGGTCTTTTGTGAAGGTCACATCGCACTCAACGATACCTGCACCCATTCTGGCTGCGGCTTCGTAAGACTCTCTGGTGTGTTCAGGAAACTGTAAAGAAGCGCCACGATGACCAATTGAGAAATCAGTTTTATAGAATGGCCCATTTTTACATTGTTGAAGCTTATGCTTCAACGCGCTGTCTTCCATGTCATCGATTAAATAGAATGGACGAGGCCCTAGCTGAACGCTCTGACTGGCTCTGCTTTTATGGTTATTATTCTCATGTTTATCTTTATGTTTCCACATATCCGCTGATACGGATATGCTACTAGCCAGTAGTATGGCTGCAATCGAGCCTATGCTGATCTTCAAATTCATTTTGTTCTCCAGGTAAATTTTTCGAACTGGAATATTGAAGCCTGGCTGTTACAGTTTCATAACGACAGGGTTTCATCATTATGAAATTTGTGATTTTATACATCAAGATGGGCTATGGCATATTGCCATAGCCCATATAGCTTAAGCGGCTTTTGTTTCTTCAGCCTCAGCTTGGTGTTCAATAACGCCTGAAGTCTGGGTGATAGAGATCTTTCTAGGTTTCATAGCCTCAGGGACCTCCTTTACCAGATCAATCGTTAACAGGCCGTTGTTGAGTTTGGCTCCAGTGACTTCAACATGCTCGGCAAGGTTAAATTTGCGCTCGAAGGTGCTGTTAGCAATTCCCTGATACAGGTATTTTTTACTATCTTCAGCGGCCTTTTTTCCTCGAACTGTTAATACTCCTTTTTCCACGTCAATATCCAGCTCATGCTGTTCAAAACCGGCTGCTGCAATAGTGATGGCATAACGGTCATCTTCTACTACTTCAATATTGTAGGGGGGGTATCCATTGATAGCAGTTTCGCTGCGCATCGCTGAATTGATCATTGAAGCAAGGTGATCAAAACCGATTGAGTTTCGGTACAGTGGTGTAAAATCAATTGAGTTCATAAGATGTCCTCCATAAGAAGTCAAAACAAATACAATTAACCTACAGCAAATCAACATGTCCTGCTGTGTACGCTGAAAAATATTTACTCAGGAAAATTTTTCAAGTACCTGAAAAAATAAAATATTTTTATCACTATTATCATAAATTTATGGAAGCTCAGAATAATTCATCCATGAATGATCAGAGCATGAAAATGAAAATTGTGATTTTTGTTTGTCTCACAAAATCAATGGCTTGTAATTCTCGATTTTGGCGGTACGTCCCTGTGACGCAGGAACCTCTAAATTAATCAGAGGTTCCCTATAAGTAACCAGAGGGCGACGATTACTGCTGGACTACTGTTCGAAACAAATCTGGAAACAATTGTTAACATTTGATGCCTTAACTATTTTACGGGGGTTGTTACAATTCGTTTCGATTTGAAATGATTTTTAAATGCCGACAGCTTTATATTTCAAGATGACTGAAAAATTGCCGGATAAGGTTTCGGTATAGGATTCATCAATTTTCTGCATCGATGATGCTTGATTCATTAATTACACAATAGGACTAAGGTTATGAATAACAAACTGATTGCAACTTTATTACTCGGCAGTGTGATGGCTTTGCCATTGCAGGCCGCTACAGAAAGAAATTACCTGTCTGACGCTTATGGTGCACTGGTAAAGGATAGTTTTGGTGGCTGCATCCTGGTAAAGAATGGAAAAAAAGGGCCAATCGAAGCCTGTGGTGATGTTGTGAAAATGGCAGACGCTGATAACGATGGTGTTGCAGATGCTAATGATAAATGTCCAGCAACTCCGGCTGCTGCCAAAGTTGATGCCAAAGGCTGTGAACTGGATTCTGATGGTGATCGTGTTGCTGATAGCAAAGACAGGTGCCCATCTACAGATGCGGGTGTGATGGTAGATGCTAATGGCTGTGCTTTAGATAGTGATAAAGACGGTGTAGCAGATAGTAGTGACCAATGCCCCGGTACTAAGACTGGCGTTAAAGTAGACACAAAAGGCTGTGCTATTAATATGGATCTGGATGGCGATGGCATCATGAATGCTCAGGACAAATGTCCAAACACTGCTAAGGGCACTGTTGTCGACAAAACCGGTTGTAAGCTGAAAGAAGATATCAAATTAGACAAGGTTCAGTTTAAAAGTGGTACAGCAGAGCTCAGTGCTGAGAGTAAATCTGTATTAGACGGTATTGCTGAAACTCTGAAAAATAACAAGCACCTGTCATTTGAGATTGCTGGTCATACTGATAACCGTGGTGCCCGTAACTTCAATGTGAGCCTGTCAGAGAAGCGTGCTCAGAGCGTTCGTCAATATCTAATCAATGATGGTGTGGCTGCAAATCGACTGACTGCTAAAGGATATGGACCAGACAAGCCTGTAGCTTCTAATGATACACGTGAAGGTCGTAGCCAAAATCGTCGTGTTGAATTAGTACTTCAATAATCGACTTGTTACCCACGATGTGGGTGGGTGATATAAAGCCGGGTTATGACTACCCGGCTTTTTTCTGGATGGAATCTAACGATCATTACGAATAGGAAAATCTTTTTAAACTCGTGAACCGGGCAGGTGACTACAACAAGGTAACCACATGCCTTAATCGAAGTATGCTAGAAAAGAGATTTCAGGATGTTGAGTTCATTATAAATGTCGGCAAAACAGCTTTAAAAAAAGATATACGATGAAGTTATTACAGTGAGGCAGGAAGGAAAAGGTCGGCTTAATCAGACAAAATGCAGACTTGTTTGGGTGATTTAAAAATTATTTTGCTCAAAATGGCCTTTATTTCTCTCATTTTGGCTTAAATCAGCCAACTATTTGTTTATTTTCCAGATTTACTTAGATTAAAAGGTTATACTGCGGCGGCAGATAACTGCAATCAATCAAATATTAATTTAAAGAGTATAGTATGAGTAAAGGCACAGTAAAATGGTTTAACGCGGATAAAGGTTTTGGTTTCATTACACCGGAAGACGGTGGTAAAGACCTGTTCGTTCACCATTCTGAAATCAAAAGTGGAAGCAACTATGCAACCCTTAATGATGGACAAGCAGTAGAATTTGAAGTTGGCCAGGGCCAGAAAGGACCTTGCGCAAACAATGTTGTTCCTGCGTAAACAACTAGAGCAGTAACAGCTGTAAGGCAAGTCTGTTGAGCTGTAATGCAGCTCTCAGCTTGTCATAATCACCCCCCCCCCCTCCGCCAAACTAGCGCATCAATAAATTTCTCGACTAATCTCTGTATCAGATTTTTGGCACAGTTGCGCCTTGATTGCGTATCAGCCTCAGATCTAGAGATACAGCATAATTGATCAGAACTGCCTTAAAGTAATAAATCCATGTTTATGGCATGATAATGATCAACTGCATTGATCAGAGAATTAGCGGTCAAAGAAGGTACACCATAAGCTTCGGCTATGACCCCATAATCCTTTCTAACCTTATCCATCAGTAAATCAAAATCACCATCACCTGATAGCAGAACTATACAGTCCACCTGGTTGGCTGCCTGCATGATATCAATCGTTATACCCACATCCCAGTCGCCTTTAGCGCTACCATCACTGCGTTGTATATAAGGCTTTAGTTTTACCTCAAAGCCTATGTCCCTAAGTGCTGCCTGGAATTTATGCTGTTTATCATTTTCTCGCGCTATTGCATAAGCATAAGCCTGAACGATTTCACCTTTTTGACTCACGGCTTTCCAAAGCGCTCGATAATTAAATTGACGGCCATAGGCCTGACGGGTGGTGTAGTAGATGTTCTGTACATCGGCAAAAAGGGCGATTTTTTTCACTGGGCTAAGTCAATCCTCTGAATCAGTACATATTGTAAATTAAGTGGGCCGCTATTGTTGCTTTATTGTGATAACGCAGCAACAATATTCAGTTACATATTGTTTTAAAATTCAGGGATATAAAATGGCTTCAGGCTCCAAAAAAGTTATCTTTGCCGCATTGGCAGGAAATACACTTATTTCCATTACCAAGTTTGTCGCAGCAGCGTTTACCGGGAGCTCGGCGATGTTATCAGAAGGTATACATTCTCTGGTCGATACAGGTAACCAGTTTCTACTATTACATGGCATGAAGCAGGCTGCAAAACCAGCTGATGAGGATTTTCCTTTCGGATATGGTAAGGAGATCTATTTCTGGAGCTTTATTGTCGCTATATTAATCTTTGCTTTGGGTGGAGGGATTTCCATCTATGAAGGGATTAAGCATTTGTCACATCCTGAACCCATCAGTAATCCTATAGTAAATTATATAGTCCTTGGGTTGGCATTGCTGTTTGAAGGCGCAGCATGGTTTTTTGCTCTCAGGGAATTTAGCAGGGTTAAAGGCAAATGGGGGTATATAGAAGCGATACAAAGAGCCAAAGACCCTTCTGTTTTTGTCGTACTGTTTGAGGATTCGGCTGCTATGTTAGGCCTGCTGGTAGCCTTTGTAGGTGTAGCATTAAGTCAATATACGGGGATCCTTATATTTGACTCAATTGCATCAATCATCATTGGCCTTATTCTGGTTGGTACCTCGATCTGGTTGGCCTATGAAACCAAAAGTCTGTTGATAGGGGAGAGTGCCAGTCAGTCAACAGTCAAGGGTGTACGCGAGATATTAAAAGCTGAAGCCTCTATCCAGCATGTTAATGAAGTGTTAACTATGCATATGGGCCCAGACTTTATACTGGCAAATATCAGTGTCGATTTTGCTGATAGTAAAACAGCTGACCAAATTGAAGATGTGATTGCTAAAATCGATAAAGCTATTAAACAGGGGTTTCCACAGATTAAACGTGTATATATAGAAGCGGAAAAACGAAAAATCCACAAACCCACAGGAGATAATCTTGAAAGCAACAGCTGAATTACAGGTGATACCCATAGGCGCGGGTGTTAGCGTTCGTGAAGAAGTTATACAGATCGTTGAACTGTTAAATAGCTATGATTTTATAGTACATACGCATGCCTCCGGCACCAATATTGAAGGTGATCTATCGGATATATTAAAGGCTGTGGAATCAGTGCACGAAAGCATGCATCAACAAGGTTGTGTGCGACTGGTCAGTTATCTCAAGCTGGAAACCCGGACTGATAAAGAGCCGACCCTGGCAGGAAAAAAGCTGTGATAGTAAGGGATGATTTATTGGCTGACTGTTACAGGTAGTTTAAACCTTAATGAGAGAGTAGATATTTAGAAAATAGTGATTCAAATATCAACGCAGAATTCAAACAGGCCTTGTTTTCAGATAACTCCTTTATCAAGATAGTCCATAACTTTAAACATCTGTAACGAGTCTGGTGCACTCGATTTAGTCAAAGAACTACACAGGTTAGCACCCGCTATGGGTGTGGATGATTGCTGTATGAATGCTTCCAGTGCATCACCTTGCCTCTTCTGAATATCTTCCAATACTAATGGGCTAAGCATCCCTGCGCTTTCCATCACCGGAAGTTGGCAGATGTTATGCAATGCTGTCAAAAGTTTGGGGCCGATAAACTGTGGAGGAATGTTCCCCGTATTTTGTTGTAATAACTTTTCAGCAGTTTGCAGATAAAACTCCAGAAAAGGATTTCCCTGACGAAACATCAGGAATGCATTATGGACTTTTTTATAGGTTTTCAGCTGCCCTCGTTTATCCTGCTGTATCCAGACCTCGCGGCCTACGGCATAACTGCTCTCTGGTAGAATAAATTGCTTTGGGTCGAATATATAAAAATCCGCATCTATCCATACTACAGTCTGATACCCATCCGCCAGTCCGTTTCGAATTGCATACAAGCGCGCGATGTCAGTGGCGATAACTTTTTGTGATGCTGTTTTTTGCAGTATTGAGTTAGGTAGTAGTTCAAATATCCCATCATCAATAAAGTGGTATTTAAACCCCATAAGTTCAGCCCATGCGTTCACGGAGTCAAGACAGCGCTGTAACCATGGGTAAGGCAGGGGCTTACAGTGCGATTGTATAATTAAGGTTGTGGTTTGCATAAGTGGATTATAAAGGTGCAAAAAAAACAATGGGGAGTTTTACTTTACAAATCAAAAAGCTAAGGAGTAAACTCAACAACGTTATTTCTCCAGCGCACGGTAGCGGCAAGTTTTTCATCAGGGACCTGTGAATAGAAAGATGGGTTTGTGAAGATAATGCAATTATTAAACCCGTTCGTTTTATTCAGAGGTTCTTTTGTTAATTGGTTGACCTCTATTGTTACGCATAAATACTTTTGGAGAGAGGACATAATGAAAACAATTGCTAAGATTTTTATCTGTCTAGTTGCTGCTTTAGCTGTGAGCTTTACTGCACAGGCAAAGACATTGCGCCTGGCGTACGATGCTGATCCAGTGTCACTGGACCCGCATGAACAGTTATCTGGCGGTACGCTTCAGTATTCGCATATGGTATTTGATCCGTTGGTGCGCTGGACAAAATCTATGGATTTTGAGCCGCGTCTTGCAACTTCCTGGAAACGTCTGGATAAATATACGGTACGTTTTAATTTGCGAAAGAATGTGAAATTCCATTCGGGCAATACGTTAACAACTAAAGATGTACTCTTCACCTACAACCGCCTCTTAGAAAGCCCTGACTTCAAGGCACTGTTCCAGCCATTCAAAGAATTGAAAGTGATTGATGACTACACTTTTGATCTGATTACCACTGAGCCATACCCTCTGGTAATGCATATGGCGACCTATATATTTCCTATGGATAGCGCTTTTTACAGCGGTAACGACGATAAAGATCAGCCCAAAGCCATGTTGAAAAAGCACGGTGATACCTATGCTTCAACCCATGCTTCCGGTACCGGGCCGTATATAGTGAGCGCTCGTCAACAGGGCGTTAAAGTTGAATTCACCCGCTTTGGCGGTTACTGGGATAAAAGTTCCCCCGGCAATGTTGATAAAATTGTTTTGACACCTATCAAAGAGGCACCGACTCGCGTTGCTGCTTTACTGTCCGGCGATGTGGACTTTATTGCTCCGGTTCCGCCTACTGATCTGGAGCGTATTAAGAAAAACCCTGACACTGACCTGATTACAATGTCGGGTACGCGAATTATCACTTTGCAGATGAACCAGAAAAGAGTCCCTCAGTTTAAGGACGCACGTGTACGTCAGGCGATGGTTTATGCAGTGAATAATGCGGGAATCGTGAAAAAAATCATGCGTGGTTTTGGTACCGCAGCTGCACAGCAAAGCCCGCGGGGTTATGTGGGACATGTTCCCGGATTGTTTCCACGTTATGACCTGAAAAAAGCCAAACAGTTGATGAAGGAAGCGGGCTATGAAAAAGGCTTCAGTGTCACTATGATGGCACCGAATAACCGCTATGTGAATGATGCGAAGATTGCTGAAGCAGTGGCATCCATGCTTGCCAAGATCAATATCAAGGTCGATTTGACCACCATGCCAAAAGCGCAGTACTGGCCTAAATTCGACGAACGTGCTGCAGACATTATGATGATTGGCTGGCATGCGGATACTGAGGATTCATCCAATTTCACTGAATTCCTGGCGATGTGTCCTGATGAGAAAACCGGTTACGGTCAATACAATAGTGGCAACTACTGCAATAAGGATGTGGATGCAATGATCATTGCCAGTCAGTCCGAAACCGATGCTGTGAAGCGTAAAGAATTACTACAGAATGTAGAAAGAAAGCTGTATTACGATGCTGCGTTTATCCCATTACATTGGCAGGACCTTGCCTGGGCTGCACGCAAAGGTGTTCATGCTGAAGCTATTCTGAATGTTATGAACTTCCCCTACCTCGGCGACCTGGTGATGGATTAAGCATCAGTTGATGCTGTTTAATATGGCATTTCTCCCGGCTCTATACTCAGGTATTCGAGCCGGGAGGTGTATTTATTTTGATCTCTATCCGTTGAATATTAAGCGATGATCGCATTTTTGATTCGCAGACTGGCTCAGGCTCTGGTGGTGATGTTTATCATCAGCCTGGTCAGTTTCTCTATACAGGATCAACTGGGCGACCCTTTAAGGGAGATGCTTGGGGTTTCTGTCTCTCAGGTTGAACGAAATAAGTTGCGCGAAGAGATGGGGCTGAATGACCCATTTATGGTGCAGTATTGGCGCTTTCTGAAAAAAGCGGTGCATGGTGACCTGGGGGATTCCTATTTTTTCAAGCGTCCGGCGCTAGAAGTCATCATGCATAAATTCCCAGCCACCTTTGAGCTGGTACTGGGTGCTACACTCATTATCATTACGCTATCCATACCTATCGGAGTGTATTGCGCCATCAATCCGCGCAGCTGGTTTACCAAACTGATGATGGGGTTGAGTATCGTGGGTATTTCTATCCCGGTGTTTCTCACCGCGATTATGTTGATCTATCTGTTCTCTATCTATCTGGGGTGGCTTCCATCCTTTGGGCGAGGACAGACAGTCATGCTGGGTGAATGGGAAACCGGTTTACTCACCAGTGATGGACTGATTCATCTGATTTTACCGTCGATTGCGCTCTCTTCAATCATGCTGCCACTTTTTATACGTCTGATCCGCTCTGAAATGATGGAGTGTATGGAGCAGGATTATATTCGTTTTGCACGAGCCAAAGGTTTAAGTAATCGTCGCATCTGGTTTTTACATGCCTTAAAAAATACCCTGTTACCGGTAATCACTGTTGGAGGGGTGCAGATTGGTACTATGATCGCTTTTACCATTCTTACTGAAAGGGTGTTTCAGTGGCCGGGCATGGGTTTTCTGTTTCTGGAAGCTGTTAACCGTACCGATACTCCCTTGATTATTGCCTACATGATTTTTGTCGGATTGGTTTTTGTCGTCACCAATACGTTGGTGGATTTGATCTATGGGCTGGTGAACCCCACTGTTAAGCTCGCGAGGAAGGTGTAATGAGTCGCTACTGGCGCGCAATGGCTGATTCAGATCTCTGGCATTATTTTAAACGGGACAAAGTGGCAATGACCTGTTTTTCAGTGTTGCTGCTATTTGTCATTATTAGTTTTAGTGCGCCCTTTATTGCCCCGTTCGATCCTTATGATCCTATGCAGATCGATATTATGGACTCTGACATTCCACCAAGCTGGAATGACAATGGTGATGAGCGATTCACGCTGGGTACTGATGCACAGGGGCGAGACATGCTCAGTACCATGATGTATGGCACTCGTATTTCAATCGTCATTGGTCTGTTTGCGGTTCTGTTGCAAATGATACTCGGTGTCTCTCTTGGCCTGATGGCGGGTTATCTTGGTGGACGGCTGGATAGTTTCCTGATGCGTCTGGCGGATATTCAATTATCCTTTTCAACTTTAATGGTTGCGATAGTTGTACTGGCTATTTTTCAGGCTTCCATGGGGGCTGACCTGTATGGTGAATATGCGATTTTTATGTTGATCATGGTGATCGGTATTGCCGAATGGCCACAATATGCGCGTACCGTTCGAGCATCGGTTTTAGCGGAAAAAGAAAAAGAGTATGTTGATGCCGTGAGGGTGATTGGGCTTGGGCCTATGCGCATCATGTTCAGGCATATATTACCTAATACACTGTCTCCTATACTAGTTATTTCTACAGTACAGGTTGCGAACGCGATTATGAGTGAGGCTGCTTTATCTTTCCTCGGATTAGGCATGCCGGTGAATCAACCTTCATTGGGCTCGCTGATCAATAGTGGATTTGAATATATCCTGAGTGGCTCCTGGTGGATTACCTTCTTTCCTGCTGTGGTTCTTGTATTGCTGGTACTGGTGATCAATCTGCTGGGTGACTGGTTGCGCGATGTGTTAAACCCCAGACTATTTAAAGGTTAGATGATGTCTATATTGAAGATCAATCATCTAGAGGTCCGTTTTCCACTACGCAGTGGGGAATTAACGGCTTTACGTGATGTCAGCTTCTCAATTGATCGTGGCGAACGTCTGGGTATTGTTGGCGAAAGTGGCGCAGGTAAATCGGTCGCGGCATTTTCGATATTGAACCTGATCAGTAGACCGGGTTATATCGCCGGAGGAGAGATTCTTTTTGACGGACAGGATATCGTCAAGATGAGTGAAACTGAGTTGACAGCAATCCGTGGTAATCGCATCAGCATGATATTCCAGGACCCCATGATGACGCTTAATCCGGTACTGACTATAGGTACCCAAATGATCGAATGCCTGCGTACACACCGAGGAATGAGTGATAAAGAAGCGCTTAAGGTTGCCGTGGAAAAACTGGAAAAGGTACGCATCCCGTCAGCTCGTGCTCGAATCGATCAGTATCCACATGAACTTTCGGGTGGTATGCGTCAGCGAGTGGTCATAGCTATTGCATTACTCACTCAGCCTGATCTGATTATCGCCGATGAACCGACTACCGCACTGGATGTGACTATTCAGGCCGAGATTATGGCTTTGCTGCTGGAACTGTGTGAGCAGGAAAACCTGGCGCTGATTCTGATTACCCATGATCTGGGCGTTGTCTCTCAGGTCACCCAACGTACTATTGTGATGTACGCTGGACGCGTGATAGAAGAAGGTCCTACGCGTCAGATTATCACGCAACCCCGTCATCCCTATACCGTGGGGCTGATCCACGCGCTACCAGAGAATTCAATCAGTGGTCAGCGCCTGAATCAGATTCCGGGCAGTATGCCCTCACTTGCTGAAATTCCCTCCGGTTGTTCGTTTCATCCACGTTGCGAAAAAAGTATGCCTGTCTGCCTGACTCAGATACCTGATTTTACGGGTTCTGAACACAGTCGAGTTGCCTGCCACTGGTGTGCGCTGCAGGAGCAGGTTTGATGGAACAGCAAGCCATGTCAGACATAGATAGTATCGAGCAATTGCTAGAAATCAAAGGGCTGTATAAGTCTTTCCCACTGACGGCAGGTTTTCTCGAACAGTTGGAATTTCATGAGGGTCGTTTAAGGCGTCGTCGTGAATCAGTGCATGCTATAAACGGTGTTACCCTGTCGGTTATCAAAGGTGAGGCGCTGTGTGTTGTCGGAGAGTCAGGTTGTGGTAAATCAACAGTGGCTCGCGTTGTGATGGGGCTGTTATCACCTACTCAGGGCAGTATTCATTATGCCGGGCAGCGTATCGATAAGCTGACGCGTCAGCAGCTGGCGCCTTATCGCAAGCATATGCAAATGATCTTTCAGAATCCTTACTCTTCATTAAACCCTCGAATGACAGTGAAGCAGACGTTGGAGGAGCCGGTTCGTTTTCATCAACCCGAATTAAGTCGTGCAGAGGTGACCGATAAAATTGCCGAAGTGATGCAGTCCGTCGGGATAGATCCAGCATGGGGGGGGCGTTTTCCACATGAATTTTCAGGTGGTCAACGTCAGCGTATTTCCATCGCGCGGGCACTTAGTGTGGACCCCGAATTTATAGTGGCTGATGAGCCAATTTCGGCACTTGATGTATCTATTCAGGCGCAGGTACTGAATCTGTTAATGGATGCACAGCAGCAGCGGCATTTAACCTATCTTTTTATCACCCACGACTTATCGGTGGTCGAGCACTTCGGAGACCGAGTGGCTGTCATGTATCTGGGTACCTTGTGTGAATTAGCCGAAACACAGACCCTGTTTGCCAAACCGAAACACCCCTATACCAGAGCTTTGTTATCGGCAATACCCCGTCTTACGCAGGATCATCCAGAGTTCATCAAGCTCAAGGGTGAAGTACCAACCCCTATCCATCTGCCTCCCGGTTGTGTGTTTCATAACCGTTGCCCGCATGCTAACGAACGCTGTAAGCAAGAAATACCTGTGCTATTCCACTGCGAAGATGGTGCTCAGGTTGCCTGTCATGCGATACAGGAAAATCGTATCTCGGATTAATCGCCGCTAAACTGTACAATTTGTAACAGATTGAAAAAACCTGTAACGACTCATCGTTATATGCAGTGTTTTAATGTTGATGCGTACAAACTCAGCTGGATTTTTTTATGAAACACCCCTCAAAATTAATGTCAGTGTGGACTCTGGCTATGGCATTGCTTGTTGTATCCGGTGTTAGTCTTGCACAGAACTCAGAACTGCGTACTGGAAGTCCTCACTTTGTAGAAGATGGTTGGGATGTTCAGCTGGGCGCAGGATTGGTAAGCAGTTCCGGCGGGCTATATCGGGGGATGAAAGACGAACATGGCCTGACTGTGCTGCTGGATATCGGTTACAGCAACGGTAACTTTTATTTCATTGCCAACGAAGAGGATGGGATTCTGCTAGGGTATAGCCTGTTGCGTGATGAGAACTGGGTCCTTGATGCGGTACTTGGGCCCAAGTTTGGAATGGATTTCACTGACAGTGATGAGTTTGATGGTCAGTTGAGACACCTGGGTAATCGAGAGGTAGATGGACATTTTGGCGCTCGATTTACCTGGTATGGTGATGCTAACAGGGTTTCGATGTCGCTCACACGCGATGTAACCGGAGTGCATGATGGTTATCTGGCGACAGCAGATTATCAACAGGAATGGCAGCTCAGGAACTGGTTAGTAACCGGGCGAGCCGGGCTTGCATTATTCTCCGCTAAAATGACAAATTATATGGCTGGTGTGAGCGCTTCTGAAGCGACTTCGGCATTTCCTCAGTTTAAAGCAGACCCCGGGCAGGCAGTATTTTTCGATGTAATCGCTGATTATCCAGTCAATGAAAACTGGATCTTTGAGGCTAAACTGACGCTGATAAAAATAAGTTCTGAGTTTACTGAAAGCCCAATTGCTGGGGATGATACGCTTACTGTGCTAACCACTGGATTGAAGTATCAATTCTAGGGGCATTTATTATGGAAAAATGTTCAATATTTATATTATTGCTGATAGGACTCGGAGGTCTACAAGTCACACCGGTTTCAGCGGCGGATATCACACTTACCAGTAAACCAGCCAAATGCGTCAGTCTGAAAAAGGGTAACATCTGCTATCAGAATATTATGATGCAATGGCAGGCATCAGAAGTCGCCGATTACTGCCTCTATAATCAACTAGAACCAGAGCCGATCAAATGTTGGCAAGCGAAAGATCATGGTGCCTATTCTTTTGAGTTCAGCTTTGCAGAAACCCAGCAATATGTCATGCGACAGCAGGATCAAAGTGATGATCTGGCAGTTGCAACCATAGAGGTGAAGTGGGTGTATAAAGTACGTCGCAATCAATTTAGCTGGAGGGTGTTCTAGGCATGACTTCAAGTTCTCAGGATGTACATATCGTGCTGGTTGAAGATGATACTGAACTTGCAGAATGGATTCGTGAATTTCTTGAACAACATGACTTTCGAGTGAGTATCGCTGAGCGGGGGGATACTGCAGTAGAGATGATTCGGAAAATAATGCCCGATCTGGTTTTGCTGGATATCATGCTACCAGGTAAGGATGGTCATCAGGTCTGTCGCGAGGTGCGGGAGTTTTATCAGCAGCCCATTCTGATTTTGACTGCTAACGACGGTGAGCTGGATGAAGTGATGGGACTGGAGCTGGGGGCGGATGATTTTATGCCGAAACCTGTTCGTCCACGGGTATTACTTGCACATATAAAAGCCTTATTACGTCGTAAAGCACCATTGACTGAACAGAGGCCTGATCAATTCGATTTTGGTGTTTTTACGATTAATCAAACTGCCAAGTCGGTAACACTAAGCGGGGATACAATATCCTTATCCAGTACAGAGTTTGATCTGCTATGGGTGCTTGCCAGCCATGCAGGTGAAGTCATGCACCGCAATGAGCTGGTACAGAAATTACGCGGCTTTGACTATGATGGTTTTGATCGAACTATAGACGTTAGAATCTCTCGCTTACGTAAAAAACTGGGTGATAATTTACAGCAGCCTGAGCGTATTAAAACAGTCTGGGGGAAGGGCTATATATTTATCCCCAATGCATGGAATTAAACCATGCGTAATTTGATTTTCAGTTTGTATGTGGGCGTGTTCCTCGCGCTGATGGGGCTGGGTTGGGCTATAGATGAATACTATAGTCGTCAGTTTGAAGATACCCAGCAGTTACCTTATCAGGGGTATCGTGAGCTGCTGAATCTAACCGCCGATCTTCTATCTGAACGACAATCTGATCGTACATCCATGCAGCATCTGCTCGATCAGAAAAAACTTAATATGTCTCTGGAACCATTATCGTCGATACCACTGCCGCCCAGCCTGCAAGCACAACGTGATAGAGGTGAGATATTTATCCTGCAATCGGATGCATCGGATACACTGTATCGCCGTATTCCAAACTCCAACTGGCTGTTAAGTCTGGAGATATTAACTACAGCAACTGCGGAACAGGAAAATGCACGCTATGCACTTACCCTGCTATTTTATGCCGGAGTGGCGTTTATGTTGTTGCTCTGGTTGTTACCCTTATTACGCGCTATTAATCAACTTAACCGGGCAGCAATAAAAATCGGTTCCGGCGATTTAACAACAAGGGTTGAAAATCCTGATGGCATTTACCTTAAACCATTGAAGAAAGAATTCAATGCAATGGCACAACGTCTGCAACAGTTGAATGAAAATAATCAACTGATGAGTCAGGCCGTATCGCATGAATTACGCACGCCTTTATCGCGCCTGCGCTTTGCTCTCGACATGATTCAGGGACGTAAGGATCAGCAGCAACGAGAGCAGGATATTCAGCGTATGGAAGCCGATCTGGATGATATGGAAGACCTGATCAATGAATTACTCAACTATTCACGACTTGACCAACAGCCAGCCATCGAGCAGGAACCGGTCAAGATTGAAGCACTGATAGAGCAACGTATACTGCGTAGAGTGGATACAGACTGTAAGATTAAGTTCCATGCGCAGCAAAGTGAAAACCTGATTGCAGGTGACCATGATTACCTGTGTAAGCTGGTCGATAATCTGATCCAGAATGCATGTCGATATGCCCAGCAATATGTCTATGTGAGCTGCCGCTGGAGTGATTCCAGGTTTTATCTTAAGGTTGAAGATGATGGCCCTGGCGTTGCTGAAGAGCAGATTGAACAGATCTTCAAACCCTTTTATCGGGTGAAAAATCAGTCAGTCAAAAAGAGTTCAGGGTTTGGTCTTGGGCTGGCTATAGTAAACCGGATTGTGCAATGGCATGCGGGGAGTGTGCATGTCAGTAAATCACCTCAGCTAGGAGGTGCCTGTTTCGAGGTTTGTTTACCCATTAATGCTCAGGATTAACAGACAGTAGTTATATGACCATACTCAATATAACCAATGGTGATAGCGCAGTATCTATCATGCAGCAGGCTGAAATACCCGGCGTTTTTCTGCCCTGGCGAGATGTACTGCATGATGGTCCGGTTCCTGCCGGTCTTTCGTTGGAAGCGCTCTCAGAGGTTCGTGCAAAATTTATTGCCGAGCAGGGATGGGGCGAAGCATCACAAATCAAACAGGATTTTATTCAACGCGATAATGTTCTGAAGAGTTTTGAACAATACGACAAAGTACTCTTATGGTTTGAGCATGATCTTTATGATCAGCTACAGTTGATACAGATACTGGACTGGTTGAATTTCAATAATCCACAACAGCTGCCGCTATCTTTGATTTGTGTGGATCAGTATCTGGGGATGCTGTCTGCACAGCAAATGTCTAGTTTGTTTGCATTTGAAATACCAGTGACGCCGTTACATCTAGATCTTGCAAGCAAAGCATGGTCTGCATTCCGTAACAATACTCCACTGGAATGGCGTGCATTACATGAAACCAATACCTCGCTACTGCCCTTTTTGCAGGGGGCTATCATGCGCATGCTGCAGGAGTACCCAGCCTGTGAGAATGGTCTGTCTCGAACTGCTCTACAGGCCTTGAGCATTATCGAGCAGAATGTGACTCACCCTGGGCAGGTATTTGCTGCCAACCAGCAGGCCGAGCAGCGTATATTTTTGGGAGATTCCAGTTTCTGGGCGATTCTTAATGACATGCTCAGTTCAACACCTCCTTTATTAAAGCTTTCGGAAGGTACAGAGGTAACAAGTCAAATCACTCAAAATCAAAAGCTCAGTATTACTGCAGCCGGTAAAGCCGTGTTAGCGAATGAGTTAAACTGGCTGGATATCATGCCTGTAGATCGCTGGATCGGCGGGGTTCATTTGACTCAGGACCGTTTATGGTGCTGGAAAGAGGCAGAGGGTTCTATCGTCCTGAAAGAATGAGCCCTAATTCGCCTCAGCTGCGCTTTTCAATGTACAATCTTTTATCAGGTTAACGCTAAAGGGTGGCAATATGAGCTGGCAACGAAAGATACTACGTATCAATCTGACGCAAGGAAGCTGTGAGGTTGAACCATTGAATATGCAGTGGGCTGAACAATACCTCGGTCAACGTGGGCTGGGCAGTAAGTATCTACTGGAAGAAATGGATCCTGCAGTAGATGCACTATCGCCAGAAAATAAGCTGATCTTCGCCACAGGCCCACTAACTGGCACCATGGCTGCCACCGCTGGGCGTTATTCAGTCATTACCAAAGGACCGTTAACCGGTGCCATAGCCTGTTCCAATTCGGGCGGAAAATTTGGCGCCGAACTGAAATTCGCCGGATATGATCTATTGATGATAGAAGGGCAGTCGGCAAAACCGGTTTATCTGCATATCGAAAACGAAAAAGCCGAACTATGCGATGCGACTGATCTATGGGGACAGACTACCTGGCAAACGGAGTCCCTGATCCACGACCGATATCAGGATCCACTGATGCGCATCGCCAGTATCGGACCCGCTGGTGAAAACCTGTGTCGATTCGCCTGTGTAGTGAATGATAAGCATCGCGCGGCGGGTCGTTCCGGGGTAGGGTCTGTAATGGGGTCAAAGAGACTTAAGGCAATTGCAGTACGTGGAACTGCGGGACTAAAGCATGCAGATCCTCAACGTTTTGTCAGCCTGATCAATAGTATCAATGCCCGACTCACACAGCGCGAAGGTTATACGCGCGATGGCACACTGGCGATGATCGATGTCACCAATCGCTTTGGCAGCCTGCCTACACGCAATAACCGTAGTGTACGTTTTGAGGGGGCGCATAACCTCAATCCCGAAGCGATGCAAACCCCAAATCAACATGGGCATACCAATCTGGTGACCAATGCCGCCTGTTTTGCCTGCACCATCGCCTGTGGGCGTATCAGTAAGGTCGATCCGCAGCACTTCTCCGTCAGGGATAAACCTCAATATCATGGGGCCTCTGGAGGGCTGGAGTATGAATCAGCTTATGCACTGGGTGCCGCAGTGGGTGTGGATGACATCGACGCGGCAACTTACGCCGGTTTTCTGTGTAACGAATATGGTATGGATCCTATCTCTTTGGGAGGGACGATTGCTGCCGCCATGGAGCTTTACGATCTGGGTATCATTAATGAAGCTGATACCGGCGGAATCAAACTGGAATTCGGAAATGCAGAAGCTTTGTGTCAGATCACCGAACTCACTGCAAGGGGGGAAGGTTTTGGTAAGGAAATAGGATTAGGTTCTCGTCGGCTGACGGAAAAATATGGTCATCCAGAGCTTTCCATGTCGGTTAAGGGGCAGGAGTTTGCTGCTTACGATGGGCGCAGTATGCAGGGTATGGGGCTGGCTTATGCAACCAGTAATCGAGGAGCCTGCCATTTGCGTGCGGCACCTTTCAAACATGATTTCAACACTACTGAGATTGCAGAAAAACCAACCATCGTAAAAGACAGTCAGGATGATATTGCTTTTATCGATTCCAGTGGCTTATGTCTATTCCCACGAGGTTGTGGATGGACCATAGAAGACTTTCTGGCTATGGTCGATGCCGACAGTGACAGTAAATGGGATTTACAGCGCTTAAGATTGACCGGGGAACGCATCTGGAACCTGGAACGACAGTTCAATTTACGTGCCGGATTTGAGGGTAAGGATGACACCCTGCCGCAAAGAATACTGCAGGAGCCAGCCGATGCAGGCGTCGCTAAAGGGCTGGTTAGTCGATTACCCGAAATGTTACCTGAATATTATCAACTGAGAGGTTGGGATGAGCAGGGAATTCCTACTGCACAAACCCTGCAAAGGCTGGATTTAGAATAACACCAGTGGCGAACATGAAAATTACAGCCCAGCTATTTGGTTCCTTACGTTTGCATTTACCCGATGGCAGTGAGTTTAACCGCTGCGAAGTCGAGCTGGATGAAACAGCGACGCTTACTCAATTATTATCAAAGCTTCAGTTACCACATAGTGAAGACTTTATTATTCTTCTCAACGATCAGAAAATCCACCAGAATGAATACGAATCTACTTTATTAAAGGAGACTGATGAAGTGGTTTTATTGCCGCCTATTAAGGGCGGCTAGCTGTCGACTTTACAAACTATGTCGTGAAAGCGCCTGTCTTAAAGCATCTTTAACTTCGTCATTAAAGCAGGCGAAGATGATATGTTGTAAATTTTCTAGTTCCTGTCGATGCTGAACGATGGCTTGTATGGCAATTTGAGCGGCTGGGATAATCGGATATCCGTATACCCCACAACTGATGGCTGGGAAGGCGATACTCTGACAGTCATTCGATTCAGCCAGTTTAAGACTCTCTATGTAACAGGAAGCTAATAGTTCAGCTTCCCTGTGCTGCCCACCCTGCCATACCGGGCCTACGGTATGAATCACGAAACGCGCAGGTAGTTTAAAGCCTCTGGTGATTTTGGCCTGTCCAGTTTCACAACCATTTAGCTTTCGGCAGGCTTCCAGTAGCTCCGGCCCTGCAGCCCGGTGAATAGCACCATCTACGCCACCACCGCCCAGCAATGAATTATTAGCCGCATTTACAATAGCGTCGACTGTGAGGGTAGTAATATCTGCCTGTATGATTTCAATCTGCATGACTATGTATGCCCCTGGTTACTAATAATATATAAGTTTTAACAAGATTCGCTTTTGTGATGGCTGAAAAGTTTTTCTGAATTAACGAAATATTATCCTCACGTTATATATCTTTCATTCAAAATCCGTATCATCTCGCACTTATTTTAATTTTCTGCGAATAATAGTCAGAAAATTGTAAAACTTTACCAGGTTCAATAAAGAC
This sequence comes from Gammaproteobacteria bacterium, assembly GCA_050306135.1. Taxonomy (GTDB): domain Bacteria; phylum Pseudomonadota; class Gammaproteobacteria; genus JACNJF01. The sequence goes on from JBNLGQ010000029.1 coordinate 131,830, forward strand.
AATACATGGATACTCTACAAATAGTTGTGCTGGCAATCGTTCAGGGGTTGACCGAATTTCTGCCTATCTCAAGTTCGGCACATCTTATTCTGGTGCCGGTCATTCTGCATTGGCCCGATCAGGGGCTGGTGTTTGATGTTGCTATGCATGTCGGTTCACTGATAGCGGTGATGTATTATTTCCGCGTAGAAATTATCAATATGACTGGCGCATGGTTCGCTAGTGTATTCAAGCAGCAGCATAATCAGGATAGCCGTCTGGCCTGGTGGGTCATTCTGGGTACCATACCTGCGGTTATCGTTGGTATGTTATTCAAGGACATTATCGAAACCGAACTGCGTTCACCTTTGGTCATTGCATGGGCAACTATAGGTTTTGGCTTGCTGTTAGGCATCGCTGATCGCGTTCAACGTCATGTTCGTAGTGAATACACCCTGAGCTTTAAGGATGTTTTGATTGTAGGCTGTTTTCAGGCACTTGCCCTGATTCCAGGTACTTCACGCTCAGGGATTACTATGACTGCAGGGCTATTTCTAGGTTTAAACAGAGCTGCTTCAGCTCGTTTTTCCTTTCTATTATCAATCCCGATTATCATTGCCAGTGGCCTGTTTAAAACCAAAGATCTGATTGAGTCTCAGGTGACTATACAATGGTCGATGTTGTTCATGGCTGTGGTTTTATCAGCATTGAGCGCCTGGATATGTATTCATTTCTTCCTGCGCCTGATTAACCGCGTTGGCATGATGCCATTTGTAATGTATCGACTGGTGCTGGGAATCTTTCTACTTTATCTCTTTATGTAGTCATTGGTCACCTAAACGTTATTCCTCTAATCAGGGGCATAAAATTTCCTGATAAGATATTCCCAAAATTTAGACTAATGTAATATGATATTGTAGTTGTAAGAAACTACCGTTTAATATAATCATGGAATATTGCAGGGAATTGGGATGAGCGATATTTGGAATAGTGATCGGAAATTCAAGAGTAATGATATCGTTAATGGTCACGCCAGAGTTGATATCTTTGATGACCATGGTGCGTTACTGGTCAAGAAAGGTAGTCAGGTCAGCGAAGTCCAGTACCAGCGCATGCGCGATGATGGGTTAATACCGAAGCAGGAAAAAGATTCCAGGCGTAATCCTGATGTTCATAGTATCCATTATTCTGCTCCCGACTCTATTCATTCCCGTCTAAATAAGTTAATTATTCTTTTTCTGGACTTTCAGAAACGTATTAGAAAGCAACCTCATCCAGAATTACGCCAGGACCTGAACTACGTTGCCAATTCGCTTAAGAAAATATGCGATGAAAATATATTTCAGGTCCTGGGCGAGTTATTTTTATCAGATGCTCGCTATTACTCTCATGTAAAACCGCTTTATATTGCCGCTTCATTGAGTGAACTGGTTAAACGCTATAATCAATACTATCCAGATCAGCAAATATCTGCAGAAAAGAACAGCAAGCTGATGCAGGCTGCTTTAATGCATAACCTGGGTTTATTGATTTCTCAGCATCAAGGTTCCGATTCCAGGAAGAAACTTACTCTGGATCAGCGTGCTGAAATTCGGCGTAATTATCCAACAGCCAGCGCGCTTATGGCTGAAAAAATAGGTATAAACGATAGCGATATTCTGGAGGCTATCCGGCAGCATAATAATGAAACACGGCAGTCCAGGTTAGAGGTCCAGTTACTTCGCATGCCTTTTGTTTATGCGGGTATTGCGATGCGTGAATATGCCGAGCATGAATCTATGGATATCATTAACCCTACTCGTGAGTTTGCTCGTCTGTTTTCTGAGAATAAGCTTGATCCCATTTTAGGGGGATTGTTTTTGAAGATTAATGGTCTTGCACCGGTAGGATCGATTTTACTATTCGACTCTCGTGAGAAGGCAGTGATTGTTGCTGGACCAAATGAAATCAATATCGCTTCATCAATACTGAGAATGATTGCCAATAGCAATGGAGCGCAAATGATCCATCCGGGAGAAAAATTTCGCCTTGATCGTACCGTACTTGTGCAAAAAGGGATGTCCAACCATCATGAGTTTGCATGGAACAAGTTTGCGCCTTTTGCCGTCTGGGAGAAATAATCAAGCCATATAGAAGCGGGTAAATCAGCCGCCTATCAGGCCGCTATGCGCAATTCCATCAAACATAAACTGCACCGCTAGAGCAGCCAGAATGACTCCAAATACCCGACTGATTACATGAATGCCGGTAATGCCCAGTAGTTTCTGAACCTTGCTTGATAGTAGTAATAAGATCAGGGTCACTAGTAACACAGCAGTCATTGACGCTATCACGATCGCCTGAGTCTTCGTGTCACCTTGTGCTCTTGCCATCAATAGCATGATGGCTCCCATAGACCCAGGACCTGCGATTAATGGTGTTGCTAAGGGAAATACTGAAATATCCTCCTTGCCAGCGCCTTCCTTGTTTTCTTCTTCGGTGGTACTGGATCCACCTGAAGGTCTTGCGAATACCATATCAATAGCGATTAATAATAGCAGGATGCCACCTGAAAATTTAAGTGCAGCCAGCGAAATCCCAAGGGTTTTGAGTAATGTTTCGCCCATTAGCGCAAAAATGATCAATATCACGAAAGCGATCAACGTGCCACGAACTGCCATGGTTCGTTTCTGTTTGGCATTGCTGCTTTTGGTCATCGCAGCAAAGATAACTGCAACATCCACTGGTCCGATGGTGGCAAAAAAGGTGGTGAAGGTAACGATAGCTGTTTCTAGCATGGATTATATAGCTCTTGTGTATACTCTATTGTGTTAAGCAAGTATTTTTTAAAGAGTCTATCACAACATGTCAAAACAGATGACTGAACACAAGATACTGGTGCAATCTATATTGCAGGGGAAGCTATTACCTGAGCAGGAGCATCAGTCGTTCAAATTAATTGAAACCCATATCTCATCGGTGATTGTGGGCGATGACATAGTGTATAAATTGAAAAAGCCTGTGGATTTCGGGTTTCTTGATTTCTCAACGTTACAAAAGCGGCATTTTTATTGCAACGAAGAGATACGTCTAAATCGACGTTTGAGTCCTCAGTTATATATTGATGTATTACCGGTCTATGGATCTGTTGATGATCCACTCTTAACGGCTCAGGGTAAAGCCATTGAGTATATGGTTCGTATGAAACCTTTTGCGCAATCTGCTCAACTGGATAGACTGATGCAACAAGGGAATTTGACCCTGGATATTATTAGGCGATTTGCAGACTATATTGCTGCTTTTCACCAGAACGCTGCTCGCGTTGATGTGAGTAGTTCTTTCGGTAATCCGGAAACGATCAAACTACCCGTGGATGAAAACTTTACACAGATAAGGTCATTCATAAAAAGTAACAGAGCGATTTATCAATTGCAGCAACTGGAAGTCTGGAGTGAAGCAGAATTTTCCTGTATTCAGTCGTTATTACAGCAGCGTAGAAGTGAGGGCTTTATTCGTGAATGTCATGGCGACTTACACCTACGCAATCTGGCCTGGATGAATGATCAGCCAATGGCCTTCGACTGTATTGAATTTGATCCAAAGCTGTACTGGATAGACGTTATTAGTGACCTGTCTTTTCTGTGGATGGATCTACGACTTAATCAGCGAGAAGATTTAGCATGGTTACTATTGAACCAGTATCTATCTCGTAACGGAGATTATTCGTCACTGGCTGTGCTACGTTATTATTCGGTTTACCGTGCTCTGGTTCGAGCCAAGATTGCTGCTATCAATGTTTCTCAGTCAGGTTCAGAAGACTCGGTTGATGATCTTGAGAAGCACATGGATCTTGCGCTTACGCTCAGCAAACAATCCAAACCTGTCATCTACCTGATGCATGGCCCATCGGCTTCGGGTAAGAGTACTTTATCTCAGCAGCTTTCAGCGCCTTTGCAGGCTGTCATTCTGCGCTCAGATGTTGAACGTAAACGTTTGTTTGGGTTAATCGCAGAACACAATGCTGCAAGTGATCCTGATAAGGGTATATATAGCAGTGAAGCCACTCAACAAACCTATCAGCACATGCTTGAATTATCCTGCCAGGTACTCAGAGCCGGTTATTCAGTGATTGTCGATGCAACCTTCAGTGATCCGCATCAGCGGGCTTTATTTACTGAGGACGCCGATATCAAAAAATACTGCTGTGTGATTCTGGATCTACAGGTGTCAGAGGCAAAATTAAGGCAACGTATACAACAACGGAAGCGAGATGTATCCGATGCTGATATTCGAATTCTGGAGAATCAATTACAAAACTGGCAGCCTCTTAATCAGGATGAAAAGGCTTATGCAGTCCAGATAGATCTTGATGAAGAGATTGATTTGCCGACTATTGTGGCTGAAATAAAGTCAGCTGAAACTTAGTTTATTTAACGTGTAAAAAAATATTTACCACAGAGGCACAGAGGACACAGAGAGGAAAAGCAAGCTAGATTATTGCTATGTTTTGATCTAAAAACCTGGTTTTAAAATTAATATGCCTTCTGAAATTTAAAGGTGAAATTTTAACCTCCGTGACCTCTGTGCCTCTGTGGTTAGAAAGCTTCAAAATATTTAAATAACTGAAGCTCAGAAACAATCAGAAGTTCTATAAACAACGCTGAATATCATCAGCGAGTACCTCAACCCAGTGTCTGACAGGCACTTCACTGGCTGCTTGCAGATGATGTTCGCAGCCTACGTTAGCGGTAATGATGATATCTGGAGAATGTTTATTCAGTGCATTAATTTTATTACGTTGTAGTTGTTGTGAAATCTCTGGCTGAAGCAGTGAGTAAGTACCCGCTGAGCCACAACAAAGATGAGCATTTTGCGGGATATCCAGTTGATAGCCGAGATTACTCAGTTGCTGGAAAAGAATATCTGCCTGCTTATGACCATGGGTCAGGGTGCAGGGTGCATGGTAGGCAATACGCTGGTTTGATGCGCTAAAATTGTTGACGTTTTGTTGTAATGTTGCAGCATCTAATAACTCGCTGATATCCACAATCTTATCGCATAGCGAATGATACTCCGTCTGTCTTTCTACCAGCTTCATTTGACTCAGAATATGCGGGTAATCTTTCAACATAATACCGCAACCACTGGCGGTAGAAACTACAGCGTCTAATGTCTGTTGTGCATTTATAGTGGACCAGCTTGCGAGATTCGCAAGCACCCATTGTTCAGCCTTTTCAGGCTGGCTCAAATGTTGATTGACTGCACCACAGCAACTGCTCTGGCTTTCACGTATCACTTTATAGCCGAGGCTTTGTAACAGCAATACAGCAGCAGAGTTCGTATTTGGGCTGATGCTACTCTGTACACAGCCTTCCAGTAATAATACTGTTTTGACCGCTTTAACCGGGCTTTGATTAAAGCTTTTTGCCAGACGATTGTGGGGTACTTTTTTGGCAAGGCTTGCAGGCAACAGTGGACGAAATAAAGCCCCCATTTTGAATAACCATCTATGTCGAGATGGATAGGGCAGGATATCCCCCAGCAGTTGGCGTATCAGTTTTTGACTGGTAGAACGTAGACCCTGTTTTTCCATATGAGCTCTACCTATGTCAATTAATTCGGCATAATTGACGCCGGAAGGGCAGGTAGTTTCGCAGGAGCGACAGGTCAGACAACGGTCCAGATGCATCTGTGTTTCACGGTCTGCTGGTTGACCTTCGAGCATCTGTTTGATTTGATAGATTCTTCCACGTGGCCCATCCAGCTCATTGCCTAACAGCTGGTAGGTTGGGCAGGTCGCGGTGCAGAAACCGCAATGCACACATTTACGCAGGATTTCGTCGGCGCGGTTACCAGCCGTGGTATTAAGCAGTTGAGGGATAATACTGGTTTGCATATTACTGCCTTCTTATCTTCATCTGCTTAATCACTAAACTGACTGAGTTTTGGGTTGAACAGCTTATGAGGGTCAAAAGCACGTTTGATTTTCTGATGCATCTTGATTTGCAAGCTATCCATCAAGGTTGCTGGTTGGGTGGGTGCTGTACCTCTATGTGCCTCTATATAGCCGCCAATATTACGAATATGCATGAAGTCACTTTGTGTTATCGTGTCGCTGTGTAGCCAGCGTAAACCGCCACACCAGTCAATAAAACAGGAGTGATTATTTTCCAGTTCGAGCGGCATTGTGCTTGCCGGTAAAATAATGCGCCAGAGTGATTTTGCATCGGTAAAGAATGGGTGCGTTTGCTGCTGTATGCTGTCCCAGAACTGCTGATCGTCTGGCATGGCTTCGCCGCCCATTTTCTGTTCGGCATGTCGTACTCCTGACTCGGTACCCTGTAGTCGAATGATCAATTGTTGCTGGTAATAACAGGCTGCTGTTATCGGTAAAGCCTGTCCAGCCATTTGATTCATGCTGTGAATGGCTGTTGCTTCATCCTGTTCAAAAGTTAGTGTAATCTGGGTTTCTGGTTGGGGTAGCACCTTAAGTGTAATATCTAATATTGGTCCCAGAGTGCCTCGGGAGCCACACAGCAGACGTGATATGTCGTAACCAGCGACATTTTTCATCACCTGTCCGCCGCCACTTAACTGTTGTGCTAGTCCATTAATGATACTGACACCCAGTACATGATCACGGATGGCGCCATGAAACGGCCGACCTGACCCGCTATGGCCTAGCGCGATGGCACCACCAATCGTACAGGCTTCAGAATACATCGGGAAGTCAGTTGGAAGACGCTGTCTGTTCTGTTCTAACAGAGGTTTTAATTCATTGATGGCTGTACCACTACGAACTTTTAAGGTGAGTTCTGTGGGCTGGTAATCGATCACTCCTGAATGCTCTCGCATATCTATGCAAAGCGATTCGCTAAACTCATCCAGCATAAATTGATGGCTACCCGACCCATGAATGGAGAGCGCCTGCAGATTTCCAAGCGCCTGTTCAACCTGCTGCTGTATCTGTTGTGTATTGTCCTGGTCCATAGTCTTCAAAAGCGAGGGATATCTGGATGGGCCAGTTGACCTTTGTGTACATGCATGGCACCCAGTTCGGCACAGCGGTGCAGGCTGGGTATCGCCTTGCCCGGGTTAAGAATGCCCTGTGGGTCGAGTTGCGATTTGATACGGTGAAACTGAATCAGTTCGGGTGAGGTAAACTGATGACACATATGATCAATCTTTTCGATACCTACGCCATGCTCTCCGGTAATTGTACCGCCTTTATCCACGCACAGTCTGAGAATATCACCACCCAACGCTTCAGCTTTATCCAGATCGCCGGGCTTGTTTGCATCATACAGAATCAGCGGATGCAGATTGCCATCACCTGCATGAAAGACATTAGCTACCGGCAGATTGTATTGAGTGGAAAATTCGGCAATAGACTTGAGTACATCGGGTAATGCCTTGCGAGGAATGGTACCGTCCATGCAGTAATAATCCGGTGAGATACGTCCTACTGCAGGGAAGGCAGCCTTGCGCCCAGCCCAGAATAATGCGCGTTGCATATCGTTTTGTGACAGGCGAATATCGTGCGCAGAACACTGTTGCAGGATTTGATTGACTTCGCCCATCTGTTGTTCAATCTCTGCCAGTGTGCCATCCAGTTCGCATAGCAGCAGAGCTTGGCATATCGGATAATCGGCATGAATAAAATCTTCTGCCGCCTGTATGGCGAGTCGATCCATCATTTCCAGACCTGCTGGAATGATACCGGCGCTGATAATATCGCGTACAGCGGCACCGGCATTACTGACATCGTTGAAAGCAGCGAGTACTACCTGTGCGGCCTGCGGTTTAGGTACCAGACGGACAGTGACTTCCATAATGACGCCGAGCAGGCCTTCAGAGCCATGCATAAGCGCCAGTAAATCGTAACCGGGGCTATCCATGCATTGCTGTCCACCGATTTCTAATAGCTCGCCTTCGCTGTTTAGCATTTTTATGCCCATCACATTATTTACGGTCAGGCCATATTTCAGGCTGTGAACACCTCCAGAGTTTTCTGCCACATTGCCGCCAATGGAACAGGCAATTTGTGAGGAGGGGTCTGGTGCGTAATACAGGCCATATTGAGTCGCGGCTTCGGTGATGGCAAGGTTTCGTACACCTGGCTCAACCACTGCCAGACGTTGCAGTGGGTCTATACTTTTGATGCGGTTGAACTTGCTCAAGCTCATAACGATGGCCTGTTCAACGGGTAATACGCCCCCGGCCAGGCCGGTACCTGCACCTCTGGCGATAAGTGGGATGGCATGTTTATGACAATAGCGAACAATTTGCTGACACTGTTCGATAGTTTCCGGTAGCACTACCATTTTGGGTACCTTGCGGTAAGCCGACAGACCATCACATTCAAAAGGGATTAGCTGAGCTTGGTGATACAGCAGGCTGTCAACTGGAAGTATGGAACCCAGGTCCGATACGACCTGATGAACCTCCCAGTCTTTAAATTCAAATTCGCCACTTTGAGGGTCAAATGCCATATTTTTCTAATTTTGCAGAAGTTGCCTGCGATTGTAGGCTAACTGTGAGAGGATTAAAAACATGAAATCTGTGGCTTTAGATGACAGTGCAATTAAAATCTGTATTCAGCTACAAAAACTGGGTTTACAGTAATATCCGATTCAGACAGAATCCACAGCTGACAAATCTATTTATAAAACCAGGGAAAATATTATGCCAGTTTCATTCAACCCTCCCGTCCGCACATTGATGGGACCAGGTCCATCCGATGTACATCCTAGAATACTAGAAGCGCTCTCAAGGCCTACTATCGGTCATCTTGACCCCATGTTTGTGGGTATGATGGATGAGGTTAAAAAGCTGCTGCAATATGCTTTTCAAACCGATAATGAGTTAACCATACCGGTTTCCGCGCCGGGTTCAGCAGGCATGGAAACCTGTTTTGTGAATCTGATTGAACCTGGTGACAAGGTCATTGTTTGCCAGAATGGTGTATTCGGCGGACGCATGAAAGAGAATGTAGTTCGCTCTGGAGGCGAGGCGGTGATGGTAATGGATGACTGGGGTAAACCGGTCGATCTGGCCAAACTTCAACAGGCTCTGGAATCTAATCCTGATGCGAAGATTGTTGCCTTTGTACATGCTGAAACCTCAACAGGCGCTCAGTCAGACGCTAAGGGTATCTGGGAACTTGCACATAAACATAATTGTCTGGTCATCGCTGACTGTGTGACCTCGCTGGGTGGAACGCCAATCAAGGTCGATGAATGGGGGCTGGACGCTGTGTATTCAGGTACTCAGAAGTGTCTTTCCTGTGTGCCGGGTCTCTCTCCAGTTACCTTTAATGAGCGAGCCATTGAAAAAATCAAAAATCGTCAATCACCGGTGCAAAGCTGGTTTCTGGATTTAAATCTGGTGATGGGCTACTGGGGTGAAGGCGCTAAGCGTGCCTACCATCATACCGCTCCGGTGAATGCACTTTACTCCCTGCATGAATCGCTGGTTATGTTGCGCGATGAAGGTCTGGAAAATGCCTGGAATCGCCATGCGCATCAGCACTCTGCGTTAAAAGCAGGCCTTGAAGCCATGGGCATCAGTTTTCTGGTGGACGAGGCAGCACGCTTGCCACAGCTGAATTCTGTGATGATTCCGCAAGGAGTAGATGATGCCGTTGTCCGTGCTCGTCTACTGAATGAATACAATCTGGAAATAGGTTCCGGTTTGGGGGATTTGGCCGGTAAGGTGTGGCGCATTGGTTTGATGGGGCATAGCGCACGCTCTGAAAATGTTATTTTCTGTCTGTCTGCTCTGGAAGCGATTTTGGGCGACATGGGGGCTCCAATCAATAAGGGCGTTGCCTTACCTGCTGCACAGGCAGTGTATTCAGCTTAAGTAATACTCTTGAGCTTTTTAGAAAATCTAACCCCACTACGCTACTCGCGACTATGGTTCAGTATGGCTTATATTTTACTGGCCATAGTCGCAATAGCATCATTGTTGCCAGCACCTGAGATGGGGACCAGCGATAAGCTGTTACACCTGGTTACCTATGCTTTTTTGAGTGCCGTTTTCTCCACACTGGTGTGCAGAAATGTCAGCCTGTTTAAGGTGGTTCCCGGATTGATTCTGTTTGGTATTGTGCTTGAGTTTCTGCAGGGGATGACTGGCTATCGTTATATGGAGGTGAATGACATGCTGGCTAATAGTGTGGGTGTGTTCATTGGGTTACTGGTACGACTGACTCCCATTCCGCGCTGGTTTCGTCAGCTGGAAATCATTCTTCCATAAGATAACCCGATTAGACCTGAAACTCATTTAACTTAACGTAGATAAAAAGCATTTACCACAGAGAACACAGAGAACTCAGAGAGGATAAGTTAGCTCGGTTTTAATCGAACAATCAGTTTGATACTTGAGAAAGCTTCCTTAAATCTAAAGATAAATATCTTCACCTCAGTGATCTCTGTGTCCTCTGTGGTTATAAAAATGTTCTAAATATCGAAATGGTTGAAACTTAGGAGTAACCAGGTAAGGTAATGATTGCGTTGTTCAAGGGGTAACGTACTGATAGCCTTGGTTCTGTAACTCAATAATCCGGCTAAAGATATTACTCACCAACTGTGGAGGGTGATTGAGGTTCAGTATATGTCGATTCTTGTAATAGTTATCGCGACTCACCTCGATTTGCAGGCCCAGGCTGATGAGTTCATCTAAACGTACACCCAGGTCACGGTTTTCATTGACCTTGTTTATCAGGTTGATGCCCGCCCCCTGCAGCAGGATTTTCACATCCATAGACTGATCCGCAGACCCGAGCAATAGATTTTCCAGGTTGGTAATGGTTTTCCATTGCACATCAGATCGACCGCTATTGAGGTGATATACGATTTTACTTGGTGCTGCCAGCAGATTCGTAGTGAATAGCAGACTGGCGATCAATATCAGCCACTTAACCACGGATATAGGTCCAGCCCTGTTGCTGACGTTCAATGACTTCTACAATACCTGATTCAATCAGTCTGGCCTGTGGAATGAGTTCTATCTCTTCATCGTTGGTTATTTGAATCTGGTCGATAGTGTTTTTACAGGCAGCAAATGTAAGATTTTTGTATTCACGGGTAAGGCGAGCAATCAATGGTCCAAAAGGTGTTGTATCCTGACGTAATAGATTGATTGCATGACCATTGGCAACCACTTCGACTCTGACATTCTGGCCACTTTTGCGATATTCCTTCAGCATATTTTCCAGGTTTGTTAAGGTGTTAAGACCTGTATCGGAGTCAGAAGATGTCAAATGCACCAGTACTTTGGTGATAGCATCTGTACCGGCCAGGACTTCACTTTGTTGATTTTTCTGTATTTGATGTAAGCCAGCTGTTCCAAGCAGAATCCCCAGGCAGAAGATAGCTACTGCGGCTGCCATGCGAGGCAAATAACTGGATTTTTTTATTACAGTTTCCGGTAACTGTGAAACTGGGATCTGGTCATAGGCCAGTTTTACACGCTGTTTTATGCGTTGCAATTCGCAAACTTTAGCAGCAAGGGCTTTATTCTGCTCAAGTAACACCAGTATTTCATGGCGCTCTTCGTCAGTAATCTGCCCATCGATAAATGAATTCAATAATTCATCAGATATCGGATTGTTTGGATCCAGTGTGTTCATCCTCTATTTAACTCGGTGTATTCGTCTCTGTATGGGTTGTTCAATTTCATTACTATATTTTTCAAGCAAGCTTTTCAGCTGTGCTCGGGCTCGACATAAACGGCTCATTACTGTGCCAATCGGTATTTCCAGGGCATGTGATACTTCGTCATACGACATTTCCATCAGGTCTACCAACGTCACCACATTGCGGTGTTTCTCATTCAGTCGCGATATGCAATGACGCACAATCTGACTGGTGTCATTCTGATCGTAACTACTAGCGGGACCAAAATTGTCAGCAAAATCATAGTCATCTACATCTACGGTATCTTTCTGGCGACGCAGATGATCTCGAAAGCAATTGAGCATGATTCTACAGGTCCATGCATTCAATTTGCTGTCTTCCTTCAGGCTATCGAAGGATAGAAATGCTTTCTGCATTGCCTCCTGAACCAGATCATCAGCAAGCATCTGATCTGAGCACCATGAGTAGGCCAGTTTGTAAAATTTTATACGGTTTTCACATAACTCACGCGTTAATTTCCTGTGCCGATTGCGTTTTTTAAACATATCAATGACCGCTAGTAGTTAGAGTGTTGTTGTAATAATTTTATTCCATAAAATTCAGCGTAAAAGCCGGTTTCAGACTTGAAATGCTGTCATATTATAGTGGTATGCCCCTGCAGATTTTGCAGGTAGCATTCTAATTTATGAAATCCCTGTTTATTTGTATATAGGTTTTTATGTGAACTGAACGTGAAATCCTGCTCTTAAAGTTCATTTATTCGTCGTAGCGTAAAGAAAAATCAATCGCCTGAATGTGTTTGGTAAGCGCTCCAATGGATATAAAATCAATCCCGCATTCAGCTATTTCACGAATATTTTCCAATGTGATATTGCCTGATGCCTCCAGTTCTAATTTGCCGCCTGCCTTTGATACAGCCTGCTTTAGCATATCTGTCGTGAAATTATCCAGTAAAACCCGGTCTACTTTTGCATCCATGGCTTGCTCAAGCTGATCAAGGTTCTCAACTTCTACCTCTAGTAAAACATCAGGGTGCAGCTTGCGCGCATGCTTTACTGCGGCTGCAATGCTACCCGCAGCAGCGAGATGGTTTTCCTTCAACAGGTAGGCATCGAATAAGCCGATTCTATGGTTTGTACCTCCTCCGCATTTAACTGCATATTTCTGAGCCAGGCGAAGGCCTGGTATGGTCTTACGCGTGTCCAGTATCTTACAGCCAGTACCTTCAATGTGACTTTGATAGCGGTGAGTGGCTGTTGCTGTTGCACTCAGGGTTTGCAGGAAATTGAGCGCGGTACGCTCAGCACTTAAAATGGCGCGAGCATTACCTTTTAGCTGGCACACAATGGAGTTCGCCTGTAGTAACTGACCATCGCTGGCTAGCCAGCTGATTTCAATTTCAGGGTCGAGTTGCAGAAATGCCTGAGAAAACCACTGACTACCACACAATACTGCAGTTTCCCGACAGATGAGACTGACGTTCAGAACGGCATCATCTGCGATGAGTGAGGCTGTGATGTCACCAGAGCCTATATCCTCATTAAATGAGGTGTTTATATTTTCCACAATAAGAGAAAAGGGGATATTCATAAGTAAATTACTATATATAGATGTTTATGTGTTTGAATTAAAAGCAATTATAAAATTGACATGATCGATAAATAGAGTATTGTAAGGGCATAAAAATTATAAGCCGATTATAAAAAAAGATTAGTTTTAAGGCATTATTTGTTTAAGTTGAGGAGTAAGAATTGTTTCATTTCAACAACCCTGTGATGAAGTTATCTTTTGCTAGCCTTATAGCTGTATTCACTTCTATTACCTTCGCCTCAATTACCTATGCTGATGTCGATCGCTCTTTACCTTTGCCTGGCAGTTCGCCTGGCGCAGACGAGATTATCGACCAGGTTTATTATGTCAACCATTTCTATGGTTTTGATAATTACGGCATAGGCAAGAAGGATAAAAAGATTACTGTGCTGGTTAATAAACCTGCCGGGAAAAAACCTACAATAGTTACCGTAGAGCGCTACCTGAATAATAAATATGATGATGATCCATCGGTAAAAGCTCGTGACCTGGCCATCTTCCGTTCGGGTAAATTACGTGGTATCGGTATGCTGGTTACCGATTATCATGAAGCAGCGAGCAATCAGACCTATGACATATGGATTCCGTCGTTAAGCAAAGTGCGTCGTTTTGCTGATCCGGCTCAGGATGATGCCTGGGGAGGCACTGATTTTACTTTTGGCGACGTAGTTTTACGCAAACCACATAATGAAACCCATGAATTAATCGGTACTGAGACCTTTAGTGGCTGTCTGGGTGTTATGGCACTAACTGATGACGAAAAAAACCGCAACACACAAGATCTACCTGAAGCTTCCTGTACTGCCGATGGAAAGCAGGTGTATAAATTAAAAAGTACTACCAAATTTGATAACTGGTGGTATGACTATCGAATCAGTTATGTCGATACCCTGTCCTTTGCAGACTATCGTACAGAGTACTTCAAAGGTGACAAAAAGATAAAAGTCATTGATCGTGACTGGAAACCGATTGCGAGAGCAACTGACCCTCGTCAGATGGTATTTGGGTACTGGTATGGTAAAACTTTAGCTACCGGGCATGAGACCTGGGCGGTGATTCCACCTGAAGTGGTTACCTATAACGATGATAATATGAAACAAAGTATGTGGAGTGAAAAGAAACTACGAAATATTCGGTAATTATAATGATAAGAAGTTGAGTACAGCTTAGATAATAAAAGTACAGCTTCAATAATAAAAAGGTAGGAAAATACAAAAATAAAAAGGGGGAGGATTTGCTTTAGCTTAGTTTGAAAATTCATTGAATCTTCAATCAGGCTTTAAGTATATGTTCTAATAATAATAATAAAACTTAGAGGGGGGCTTTGCCCCCCTTATTTTTATAAATAATTTTCTGATACGGCTAACATCCCATGCACTGCTTTTGTTGAGAGCATTCAGATAAAACCCATAAACTACGTTCCCTTAAAAACAAGGCCTTTCCAGTAGCTTCATTTCAGTCTTTTTAAACATTCCAGGTATGCCGCTTCATCGGGATGAGTTTGATTTCTTTGCGCCAGCCATAATGCCTGCCCAAGGCATTCCATCATGGCATGCTCTGCATCGTGACGTCCGAGCTTGTGAGATAATTCCTGATGTATCTGCTGGATCCCTGCAGGTCGGTTGGTAGAGGTCTGTTCATATAAAGCGATATGCATCCCCATATGAAGAAAGGGGTTGCTTTGACCTGATTCCGGTGTGAATTCTGAATGTTGTACGTCTTCCCCTTGCTCCAGCAAAGAATGGTATTCAGGATGCAGGCTTATGATATCGGATATGACCGCTTCCATAGGCTCGAGCACGCTACCCTGCTGCATTTTCTGCCATACCGTCAGATAAACACGGCGTATCTCTTCTCGGGACTGGTACATAGGATGATCTCTAAATTAATCTTCAGTTTTCTTTTTGTATTCGCAAAGGTCTTCGATAATACAGCTAGAACAACGTGGTTTGCGAGCTATACAGGTATAACGTCCATGCAGTATGAGCCAGTGATGAGCATCAAGTCTGAATTCTTCAGGTACTAGACGTAGTAGCCGCTTCTCAACCTCGTTCACATCTTTGCCGGGTGCAATACCTGTTCGGTTGGAGACACGAAAGATATGTGTATCTACAGCGATGGTCGGTTCACCAAATGCAGTATTTAAAATCACATTCGCTGTTTTTCGACCTACCCCAGGCAAGGCTTCCAGACTGGCTCGATCACGCGGTACTTCTGAGTTGTGCTGATCGATCAGGATGTGGCAGGTTTTGATGACATTGGCTGCTTTGGAGTTGAATAGACCAATGGTTTTTATATATTCCTTAAGGCCCTGTTCCCCTAGTTTTAGAATCGCTTCCGGTGTATTGGCGACCGGGTAAAGTTTGTCTGTGGCTTTATTCACACTGACATCGGTTGCCTGGGCAGATAACATGACAGCAATCAGAAGCTCGAAATTGGATTGAAATTTGAGTTCAGTGGTAGGGGATGGATTGTTTTGCTTTAAACGGCCGAAAATTTCAATTCGTTTCTGTTTATTCATGTTAAGTAGTTGAGCAGTCTGAGTGGGTTCAAGATTAATTTAAGGGGCTCGACTGAGCAATAACGAGTAGCTTTTTAATTTCTTTGAGCAGTTGCTCGTGAGTCTGGCTAAAGCCAATGGCGTCTTCCTCTGCCAGTGAATATTTCTGTTGCTGGTAATTGTTTAACATTCGCTCGGCGATATTGTGGATTTGAGTATGTAATAGCTGAATAGTTTTAAACTCAGCGTAATGATTATACATCCTGTCACCGTCGGTTATTAACCAGAGGCCAAAGCGGCATTTAGTATGATCCAGCTCTGGAAGTTGTGACTGTTTGCCGTTGATATAGTTCAGAGTATTGGATACCCAGTAACGGTGTTCTACCATCGCGAGCAATAGCTGAGGGTCACTGTTATGTATATTCTGGATGTTTTTCCAGCTAGATGGAGAAGACCAGCTGTGACTCCAGTCAGGTATATCTTCTGCTGGCATGGGGCGGGCGATTGCATAGCCCTGAGCTAAATCACAGCCGACCATTAATAACATTTCTGCATGCTCCATGGTTTCAATACCTTCTGCAACTACATCGCGCCTGAAAGCTCGGGCGAGGCCTATGACCCCTTCGACAATAGCGAGGTCTTCTGGGTCTTCCAGCATATCGCGCACAAAGCTACGGTCAATCTTGATAACATTGGCTGGCAGATGTTTCAGATAGGTCAGGGATGAATAGCCGGTGCCAAAGTCATCCAGGGCAAAATCTACACCCATTTGAAGGCATTTATGCATAGTTTTTGCGACATGGACGATATCAAGAGTACTGGTTTCAAGTACTTCAATCTGCAGGCGATTAATATTAGATCTATCATGTCTATCAAGTAACTGCTTGAGTCTTTGCACGAAGTCATCCTTTTGAATATGGTAGGCACCTATATTTATACTTACAGAAATATCCAGTCCCTGTTCACGCCAACTCTGTAACTGATATAAGGCGTTGCTGATCACCCACTCGCCAAGGGTGACCGATAGTTGATGTTGCTCTATCAATGGCAGGAAAAATCCGGGGTCCAGCATACCCTGTTCAGGGTGATCCCAACGAATCAGGGCTTCGACACCGATGATTTTACCTGTGCGTAGATTTACCTTGGGCTGGTAGTAAAGTTTAAATTCGTTATTTTCCAGACCCATTCGGATGCGTTCCAGTTTTTCATGTTGTCCGCGCAGATTCTGATCTTCTTCAGGGTCAAATTGATAATATTTGTTTTTACCTTCTAGTTTGGCCCTGTACATTGCCTGATCGGCCTGTCTGAGTAGCTGATCAGCGTCAATGTCTTCCTTCTGAGGAAAACTGGTGACGCCGATACTGGCGGTTACCTGAACCTGAATATCACCTAGCTTCACGGGTTGAGCAGCGGCCAGCAGCAGCCGTTCTACTGACCTTTTACTTTCAATTTTGTCGCTGTCTATCAAGATGGCGATAAATTCATCTCCGCCCAGGCGAGCTATGGTATCGCTTTCACGCAGGCAGTCTGACATACGCTGGGAAATGGTAATAAGTAATTGATCTCCAAGGTCATGACCGAGTGAATCATTCACCTGCTTAAAGCCATCAAGGTCGAGATAGGCAACAGTAACTGCCTGCTTTCTACGATGAGCCTGTGCGATGGCCTGTTTAAGGCGATCTGCCAGCAGCATGCGGTTTGGTAATCCGGTTAAGGAGTCATAGTGCGCAATCTGTTCCAGTTGTTTTTGATGCTCAATCTGAGAAGTGATATCAGAAAACAAAGCCACGAAGTGCTGAATTTCTTCGTTTGTATCCTTTACAGCACTAATGGTTAGCAGTTCGACCACTGTTTCACCATTCTTTCTTCGGTTCCAGATTTGTCCGGTCCAGTGCCCATGATGGTTAAGGTTTTTCCACATGTTGAGATAAAAATTCTTTGTATGTTTACCCGATTGCATAAAACGTGGGTTTTTTCCAACCACTTCATCCCGGCTGTATCCCGTGATTGTGGTAAAGGCTTCATTAACATCAATGATATTGGCTTTAATATCTGTTATGACGATACCTTCTCTGGCGTGGGTAAAAACACTGGCTGCAAGCTTCATCTGATTTTCAGCAATCAGCCGCTGTTCATTTTCCCAGGCAAGCTGGATATTGGCCTGTTTCTGTTTCTGTTGTTCATTACTGATTTCCTGAGTCATATGATTAAAGCATTCAGCCAGCTGACTCAGCTCATCTTTAGAGGTTACCGGTGCTCTTATATTCAGATTTCCTTTACTGGCCAGGTTTGCAGCACGCATCAGGTTTTTGATTGGTCGAAGTACGCTGATGTGGAAAATGATAAAAATAATTGTGGCTAGAAAGATGATGATGGCCAGATCGATGATGAGTAGATTAAGCAGGTTCTCATTGTTCAGGTTAAGCAGGCGGCTACGGTCAACAGCAATAATCAATTCGCCCAGTAAGTCAGCACCATCTTTAATAGGAAATTTGTAGATGTCGAGATGACGAAAATCCTTATTGCTCTCTATCAGTTTCTCTATTTGCTGTAATGACAATCCATTAGGGGACGCTGTGGTCATCGCTATTCCATCTTTATTTCTTATCATCGCGAAATTGATATCTACATCACTGGCTATTCGTTCGACATATTGATCCAGGGTAGTGATATCAAAAGAGTAAATGGGTTTAGGGCTGATCAGTGTAATAAAGTTACCCAATGAGTTAGCTTTATCATTCAACCCTTCAATAAGAAGTTTCTGCTGTGACTGGTACAGGTACAGGGCTGTTGAAAGCAATGTAATCACCAGCACAATAGAGATTGCTGAAACGAACTTAAAACGTAATCCATGCATAATTTTATTTGAGCTTTTCAACCTGATGCACGCTCTTTGAAGTGGTTTCTACGAAATTTATTATTTCTCGGTGTGGGTTATAGTCTTCATCGGTTGCCGGGTTAAACGCACTAAGCTTTGCCGCCTGTAAAACCTTTCGGCCAGCTTCGCTGTGCTTAAGACCGAGTAGTAGCTCTTTGATTTGCTGCTTTATATCGTCGTCTAGCTCATGTTTTATAGCCCAGGGCAGATGAGCCATAGAGTCGCTAACAGCCAAAGCTTTTAACTCGCTGGTATCAATTTTTTTGGTAACTACCGGAAGCCTTGTTGCCATCTCACCGGCACCACATGCAACCACCTGCCTGGTATAGGTTGCGAGTATTGAGTTTGGTGGGTTGGTTGCAAACAGAGAGGTGAAATCAGAGGGCTGTAATCCCGCTTTAGCCAATAAATATCGGGGCACGATATAGCTCATCATGGCTTCTTTTCCACCACCGAAGAGTATGCTTTTACCTCGTAATTGTTGTAAAGACTCCAGGCCTGAATCCTTGCGTACATAAATCCCTCCTCGAATATTTTCTTCACCGAATTCTTCATTCTGTACCAATATGTCGTAATTCAGTCTGTCATGAGCCTTGACATAATGGTATTGATTAAAGTGCACAAGGTCGTAGCGGCGCAGTTGCATATTTTTTCGAAATGTATCGAAGTTAGCTGAAGCTTCAAGAGTGAATTTAAACTGAGTATGTTGTTGCAGATAGTTTTTTAACGGTTTAAATAAACGCATGGTCAGTGCGGCGTCTCGGCGTGGAAAGATTCCAATAACCAACGTTTTTGACTCACTTTTTGATACTGCTAAAGTTTCACATTGGGCCAGAGGGATGTGAGCAATGAATAATAGAAGAAATAGGATAGGAAGTTTAATCATGAGTAATTCACACTGCGATAAACAAGATTTTAGAGCCTCTGCGGTACAGCTATCAGGATTTTTTTGATGGTTTTTGAGTATAGTACAGATTGACATGTGTACCGGCTGAATTTGGTCAACTCAAAGCCGGCTCTTTAAATCTGTACGGTTTATATAAACAACTCAGTTTAGTACTGAAGTTGTTATGAGCTTATTTCTGCAGCTTCTACGCCGATAGTTTGTGCAGTCGAAATCATGCGTTGTTCGATGAGATTCTTACCCACGATTAATAGCGCTAAGCCAAAAAATGCTCCTGGTGGTAGCACTGCTACTAGAAAACCGCGGTAATCCTGAAACAGGGTAACTGTCAGAATACTGGCGGCATCTCCAAACATGATGTCAGCCTGAGCGAAAACAGTACCAAAGCCGATGATTTCTCTCATCATGCCAAGTACCGTCAGTACTAGTAAAAAGCCAAGCCCCATCATGAATCCATCAAGTGCAGATACGCCTACCGGGTTGCGTGATGCAAACCCTTCTGCTCTGCCAATGATGGAACAATTGGTGACGATTAGTGGGATAAAGATGCCTAATACCAGATACAGTTCGTAAAACCAGGCTTTCATGATCAATTCGATGATCGTTACAATTGAAGCGATAATGAGTACAAATACGGGTAGTCTGACTTCCTGTCTGACTACATCGCGTATCAGGGAAACCAGTGAATTGGATATTACCAGTGTCATCATTGTGGCCAGGCCTAGACCTATGCCGTTGATAGTGGTGCTGGTGACTGCCAGCAGTGGGCACAGGCCGAGTAGCTGCACCAGAGCGACATTGTTTTTCCACAAGCCATTGCGTGTGATTTCGCTTTTGCTGTTCATTGGAAGAGTTTCTCACGGTTAGCCTGAAAATAATCCAGAGTATTCTTAACGGCTTTGACAATGGCTCTTGGCGTGATGGTTGCACCTGTAATCTGGTCGAAATCACCGCCATCGCGTTTTACTTTCCATTTTTCTATGCCCGGGTTGTGTAGCGATTTGCCATCAAATCCCAGAATCCAGTTGGACTTGCGTGCTTCTATTCCATCGCCCAGTCCAGGGGTTTCGTTATGCTTAACGGCTCTCACACCCGCCAGCGTTCCATCGTAGTAAACGGCTATCAGCAGATATATTTTGCCGTTGTAGCCATCTGGTGCGATGGCATTGAATATGGCGGCCACCGGCTCGCCATTTTTGCGAGCCCTGTACACAATGCTGGGTTTTTCAGTACCCAGCCGCGCGGAAGGTGCGACCTCCAGAGTATCCTGAGCAATATCGTTATCGAGTTTTTCCTGAGGGATTAATATGTAGAGATTTCTCAGTAAAACCATACGTTCATTAGCGGCAATTTGTTCCTCTGTTCCAACCTGTGTGAAGGCCACCAGCGAGGTGCCAACGACGGCAAAAAGCCATAACAGGAATCCTGAGATAACGATCTGTACAAATTTGCTGTTAAGTTCTATTTGCATTAGTGATCTTCCGGAGGCTTAACGCCGAAAACACGGGGCTGAGTGTAATAATCGATAAGAGGAACTGTCATATTGGCTAATAGAACGGCAAAGGCGACACCATCGGGATAGCCTCCCCAACTGCGAATGATGTAAACCAGAACCCCAATCATAAAGCCATAAATCAGACGCCCTTTTTTAGTGGTTGAAGCTGTTACCGGATCAGTGGCAATAAAGAAAGCCCCCAGCATGATCCCTCCTGAGAACAGGTGAAAGCCCGGTGAGGCGACACTATCAGGATTGACCACATAAAACAGGGTAGCAATCAGTAGTAAACCAAAAATCATTGCTACCGGAATATGCCAGCGGATCGTTTTGGTGAATAGGAGATAGATACCTCCGATAAACCACCAGTTGGCTATCCATTCCCAGCCTACGCCTGCAAAATCGCCGAATACGGGTGATTGTTTGATTTCGCTAACCATCATATTCAGGCCCAGATTAGTCTTGAACTGATCCAGTGGAGTAGCTGATGTTAATGCATCCCATTGTTGCATGTCGACCAGACCCAGAGTGTAACTAAAAGCCTGTGCCAGATTGAGAGAATCACCACTAATCTGTATCGGCAGAAACCAGTTGGTCATGTCCTTGGGGAAGGAAATCAATAGCACTACATAACCCACCATGGCCGGGTTAAAAGGATTAAAGCCTAATCCCCCATACAGGTGTTTGCCGGCTATCATGGCAAACCCTATACCTACCGCTATTAACCACCAGGGGCTATGCATAGGGATACACAGGGCCAATAACCAGGCGGTGACCACTGCGCTGTAATCTGAAAGGTAAGGTTTAAGCGGACGTTTACGTAGCAGCAGGATTATCGTTTCAAATAACAATGCAAACCCGATAGCGAATACCAGGTTAACAATAAGTCCAACGCCAAAATACCAGATATACGCCACTGAGCCTGGAATCAGCGCAATGATCACATTCAACATCATGCGGTTGATGCGAGCAGATGGGGAAATGAATGGAGAAGATATCAGGCTCATGGATTTTCCGGTTTGTTGCTGTTTCGACGAGCCTCGGCTTCATCAATCTGGCGTTGTTGAGCTGGCGTAAGATTCTCGATATTTTTGGGTTTTACCGCCTGCTGGCTTTTGCGTGCTTTAACACGTTCCAGCGCAGCCTGTACCGCATCAGCAGTAGGCGAAGAGGTGGCTTCAGTATTTGCGGTTTCTGACTTAGCCTGTTGTTCGGTCTGTTTCTTCTTATCAAGCGCTTCACGCCTTTCACGTCGGCGCTCTTCATCCTGCATCTTTTGCTTGAGGATGCGAGCTTCGCGAAATTCATGGCGTTTACGTGCACGATCAGACTGGTAGGTTTTCTTGCGTTGCTCCCAGATTTCACTCTTGGAGAATCGATAATATTGCACCAGAGGGATATGGCTGGGACATACCGCTGAACAACATCCACATTCAATACAGTCGAATAAATGATATTGCTCAGATAATTCAAACTGTCTTGAACGGCTGTGCCAGTAAAGCTGCTGCGGAAGTAAATTCACCGGACACACTTCAGCACATTGACCACAGCGTACACATTCAGTCGCCTCGGGCTGGTCGAGTTTATCGAGCACAAGAATGGTGTTGGTGGCTTTTACTACCGGAATCTGGTCGCTATGCAAGGGCAGCCCCATCATTGGTCCACCCATAATCAGTAAGGGCTTATCCACTTTATAGCCACCAGCGAGTTCTATCAGATGACTGATTGGAGTACCTATTGCGACATGCCAGTTACCAGGATTTTTGATGCCAGGCCCGGTCACTGTGACAATACGCGAAGTGAGTCGCAGGTTCTCATCAATGGCATCTGCAATGGCAGCACAGGTACCCACATTTTGTGTTAGAAAGCCAATCTTGAAGGAGAGTTCACCACTTAATACCTCGCGTCCGGTGAGTACCTTAATCAGCTGCCTTTCTCCCCCTGAAGGATAGAGTGTGGGAATAGATATAACCTGTGTATCAGCCAGCTCAAGCTCTTTCAATGCTTTACGCATGGCCTTAATAGCAGCGGGCTTGTTGTCTTCAATGCCAATCAAAGTTTGCTGGGGCTTGAGCAGGTTTTGTAAAATCTGGATACCACGCATCACTTTGGGGGCATCGTGTTGCATCAGGATATCATCACAGGTGATATAGGGTTCGCATTCGGCGCCATTGATCACCAGAGTTTCTATCCGATGCTGTATCGCGGTTTCCAGTTTGGCGGCGGTAGGAAAGACCGCCCCCCCCAGACCCACAATGCCGCATTGTCGAATACGCTCCAGTATGTCTTGCGTACTGAGGTCAGAATTAACTGATTTACTACTGTTGATGTGGCTGTCGGTGCCATAGGGTTGAATAACAATACACAGGTCGGTTTGACCAGAAGGGTGTGCTATAGGTCGATCTTCAATTGCGGTGATGACACCTGAGGCTGGCGAATGGACCGGAGCACTGACAAACTCTATGGTTTCAGCCAATAACTGTCCTTTTTTGACGGACTGGCCAACCTTAACCAGAGGGCTGTTCGGTTCCCCAATGTGTTGACTGACGCGCACAATGATTTCATTCGGCAGGCTGGCAATTTGGATTTCACCACCCAGTGATTCCTTTTTGTGGTCCTCAAGATGTAGACCGCCATGAAACTTAAATGACCCTGGATTACCCGACATGCTGCCCTCCTGCGGTGTCTGGTGCGGACCATTTCCAGTCTGCCAGGGTTCGCTTGACCGGAACCATGGCAATACAGTCGACCGGGCAGGGTGGCAGGCAGAGTTCACAGCCAGTACATTCATTGGCGATAATGGTGTGCATATGTTTTGCCGACCCCAGTATGGCATCTACAGGACAGGCCTGGATGCAGAGTGTACAACCGATGCAGGTTTGTTCGTCGATATGAGCTACGGTAGGGACGTCTTTGTGTTCACCGTGTTCAGCGCTGAGTTCTAACACCTCAACATCCAGCAGGTCTGCCAGCATAACTATGGTGTTCTGACCACCGGGAGGGCATTGGTTGATTGGAGCTTCTCCATTAGCGATAGCTTCTGCGTAGGGGCGGCAGCCTGCAAAACCACACTGGCCGCACTGGGTTTGTGGCAGGATCGCATCGATTTGTTCAACAATAGGGTTGCCTTCAACCTTGAAACGAATAGCCGCGTAGCCAAGAATCAGGCCGAAGCTTCCGGCTATAAAACTGAGAGTGAATACGGCAATAAGGACTAACATTAGACTTTGACTAAGCCGCTGAGGCCCATAAAAGCGAGAGACATCAGACCTGCAGTGATGAGCCCAATGGCTGCACCCTGAAAAGGCACCGGCACATCGGCAACATTGACACGCTCGCGCATAGCGGCAAACAAGATGAGTACCATAGAAAATCCAGCAGCAGCACCAAATCCATATACCGCTGATTCCAGAAAACTATGTTGTTGCTGGATATTGAGTAAAGCGACACCAAGCACTGCACAGTTGGTAGTAATCAAGGGCAGAAAAATACCGAGTACATTGTGTAGTAAAGGACTGGTTTTGTGCACCACCATTTCAGTGAAGTTAACCACTGCTGCAATGGTGATAATAAAGGCAATGGTTCGTAGAAATTCCAGATCCAGAGGCGCCAGAATCCAGCTATCTACCATATAACTCAGTATGGAAGATAGTGTGAGTACAAAGGTGGTTGCCAGGCTCATGCCTATGGCTGTTTCCACTTTGCGAGATACACCCATGAAAGGGCATAGGCCAAGAAATTTTACCAGCACGATATTATTTACAAAGATCGTACTGATCAGTATTAGCAGGTATTCAGTCATGTAGAGATTATACTTGCGGGTATGCTCTCTGCATACCCTTGGCTTAGTGTGGCAATATGAGGCACATCAATAGAGTGCAGTAAAAAAGCCGATAGATGGATTGAATCTATCGGCTTTTTATGGGTTATAGACCAAGCTTGTTAGCTACAAAATCAGCATCCTTGTCACCACGGCCTGATAGATTGATCAGGATGCTCTGGTCACTGGACATGTCAGCTGCAATACGCATGGCGTAAGCAACGGCATGAGCACTTTCCAGTGCAGGGATGATGCCTTCCATACGTGATAAGGTCATAAAGGCATCCAGGCATTCGTTATCATCTGCTGAGACATATTCAACGCGCTTGATATCTTTAAGATAGCAATGCTGAGGGCCAACACCTGGATAATCCAGCCCAGAAGCAATGGAATACACTGGTAGTGGGTTACCTTCATCATCCTGCAGGTTGTAACACTCAAAACCGTGGATAGTGCCTTTCTTACCCAGTGTTAGGGTGGCTGCATGATCGGGAGTATCCAGCCCTTTGCCTGCTGGTTCTACGCCAACCATCCTGACGCCTTCATCTTCCAGAAAAGCAGTGAATAAACCAATGGCATTAGAGCCGCCGCCCACACAGGCAGTGACGATGTCGGGAAGTTTGCCTTGCTTGTCTAAGAACTGAGCACGAGCTTCATGTCCAACAATACTTTGAAAGTCACGAACCATCTTGGGAAAAGGATGTGGACCAACTACTGAGCCAATGGCATAGAAAAAATTGACCGGGTCTTTCAGGTATTCTTCAAATGCGCTGTCTACGGCGTCTTTCAGGGTTTTTGTGCCGCGAGTAACAGGGACCAGTTTACAACCCAGAATCTTCATCTTGGTGACATTCGGGTGTTCTTTTTCGATATCGATCTGGCCCATGTGAATTTCACAGTCGATGCCAACCAGCGCGCAGGCTGTGGCAAGTGCAACACCATGCTGCCCTGCGCCGGTTTCAGCCAGTACCTTGGTCTTGCCCATATGCTTGGCAAGTAATGCTTCACCCAGACAGTGATTGATTTTATGTGCGCCAGTGTGATTCAAATCTTCTCTTTTCAGAAAAATACGTGCACCACCCAGTTTTTCGGACAGTCGTCTGGCGTAGTAAATCGGGCTTGGACGTCCGACATAATCAACATTCAGTGAGGACAGTTCCTGGATAAAGGCCTCGGTCTGGCTGACCTGGTCGTAGGCATCATTGATGTCATCCATGATCTGTTTTAATTCAGGTGGTATTACCTGACCACCATATTCTCCAAAGTAACCCTGTTGATCGGGCATAGGGGCAAATTCGTATGTCATGATTTTTCCTTGATTAGCGTTAAACGGTTTTCAAATCAATATTTTTAGCTCAGTTATTGTGCGTCTGTCATGCTTTTGTAGCAAAGGCTGGGCAATAATAGGGCAAAACAGGGGGTGATTGAACGGCATACAGTGAAAATTTGTGTTTGTTAGCATATTAAGTTCAAAATTTAATGGTCAAGTTAGCCTGTCCGTCGGAGGAAGTTAATATGAACATCTCTTTACACAGCAGATTAGGAACAGATAGCATTATCAGGAATGATCATTATTCCTCAAATCACGCATCAGCGGTTTGGCGTGTTTTATTAGCGGTGCTGGTAGTAACAAATAGTTTGCTGTTATTTTTTCTGTATCTATATGACGTCATTTAATAAGGAATAGATCAGGTTACACATTTCGATCCAGTTGCTCCCAGTCGTTTTGATGGATCAGTTTTTGAATTAATTCGACATATTCTGTGCCTTTCTCGGAATACTTTTCCAGGCCTTTTGCCATCGCTTCCCCAGTGATAGGTTGTTCATTATTACGTAACTGCTGGCGAATACTACGCATCTTGCGGTAGGCCGCATGGCTGTTCAGGGTTAGCATATAGTACTGGATAGATTCATCGATGTGCTCGAATTTGCGAACGAAGTGTTTTTTCTCCTCATCCCTGTCTTTGGGTTTCAGGCCCTTGTTCTTATCGAAGGTCCAGATACCGAATAGATTATTTGCCTCACGACTAAAGCGTGACTGCCCCCAGGCTGATTCATTCGCTGCCTGCGCCAGTGCAAGAGACACGGGTATGATATCAACCTTATCCAGTAACTCTATCCTGCTGTTGATGTCTGTCATAATGTCTCCCTTGACCTTGTACTTTTCCGCCAGTGTTTTAAGCCACTGCTCATCCTGAGGTTTGAGTTGATAGCCGCGATTGAGCAGGATAAAGGTATTTATAATTCGATAACGTACTGTAACCAGACGTTTGTTCTCTTTCTGGATAATGGGTACCAGCTGCTTTACGAACTGGCTTTTGCGATTCTTAGCATCAGGTGCAGTTTTCCCCGGTTTATCAGCGTTTTTGGGTGCAGCTTTCTGATGCGGGTATTGATAATAATAGTTAGCTGGAGCTGGGTAAGGTTGAGTATAGCCGGAATAAGGGTTGTACTGCGGTATCATCCGGTTTTGGTAGGAATAAGGTTGGTAATAAGAGTAGTTCCAGTCGGGTCTCCAGCTTTGAGCCTGCAACTTTGAGGCAGATATCAGGCTGATATAGCAGACCAGTTGTAGGGTGAGTTTAATAGCTTTACTGCTTGTTGGCATAGACTTACTCTGCTTTGCTGTTGATATTTAAGGTTCATGATACCAGCTACCATCCGCATTAGGCATGATCCAGTTATGACTGTACCAGTGAAAACGACCTTTTTCAGTGGAGGGCATGGTGCAATTTGTTCGATGTCTTCCAGGTTTCAGGTCAAACAGCGGAGTAACCTCGACGGTATCTTCTACCTCGTTCGACCAGTTCATGGCCACCTTATCACTACCACTGACATAACAGCGTAAACTGCTTTTAGAATAGTGTTTGGGAGCCAGGGTGAGGGTTAGCGTTGGTCTGTTGTTACCGGGTGTTAATACGGGTTCCGATGGCAGGGCTCGAACCACGGGCAGGGGGAGTGTGTTGACCTTGGTAATAAACCCATCCAGATTGGCATACTTGTCAGCCATGGGAAAGCGAGGTAATGCTGAGAAATTGGCATCGGCCCAGGCGGGGCCTGACTGCTGACCAAAGCCTGTCAGGCCCAGGTCAGTAATCAATTTAGCCAGTTTATTATTGTATTCACCATACGGCCAGGCAAACAGTTGTGATGCAATACCTGTATGCCTGGTAATTTGCTGTTGTGATTTTGTGATATCCAGGCGAATGCGTTGTAACCATTGCTGTTCTGATTCATCGGGCTTACGTCGAACCATGTGGGTATGACTTTTCCCATGGTTTTCAATACTAACGCCATTTTGCGCCATTTCACGTAACTGCTCCCAGCTCATATATAATGTCGATTTATCAGATATCTGGTCGCTACTAACGAATACTGTTAATGGCCAGCGATGTTTTTTCACTAAGGGGTAAGCGGTCTGGTAAACAGAAAGGTAGGCATCATCAACAGTCAGGCTGACGCATTTATCCGGCAATTCCAGTTGGTGGTTCAACGATAGAACTACATCACGCAATGCCATAACAGCGAAACCATTTTCAGCCAGATAGTTCAGCTGATCGACAAACTGTGTTTCTTTTATGCTGGTAACAGGCGGGGTTGAATCACTGAAATGATGATACTGAAGGATGACGCAATGATTCGCCCCCAGTGCAATTACTGGCGACAGGGTTAACATGATCAAAATAAAGTATCGATACATTAAAAGATCACCTTAGTGGGGTTTTAGATTGTTACAGTATGTTAGATTATTAGGCGTTCAGTAACAAATACGCAGAATAACATGACCCAGGTTTTACTTTGCGATAATGGCTCCAAACAGCCTGCAGCCACTCTGGTGTTGCGTAACATAGCACAACAGCTAAGTGCAATGACACTACAGTCTGTGGATGCGGTATCGCTACAACACTCAGATAACATTGATGCCAGTTTTTTGAATAAGCAGACAGCGCAAACGCTGCCGGGATATTTATCACATAAGATACAGCAGGGTGAGCGCGACTTTATCATCCTGCCGCTTTTTTTCGGTAAGAGCCGCGCCTTAACTTCCTTTATTCCTGAACAGGTTAATAAACTGCAACAGCAGTATGGTGATTTTACACTCCGGCTGGCAGAGGTTCTATACCCCATGCCGGAGGGGGATGAGGCGTTGGTGCAGATTCTGTATGACAATATTCAGCAATATCAAAGACAGCAGTCTGCTGACATTAAACAGGTGGTGTTAGTCGATCATGGATCGCCTGTACCTTCGGTGACTGATGTAAGAAGGTCTATTGCAAATCAGCTGGTTAAATTACTTGATGATGATATTTCCCTATCTCAGGCAGTAATGGAAAGGCGGCCAGGAAAGGAATACGATTTTAATGGTGACTTACTGGAAGACAGTTTAATAGAAATGGCTCAACGAGGTGAGAGCAGGGCGATTGTCAGTATGATGTTTTTATTACCGGGGCGACATGCGGGGAAAGAAGGTGATGTGAATGAAATCTGTGCACGCGTTATGCAGCGCTACCCTGATTTTAAGGTCTGGATTTCACCGCTTATATCCGAGCATCCTTTGCTGATAGATATCCTCAATAGACGATTGCAAAATATTTCCTAAGCTCTGATTCTGGGTTGCAAGCCTATTAATTTTGGAACAGGATTAGGGTTTTTGTGAACGTATCAGGGAGATTACACATGCAAAGCCGACTGTCGATTCTAATTACACTATTGATGGTGTTAGCACTGGCTGCCTGCAATCAGGATTCAGAAACCACTAAACCCATCCAGCAAGTAGCACAGTCTCAGTCTCAGGTTGCACTACGAGCAGTTACTGGCTGCGATGACCTCAAACAGCAGTTTGTCGACAACTGGGTAGAGAACCTGTTGTCTGCTTACCGTTATCAGCTTGCTGTAGATGACATTGTATTGAGTGCTCCAGCTGAGGCTGATGCTACCAATGCCGTTAGCGCAGAAAGTGATATCACTCCAGATAATATCAGTCAGACCAATACTCAGGAAGCAGGTGTCGATGAGGCAGATATCGTCAAAACCGACTCTCAGGGGAATCTATATATAGCCCAGCACGATAAGCTGGTAATTGCGGATGCCTTTCCTCCACAATCGATGAATATCCTGTCTACTCTGGATCTGGGTGGGTGGACTTCCGGGCTTTATCTGGCAGAAGATCAAAATACAGTGGCGCTGCTGGTTTCTCCAAAGGTATTACGCGCAGACCCTGTTATTACGCTAGCAGCTGATCAGGCGATTGCGCCTTATATTAGATCTATCCCTCAAACCGATTTGCTGCTTATCGATATAACTGATCCCACTAAGCCAGTAATTGCCCGACGCATTCGCCTTGATGGAAATCTGGTCAGTAGTCGTCTGATAGGCGACCGGCTGCATCTGATACAGGGCTATTATCTGGCTGGATATAATATGCCTGCTAATGATCAGATACCGGCATTGCAGACGCAATACCGTGATGCGTATCTGGCAGACGATGAAACTCTGATGGACAGTATTCGACAGCAGCTCAGGCAACTGGTTGAGGATGGTCTGGAGTTTGATTCGGTGGATGGTCTACTGCCTAAAGTCACGATATCTGGCCCGCAAATAAACACCCAAACTCAGGCACTGGATTGTTCAGATGTGTACAGGCCGGATGTTGATTTAACTCAGAACCATTTGTTGACGCTTACCAGTATCGATATCAATGGAGATAATCTGCAGCAGGTGGCAGCACTGGGCAGTGGATGGGTAAGCTATGTCAGTCAGCAGGACCTGTTTATTGTACAGCCGGGTAGTCACTGGTGGTTTGATAGAAATCAACAACAGCAATCTGCCATACACCATTTTTCTATCGGTGATCAAAAGCCATCATATGTATCTACGGGTTTGGTAAAAGGATATCCACAGAATTCATTTAACCTGAGCTATTACCAGAATTACCTGCGTATAGCGACAACACAGAATCTATGGAATCTGGATGATCGTAGCGACATTAGAAGCACCAATCATCTGTATGTGCTGGAAGATAATGCACAACAGGGTATGGATATTGTCTCATCAGTAGAAAATTTTGCAGACAACGAACGCATATATTCAGCACGGTTTGTGGGTGATAGAGGCTACGTCGTGACTTTTCGTCAGATTGACCCCTTATTTACTTTTGACCTGTCTGATCCTCTACACCCCTTTATTGCCGGAGAGTTGAAAATCCCCGGCTTCAGTACCTATATGCATCCAGTTGGTGATACGCATTTACTGACGATCGGTAAAGAGGAGAATCAAGTTGCAATTAAGCTGTTTGATGTGACTGATCTGTCAGCACCGTTGCTGATCGACAGTTATTTCCCGCAAATGAAAAAAGGATATAGCTGGAGTCAGGCTGACTGGGATCACCATGCCTTTACCTATTATGAGCCTTTGCAAATGCTGGTTGTACCCTTTGCAAGCTATGGTGGCAGCAGTGGTGATTATTATATGGGTATGCTTGCACTGGATATAGATTTACAGCAGGGCTTAAGCCTGGTAGGGAAGGTAGATCATAATGATTTGGTAAAGCAAACCAGCTGCCAGATTACTGAAAATTATTGCAACCCTAATTACTATGGCTGGTTAGCCCAGCCAACACGAAGTATTTTTATGAGCAGTGGCAGTGATAACTATCTGTTTTCACTTTCTAACATTGGTGTCAAAGCGGTTAATGTTAATGATTTTGCAACCACAGCAGGAAGCTTACTGCTGCCATCTGCAGAATCTTTTTACGGTTTTTATTATTAAGGAAGCTCAGAATAATTTATCCATGAATGATTAGAGCAAGAAAAACGGAATTATGATTTTCTTTTTTTCTCACAAAAACAATGGCTTGTAGCCATCGATTTTGGCGGCACATCACTGTGCCGCAGGAATCTCTGAATTAATAAGGAGGTTCCTTAAATGGTAATGGCTATTAATTTTACCTCACCAACAGCCTTTTGAACGGCTTGTTAAATATCATTCATCTCTATCAATGCAATAATCTGCCCGACAGTATCTTCTACCGATTGATCATTGTTGATGTAGATACAGTTATCCATCTTCATGGATTCCAGTTCACGGTTACGCTGGATGCGTAATTCGATTTCTTCTGCTGTTTCTCGACCACGCTGAGTTAGTCTTTCGCGCAGAATGTCCTCTGATACGGTTATCCAGATAGGAGTCGTTTTGGCATAGATATTTAGGGCTTTGGGAAGGTATCTGCGTGATCCATTCACAATCACATTCTGCCCCTGTTTGACCCATTTTCGGGCTTCTTTGCCTATCGCATACTGAAAGCCATGAGATTCCCAGTCGAACAGAAATAGCCCTGCTTCCTTGCGCTGATTAAAGTCAAACTCACTGAGTGAAATATGGTTTTCATCACCTTCGCGTACAGGTCTCGTGATATAGCGATGAGCGACCAGCGGCTGGTTGTCAGAATATTGATGCTGCTTCAGGTGGTTGAGCAACGTATCTTTACCGACGCCTGAAGGACCGACCAGAAAAAATAATCTTGCTGAGTGAGACATAGAGTAATTACCGCTTGTATTTTGTTGTTTTTAATTACTAAGATTGATCTTAGAGTGGTGATTATTGAGGAGGTTCATTATAGTCTGGATGCATTATTTTAGGGCATTTATATGACAATTTGATTAAAAAAGTTGCACTGTGCAACCGCGCAGTTCAAACTATGGCCTGTTAACACTTGTTGATTGCCACAACAGAGACAATCAACAAGTGTTAACAGGTCCTAAAAAAAATTAAAAACGTAACGATCCTTGAATTCAGCTGCTATTTCAATTACCGATCTGCATAAATCATTTGGCGAGATTGAAGTATTAAAAGGGGTTTCTCTAAATGCCCATAATGGGGATGTAGTCTCTATTCTGGGTAGTAGTGGCTCTGGCAAAAGCACCTTGCTACGTTGTATCAACCTGCTAGAAATCCCCACTTCCGGTAAAATCTCTATCGATGGCGAAAGCCTCAATCTGATTACCAATAAACGGGGTGAGGTTGTGCCGGCTGATATGCGCCAGATAGCCCGTATCCGTGCACGATTATCGATGGTTTTTCAAAGCTTTAATCTATGGGCTCATATGACGATTCTCGAAAATATCATTGAAGCCCCTGTTCACGTATTGAAAAAAGACAAGAAACAGGCCATCGATGAAGCCCGAGTCTTACTCGAAAAAGTCGGTATTTCTCAAAAAGCCGATGCCTATCCAGCCGAGCTTTCCGGTGGCCAGCAGCAAAGGGTTGCAATTGCCAGGGCCCTGGCAATGGAGCCTGAGGCTATGCTGTTTGATGAACCAACATCTGCGCTAGACCCTGAGTTGGTCAATGAAGTGCTATTGGTGATGCGACAACTGGCCGAGGAAGGCCGAACCATGATTGTGGTGACTCACGAAATGGGGTTTGCGCGTGAGGTATCGGATAATGTGATTTTTCTGCATAATGGAAAAATCGAAGAGCAGGGCGTCCCTGACCAGGTTTTCAATAACCCAACCTCAGAACGATTTAAGCAATTTCTATCCAGTGGCTTGTGATCGTTCAAATAATCAACTAACAGGAGAATATCAATGAAATTTAAAGTTACCCTGGCGACCTTACTATTGGGTATGTTAACAGTCGGTTCTGCACAGGCTGAGAAAATCCGTATTGCAACAGAAGGCGCCTATCCTCCATTTAATATGAAGGATACCAGTGGTCAACTAGCTGGCTTTGATGTGGATATCGCCAAAGCCTTATGTGCCGAAATGAAGGCAGATTGTGAGATCGTCGCACAGGATTGGGACGGTATTATTCCCGGCCTGCTGGCAAAAAAATACGATGCGATTATTGCCAGTATGTCCATCACTGCTGAGCGTAAGCAAAAGGTATCTTTCACAGATCCCTATTATTCGAATTACCTGCGTTTTATAGCCAAAAAGAACAGTGGCCTGACCGCTACTAAACTGGGCTTGAATGGCAAAACTCTGGGCGCTCAGCGAGCCACTATCAGTGGGCAGAATCTGGAAGATAATTATCGTAAAACCTCTAATATAAAGGTTTATGATACTCAGGAAGCTGCGTTTCTTGATTTGAAATCAGGTCGTCTGGATGCGGTACTGGTTGATGCCTACCCTGGTTATGACTGGTTAAGCAAAGCTGAAAACAGTGGTTTTGATTTCCTGGGAGAGAGTATTGATATCAACGACAAGATAGGTATTGCTGTGCGTAAAGGCGATAAAGCACTGGCCGGAAAATTTAACAAAGCCTTACAGGCGCTGTTGAAAAATGGCATGTATAGCAAAATCAACAGCAAATACTTTCCTTTCAGTATCTATTAAACATAAAAGGCCGGGGTAAAAAGCTCCGGCCTTTGTAGTTTATGTTTGAATACCTCAGTTTTGGCGATAGTGGTTTTGGCGATGAAATTCTCGCCGGTGCATGGCTAACATTACAACTGGCTGTAGTCTCATTAGTGATTGGCATCCTGCTTGGTTTGCTGGTTGCTAGCGGTAAATTATCCAAATATCGAATCGCCAGGGCTCTAGCACATTTATACACCGAAGTCGTACGAGGCATACCAGAAATGCTGGTCGTGCTGGTGGTATTCTTTGGTGCATCCTTCCTGATACAAACCATGGCTGCATGGTTTAATTATGATGAATATATAGAGGTTAATGCCTTTGTCGCAGGTGTATTTGCGCTGGGGATTGTATTCGGCGCTTTTTCCAGTGAGGTTTTTCGCGGTGCTTTTCTGGCAGTCCCCAAAGGACAGATTGAGGCAGCGATAGCCTGTGGTATGTCACCCTGGCAGGTGTTTCACCGTATTCGCATGCCGCAGATGTGGCGCTACGCCTTACCGGGCCTGGGTAATCTATGGATGGTGCTACTGAAAGATACTTCTCTAATTTCTATAATTGCTCTGGACGAGTTACTACGCTGGTCCAAGGTGGCAGCGGAAACTACCAAGCAACCTTTTACTTTTTATATTACTGCGGCCGTCATCTATTTATTGTTTACCATGGTTTCGGATGTCATTCGCCATCGCTTTGAAGTGCGCGCCAACCGGGGTGTGCTGAAATGAGTTTTGATCTGATCAGTAAATATGGAGACCGTTTTTGGGATGGCACGCTCATCTCGTTAAAACTGGTTATCCTGTCTTCGATTATTGGACTGGTATTGGCTTTTGCGCTGGCGATGGCGCGTACCTCAAAACAGCGTCGCTACTGGATTCCCGCTTATAGTTATATCTACTTTTTTCGCGGTACTCCTTTATTGATTCAGTTATTTATACTGTACTACGGCTTAGGACAGTTTGAGTGGGTGCGCAGCAGTTTTCTCTGGCCTGTTCTGGGCGATGCTGAGTGGTGTGGTTTGATCGGCTTAAGCTTGAATACCTCCGCTTATACCGCAGAAATTCTGCGCGGTGGAATCAGGGCCGTTCCTAGAGGAGAGGTAGAAGCCGCGCGCTCATTAGGTATGAGCAGCTGGCTATTGAATAAACGTATTGTATTGCCTCGAGCCATACGCATCGCCTGGCCTGCCTATGGCAATGAAGTGATTTTATTACTCAAGGGAAGCGCGCTGGTCAGTACTATCTCGGTGTGGGATTTGATGGGTGAAACGAGATCGATTTTTTCACGCACCTATGCGCTGGAGATTTTTGTGTACGCAGCCATTATCTATTTTGTATTGACCTTTGTGCTGACACGCGTTTTTAGATTGATAGAAAAAAGAATTAATCGTTATCTGGTAGGTGCTTAAGTGTCACCCTGGCCATGCTTTTTGATGTTTTGTGTAATTGATAGATAGTTATTTTATTACTGAGAAGTAGAACGATGCCCTTATCTGCTGTGCCGTTTGAACAAATAAAGTCTGAAGTTAATGCGGATATGCTAAAAAACGGCTCTATCTTTGGCGCGTTATCAGGTGAGTCGATAAATTATCTGTTAAATCAGGGGGAGATATACCGGGTCGAGACCGGAGACAGGATTTTTGAATATGGAGATAAAGGCGAGAATTTCTATATTGTCTGCAAAGGCTCCATCGACTTTCATAAACAGTATAGAGGTGAATGTGTACACACACGGACGGCAGGATTTGGTGAGGAGTTAGGTTTTGTCGCAATGATTGCGCTACATGATCACACAGGGTTCGCCGAAGCCAGTGAAGATAGTGTGGTGTTAAAAATCTCTTCCTTATTGTTCAGAGCTTTGCATAAGGAATACCCCTTTGACTTTGGTATCATGAGCTTGAATCTGGCCCGAGATATGGCCAGAACTATTCGTAAACTGAATGATACACTGGTGGAAAATTCTATTACTTATTAGGGCCTGTTAACAGCAGTCAACCAGCTCTAAGCTGTATCAGCTATCTTTGATGTTTCGAATAAATCTGTAAGTTTTCCTTTTCTGTAACGACTAATTTAGAAATCAATATTTCGTATATAGGTTTATAGGAATAGTAATGCTGTTATCTGGGTGATGAAATAAAGACTCTGGCTAAAAATCCCAGACATCACTATAGTTTCATGAAGATAAAACATGGATCAGAGCGTATTTAATGAGTGATGACCGACTAACTCCTGAAAGAAAGAAAATTGATGAAGGGGGAGTAAAACTTACCGACGAGGCTTTCATAGCAGAGTTACGTAAAAAAATGCTCAAATTTGCAATGCTTCAGTTATCTGATCCACATCTGGCTGAAGATGCTGTTCAGGAAGCTCTGATTGCTGCGTTAAAGAATGCAGATTCTTTTCATCGCCGATCTGCTCTAAAGACATGGGTGTTTGCTATATTGAAAAATAAGATTGCTGATGTTTTAAGACAGAAAACACGCCGATCAGAAGTGAGTCAGCTGTCTACAGATGTTGAAGGTGATGACAGTCTGGATAAGCTTTTTAATGCCAGAGGTTTCTGGCAGGCAGATGAGAAGCCTGTAACCTGGTCTGAACCGATGGAGTCTGTACAAAACGGTCACTTCTGGCTGGTATTCGAAGCCTGTCTTGAGCATTTGCCAGAAAGCCAGGCTCGGCTGTTTATGATGAGGGAATTTATTCAGTTGGACACGGCTGAGATATGCGAAACCCTGAAAATATCTACCAGTAACCTGCATGTCATGTTGTATCGCTCCAGATTACGCTTAAGAGAATGCCTGGAGAATAACTGGTTCAAAGATGGAGAAAAGTCATGATGAATTGTAAAAAAGCCACCCGGTTATTGTCTGAAGCCCAGGAGCATGATTTATCACTTACCGACCGTGCAGCGCTGAAAATTCACGTGATGATGTGCTCTGGCTGCACTAACTTTTCAAAACAGATAAATTTATTGCGCAGTTTTTCTCAAAGCTATACACAGGGTGAAGAAGCAACCTTTCCTTCTGAAAAACAGGAAAAGGATTAAAAAATAATTTTACGTCAGGTGTAAGAATTTCAGTAGTCGCTACGACTATGGATTTAAGCTGCATCCATAAGGGTGCCTGTCTTTTTTATCTGGAATTTGAACATGCTTGATACCTTACCCTATCTGGAAACAACAGAGTTTCCGCTGATTACCAGACGCAGTCTGGAAACACTGCAGGTTAACCTTGGATACCGCTGTAATCAGACCTGCCTACATTGTCACGTGAATGCCGGGCCTCATAGAACAGAAATGATGGATCAACACACATTACAGCAGATTTTGCCTGTGTTGCTTAAACATAATATAGCAACGCTTGATCTAACTGGAGGGGCTCCTGAGATGCATGATGGATTTCGTGAACTGGTTAGCTCGGTCACAAATGCAGGTGTTCATGTGATTGATCGCTGTAACCTGACGATCCTGTTCGAACCCGGACAGGAGGGGTTAGCTGAATTCCTTGCTGACGAAGGCGTTGAAATTGTTGCTTCTTTGCCCTGTTACACATTGGAAAACGTAGATCAGCAGCGTGGCAAAGGTGTTTTTGATAAGAGTATCGCGGGTCTACAGAAGCTCAACGCTCTCGGTTATGGCAAACCGGGAAGCGGTTTAAAGCTCAATCTGGTGTACAACCCTCAGGGTGCTCAGCTACCGCCTGATCAACAGCAGCTGGAATGCGACTATAAGCGCGAACTAAAGGACCATTTTGCAATTGAATTTAATGAACTGTTTGTACTTGCCAATATGCCTGTTAAACGATTTGGTTCCACCTTACTCTCTAAAAATGGCCTTGACGATTACATAGCATTATTAAAAGCGAATTTCTCCGAACAAAACCTGGAGCAGGTTATGTGCCGCTCTATGCTAAGCGTAGATTGGCAGGGGTATCTGTATGACTGTGATTTTAATCAACAACTGGGTATGAATCTTGATGGTTCAAAAAAGCCTGAATTAAAAGATTTACTGAATACGAAGCTGGAAGGGAAAACCATTCGTGTTGCGGATCACTGCTTTGGTTGTACTGCGGGTCAGGGTAGTAGCTGTGGCGGTGCGCTCTAAAAACTGGCAGCAAAAGCTGCCTGTCAAGGTTATTGTGTTATTAGCGGCGCTGACTATACAGTCAGTAGCTGCGGATAATTTTGATCATTCGATATGGGATAAACTGTTAAAGCAACATGTGGAAAAAAAGGGCCTTTCCACGGTCGTGGATTATCGAGGCATGTTGTCTGATCATGCCCAGCTGAAACAGTATCTAAAGTCTATATCAACACTACTTCAACAGGAATTCGAGGAAATGGATTCCTCCTCCCAGCTGGCTTTTTTGATCAATGCTTATAATGCTTGGACGATAGAACTGGTTCTAAGCAACTACCCTGAACTAAATTCCATTAAAGATCTAGGCAATTTTATAGTTTCCCCCTGGAGTAGAGACTTTATTCCTCTGTTCGGAGAAAAATACTCACTGAATGATATCGAACACAGGTTTATTCGTGGATCTGGACGATATCAAGATCCACGCATACATTTTGCGATTAATTGTGCCAGTATCAGTTGTCCGGCATTACGAGCGGAAGCTTATTGGGGGGATTTTCTAGATACTCAGTTTGAACAGCAGACGCGACTTTTCCTGTCTAATCAGAATCACAATCGCATTCAAAGTGATGTGTTACAGCTGTCATCTATTTTTAAATGGTATCGCTCTGACTTTGAGAAGGAGTGGATGGGCTGCAACTCATTAAATGATTTTTTGCTGCGATATGCTGATGAGCTTAAGTTAACAGCAGCGCATATTAAGCGCTTAAAAGATAATAAACAGATTATTGAATTTCTTGACTATGACTGGGGGCTCAATTCAAAAGCTGCTAAATCATCTCAAACGGCGAGAAAATAGAGATAATAATTACTATGAAACCTTTTTATTATATGCAGGTGATAGTAATCATGTTCTTTATGATTCAATCGTCTCTGGTTGAGGCTAGCGACGAAATAAAGGAGCCTGTTACTGTTTCTATCTATATTGATAATGATTTATTCACGGGTAGTAACAGAGATGAAAATTACACCGGTGGTTTCGCGTTAACCTATTCTGGGGCAAAGGCTGCTAATCATCCTTTTTCTATTGATAAGGCTTTAAGATGGGTAAATGATTTAACAGGAGTTTCATCTGTTGCTCGTAATGGCGATCGAATCTGGCACTCCTGTGAAGCGGGCCTGGCCGCATTTACACCCATCGATCTAGATAGTCGGCAGCCAATTACCAATGACCGACCCTATGCTGGTCTAGTTTATTTATCCAATGCGCAACAAACAGTTAGCGCAGAAACTCGCAGCGCCTTGATTAGTACGCTGACCCTGGGTTTTCTGGGTCTTCATTTAACAGCCGAAACTCAAAACTCTATCCATGAAATGATTGGCTCAAGTAAGGCTGAAGGCTGGGATAATCAAATATCAGAAGGCGGTGAGGCTACCTTTAAATATTCATTAACCTGGCAGAAATATCCCGATTTAAAAAATAATAATCTACAGGCGACTACATCCTTAGGGGTTAGTATCGGTTACCTGACCGAAGCCGTCGCCGGTGCTAGTTTTCGCTTCGGAAGAATACATACTCCATGGTGGAGTTTTAATGTGCATAATAGTAACTACGGTGAAAAATCGAACGTCACTCTGCCGACATCAAATTTTAAAGATGAGTTTTATGGGGTAGTCGGTGCGAATATCAAACTACGTATTTTTAACGCGTTGTTACAAGGTCAATTTCGGGATAGCAAGGTGACCTACTCATCCAGTGATCTGGAGCCTGTGGTACTTGAAGCCTGGATAGGTGTGGGAAGTGAGTTTAAATCAGGCCTGCGACTCAGTTATCTTTTGCGCTACCAAACCAGCGAGTTTAAAACCGGTCTGTCTGATCGAGGGTTTAGCTATGGTGAGATTGTAGCCAGCTATAAGTTTTAATGACAACTGTGATGATCAGAAATGCCCTGTAAAAAAACAATTATTTTTATGAATTATTTAAGCCTGTATGGAGTCCTATAGAACATGATTACTGAACTCGTTATCATTACCGTTACAATCGCACTCTTTTCAATAATCCTGGCACCTCGTGTTAAATCTGAAAAGTCCTTTTTTCATGGATATACATCAACTGGCGTTTCCCCCGGTCTGCTCACGCTGGTATTTTCTCAGGTAACGACCTGGATATTTGCCCGTTCATTAATGAATGCCGCGATTCTGGGTTTCTATTATGGGGTTTGGGGCACCCTGGCTTATGCAGCTTATTATCTGTCCTTTATTACCGGGGCATCGATTATAGACAGCCTCCGCTTCCGTCACGGTTATAAAAATATCCAGAGCTTTCTGTTTGATCGTTTCGGCAGTATCGGCACTGGCTGTTATAACTTTGTGATCGGGTTAAGGCTGGTCAGCGAGGTGTTTGCCAATCTGCTGGTGATAGGTATTCTTTTTGGTGCGGCTGGTAGCAATCTATATACACTGAGTATCATCGGTTTTGCAGCTATTACACTGATCTATTCTATGACGGGAGGGCTACATGCCTCGCTGCGTACCGACGTCATGCAAATGATCATTTTTATCATCGTGTTACTGGCGTTACTGGTGATTGTCATGGCTGGTGATAGCTTTTCGTGGGATATACTGGGATTTAAGGTATTTAAAATCAGTGACCCTGGCCCTGTTTTATTATTGGTGGCATTGTTACAGGTCTGGAGTTATCCGATGCATGACCCGGTAATGATGGATAGAGGTCTGCTGGTCGATCGTAATACGACCCGACGCAGCTTTTATCATGCC
Organism: Gammaproteobacteria bacterium; assembly: GCA_050306135.1. GTDB lineage: Bacteria > Pseudomonadota > Gammaproteobacteria > JACNJF01. Next base: position 172,819 of record JBNLGQ010000029.1, read on the forward strand.
GCATGGATTAGCATTAGTTGTATTCTGGGTTTTGGCTTATTGGGGATTTTTGCGGGAGCAAATGCAATGGATGGTGAGTCGATGAATGCCGCTTTAAGTCGATTAACAGGAAGTGTAACTATGCTTTTATTCAGCACGACATTGGTTATATCAGCGATGTCTACACTTGATAGTACACTTTCCAGTTCAGCAAAATTAATAGTTATAGATATGCAACTGCTGGGTTACAAGGTGAGTAATGGGCGCCTTGTGATGGCATTATTTATGCTGCTGGGTTTATTTCTGGTATTTGTCGGCAATAAAGACCTGTTTAGTGCTGTTGCAGTAAGCGGTACTGCTTCTATGTATCTGGCTCCGGTTATCTTTTTCTCACTATGGGGTGGACGAAATGATATTCCTGTATGGAGTTATGCAGCCAGCTTTACACTGGCGGTGAGTGCTGCGGTGTTATATTTTCTTGAGTCATCTGGCTATACTATGCTGCTGGGTGATGCGCATAAATATACCAAGTTACTATGGATTTCTTTGGCTGTGCTTATCGCTGGATGTGGTTTTTTCTGGGTGGGCGGTAAAACTTCTGCGCAGAGTCAGCATCTTACACAAAGTTCTGCAGTTTAAACCATACTATTTTTTTATACTTAGAGACTCAGCTTTATGCCCTCGACGTTCCTTCTGGTTTCAGTGTTCATATTAGTCTTTATCGGCAGTGTGCAGCTGATATGGCCTCCTGTTCTATGGGCACTGGTTATCTGTCTCCCGATGATTATTATTGGGTTTTATGACATGTTTCAGAGTGATCATGCCATCAGACGTAACTTCCCCCTGTTTGGACGTGGCCGATGGCTGATGGAGGGACTGCGTCCATATATCAGACAATATTTACTTGAGTCAGATACCAATGGGACTCCGATCAACAGGATGTTTCGCAATATTATTTATCAGCGTGCAAAGGGTGCTCGGGAAACAGTGCCTTTTGGTACCCGAGTTGATACCTATCGTACGGGTTATGAATGGATGGGGCATTCCCTGTCAGCCATCGATGTGAATAGTTTTGATGCCGATATGCGTGTCACTATTGGTGGTCCAGACTGTCGCCAGCCATACTCCTCCAGTATATTGAATATTTCAGCCATGAGCTTTGGTGCTCTCAGTCAAAATGCCATACTGGCATTGAATCAGGGGGCTCAACTGGGCGGGTTTTCGCATAATACCGGCGAAGGTGGTATCAGCCCTCATCACCTCAAACACGGCGGAGATCTGGTGTGGCAAATAGGCACGGGCTATTTTGGTTGTCGTGATAAACAGGGGAATTTTTCAGCACAGGAATTCAGCCAGAAGGCCAATCTGGATGTGGTGCGCATGATAGAAATCAAACTATCGCAGGGTGCAAAGCCCGGGCATGGTGGCATTCTACCTGCGGATAAAAATACCGCAGAGATTGCTGCCATACGTGGCGTAGAGGTCGGAACTCAGGTGAATTCTCCTCATGTACACAGTGCTTTTGATTCCCCCCTTGGTCTGCTGAGATTTATCGATCAGTTACGCACTCTATCGAATGGGAAGCCGGTCGGTTTCAAGCTTTGTATCGGGCGTCAGAGTGAGTTTGTCGCTATCTGTAAAGCCATGCTGGAAACAAATATTTACCCTGACTTTATAACTGTTGATGGTGGTGAAGGTGGCACGGGTGCCGCCCCATTAGAGTATACCAACTCTGTCGGTATGCCGTTACGTGAAGCCGTTGCGTTTGTTGATGATTGCCTCACTGGTTTTGGTATACGTCAGCATATTCGCATTATAGCTTCAGGTAAGATTCTTTCCGGTTTTCATCTGGTTAAAACGCTGGCGCTGGGTGCTGATATCTGTAACAGCGCCAGAGGCATGATGCTGGCTTTGGGCTGCGTGCATTCATTAACCTGTAACAGCAATGAATGCCCAACGGGGGTGGCTACACAAAACCCTAAATTATTTCGTGGACTGGTAGTGAGTGATAAAAGTCAACGAGTGGCACAGTTTCATAAAAAGACCGTGCACGCTACGGCTGATATTATTTCTTCGGCAGGCCTACGTCACAGCAGCGAGCTGAATAGAACCCACATATTTCGACGTACCAGCCAGAACTGTATTCAGCGATATGATCAAATTTTTCCATATATTGGCTCGGGAAGTTTGTTGAGTGAAGATATACCTGAAGCCTACAGCTTGTATCTGGAAGAGGCTGATTCCAAAAGTTTCCAGCCCAAACAGAGTTTAACTTATATGAAAAATGAGAACAGCAAGATAGATGTTAACAGCGCTCCAGTGACGCCTGATTTATCTTAACAGCCCCTAACTCAAGTTGAAGGATAAAGGGATTTCAAACTGCCACTGCAGACGATTTATTTTTTCAGGAAAGGGGAGTTTCCCTGAAACGGCCTGTATCGCCTTGATGACGGCTTTATCCAGAATCTTATGCCCTGTGGAATCGATAACGCGAATCTGTTTGACGGTGCCATCACTCAATACAAGAAAACTTACAATTGCCCTGCCTTCTATATTACGGCGTTGTGCGCGCCGAGGGTAATCCTTGCTGGCATCGATTAACTTGCTCAGGGTTAGTCGATACTCATCTTCCAGCCTGGTAATTAGTCCGGGATCATGCATCATCTTCTCGGGTTCTGCTTCCAATGCAGCTACCGGCTGTGGAGGCGGTGCTGCCTGCACAATCTCTGGTTGCGGCTCGACCTCTGGTTTCGGTGGTTCTATTTTTTTCTCTACTACAGGCTTTCTCATCGGCCTGGGTTTAGGCTTTACGATGGGTTTGGTTTTCTTTTTTACTACGGGTTTCGGCTTGACCGGTTTGGGAGGAGGAGTTACCGGTTTTGGTGGCTCAGGAATAATGGTCTTAACTGGTTCGGGAACTGTTTTGAACATCGCCAGTTTTAATGGGGTAGTTGTTTGTTTATTGCTGGCAGAAGTGAATTTTCCTGAAAAATAGGGGATAGCGACCGCTGCATGTATGAGTGCAGAAAAAAAGATGGCTATCAACTCGAAATGGAAATTTCTGGGCATTGTTATTGCTGTTTGGTAATAATCGATAGCTTTTCGAGTTGATTGCCTTTGAGTAAATCAATCACCTGGATAAAGTATTCAAAAGCTACCTTTTTATCTACGCGCAATACGATAGGCGTATCGTTCGATAAATCCTTAAGCCGGTCGCCTAATTCCTGCTGGGTGATTTTCTCTTCGTCGTAATAAAACTGATTTTGATCATCAATCGCAATTTCTCGTGTCTGTTCAGCTTTTAGCGGTTGACTGCTACTGGCTTCGGGTATGTTGATATCGATCTTGCCCTGAGCGATGAAGGTTGCTGTCATCAATACGATAGCCAGCAATACCAGCATGATGTCGATAAATGGAATAACATTGATCTGATCAAAGCGTTTCATTGATCCTGTGCCTGTTTCCATTGTGAAGTCAGTACATCAACCTTACGCAACAGCGTGTTGTAGAACAGTATGGAGGGAATGGCGACTACAAGCCCCGCTGCAGTCGCTTTAAGTGCCAGAGCCAGTCCAAGCATGATGGCAGAGGGGTCTATGTTTCCTCCGCCCTTGCCTATATCCCAGAAAGTAATCAATATGCCAAATACCGTTCCCAATAAGCCGATATAGGGTGCGTTGGAACCAATGGTTGAAATAGCGGTGAGTCTATGGGTCAGGGAAACCTGAAGTTGCTCAGGATGGGTGTAAGCATCCACCTTGAAGCGGGCGTAAAAGATAAAGCGTTCAATGACGAACCAGATCATCAGAAAACTCATCAGACCGAGAATGCCGAAAACCATAAAATCCAGATATTGCTTTAAAAATTCCATAATTAAAATGCCATAGCAATGCGATAACTACCGATAGCAACCAGTACACTGCTACCGAACCAGACCAATCCCTGTTTCAGCCAGGGGCTGCGACTACGTAGTTCCTGCCCCAACTTGCCGAGTAAAGGCAGGATAATAAAAAGCGGGGTAATCGCTGCACCAAGGCCAAATACAAATCCGTAGGACATTCCCAGGGTGAAGCTTCCGGCTGCAGCACAGGCAGCTAACAGGGCGGCAAGTGGCGCACAGGGAATAAAGCTAAGAGAAAAACCCATCATGAAAGGATGCATATTGTGTCGCTTACTGATCGCGCAACCACGGTGCTGCTTACCCATGTTGTAAATTAACCAGATACCTGCCACTACACTGCTGACTCCGATTAATACATTGCCAATACCGCTACGCAGGTAATGCAGCAGAAATTCACCAGTAATACCTGCGAATGCACCTAGTGTTGCATAGGCTGTCACTTTTCCAGCAGCAAATAATCCGGCATCAATCATGCTGCCTTTCATACCCAGATTGCGGCTCATTACCCAGCTGCCCATAAAGGGCAGGCAGGATGCTGTGCAGGCGGTAAAGCCTACGGTGATGCCGAGAATCCACACCGAAAATAGTCCGACCTGTTGCAGTACGATATTGTCCATCAGACTGGCTCCACGGTAACGGGGCGAGGTTTAGCTTTTTTTGTAGGCTTTATACCTTCAGGCTTTTCCTGCTTGATACGTTTCTTGTAGTACTCTCTGTTAGAGCTAAATAATGCTATCGGGCCAAACTTGACTTGAATGACACCGTCATCAGGACAGAATTCAGCACAGCGTCCGCATAAAGTGCAGTCATCGTGAAAGGCTTTGCTGCCTGATTGTTTCCAGATTTCCTGAATATCCATCGGGCAGGCCTTTGTACAGACGCCACATTTTTCGCATTTCTCATGTTCTTTCTTTACCAGTCGTGTGGGCGATAGTTTCTGGAACAGAGCATTGAATGCGAGTAAGGGACAGATTCTACAAAATGGCTGACGCATGGTCATCGATAACACAACAATCGTGCCGAATAACAATGCACGTATAGATGAAAAAATGATATCAGCGATACCTGCGGTGTTAATGGTTAACTGTTCAAAGTTACCACTAGCTAATGTGGTAAGAACACGAGATGGACAGACCTGACAAAAGGCATCACCGGCAGCGTGCGGTGCTACGCCAAGTCCAGCGACCAGGGGCAGGATAAAAACCAGTATGGCCAGCATTAACCATTTTATTGGACGTACATATCGCAGCTGATTTTGCGCAAGGCTGTGGTTTTTCTGTAGCCCAAAGAAGTGTGACATCTTGTACATCATTTCCTGAAAGGTACCCAGCGGGCAGATCCAGCCGCAGAACATCTTATTCAGAAAAACAAAAAATACATAAAATGACAGAAAGGTGAACAGTAGAGGAATGACGACCTTGTAACTGAATTGCTGTATCTGTACTAATGCTTCTCCAACACGATGGTGCAATTGATGCTGGGTAGGTATCAGTACGCAATAACCTCCATTTAACTGATCGTAGGCACAGGAAAGAGCAGGCAGAGATCCTGAGATTTTTTCTGCAGAATAGTGACCTACAAGAAGGCCGCCATATACCAGAAAAAGAAAGGATAGAATTTGTACGACAAATCGTACACGGCCAAGAGTAGGTGCGCTTATGGATGAGCTCATGCTGACCTCCTTTTGAACAAAAAGATGCCGGTTATCAGGCTACCGCTAAAAGCCAGACCAATGGCCGGTAATACGGATTTATTGGTGAAAGCATCTTCGCCATATTTGTAATTAAAGGCTGACGTTTTATTATCATGCTCAACACTGAGGGCAAATTGGGCGGATTTTCTACCATGGCTTGCATGGCCCATGTCATGGCCTTTATGCTTTTCTGCGAAGGCTGCAAAATCATCTGGAAAACGGACAGAGACTATGCCATTAGCATCGCTGGTCATAGTGATGGTTGTGTCGTTACTGGTCTCTAGAATAACGGTAGCATCGGCCAGAGGTTTTCCCTGTGATAGCACGATAAAATCCCAGTTTTCATTGGCTCTAAATCGTTGGTGTTCGCGCGGTAGATTTACGGGCTTGATTTCCAGTGGCAGTTTGCTTTGCTTTAGCATCTGTCTTGGCGCCGGACCGGGGCTAGAAAAATAATGAACTGTACTTGCAAAGTGTAATCCTTCGCTATCAGCAGCAGTTAACCAGTGGTAATTACCCTGGTTTTTACCGCCGATTTTCATGCTAAAGCTGCCATCACCGGTTGCATTTAATTCATTCGCAATAGACTCGCCTTCTGATGCAGGAAAATCCTGCATCAAAACATTGCTCATATTGTGAGGGCGAAAAGCAGACTGAGCACGACGATCAGCACCCTTTATTCTCTCCGGGATAAGTATCGGAGCTGAGGTCCAGTTGACACTCGCCTGTAGCGGGATAGCCAGTGATGCAAGTACAGCCCAGACAGGAGCCAAATAAATCAGTCTTTTCATGATTTAGCTCCAAAGCTATAGGTGTAATTGAACAGGATGGATCGTGGTGCACCGGCCTGGTAGGATTTGTCACCTGAGGTGTCTTTGCTCACTTCTAATGCATAGCGTTCGTCGGTCAGATTGCTCACGGTTAAATCGAACTTGTGCTGTTTCATGGCATAGCGCAGGTTAAAATCAGCAATCATTTTATTGTCCGTCCATTTTTCACTGTTGGCATTATCCATATAGTATTCACCATCTTTGCGTAGCTTAATCTGTGAAGAAAACCCTTCTGTGAATTGATATTCAACGAACATATTGGTTTGTTGACGGGGTATTAACGGTAGATAGTTTCCGCTACGATCCACATTGGAAACATTACGTCCAACTCTAACTTCTTCCTGGAAGTCATCATATTTATAGCTGGTGAAGTTTAACCCGGCGCCAAAAGTTAATTGTGCAGTAGCTGCATACTGACCTGAAAATTCCAGTCCCTGTTTACTGGTCTGACCGGCATTAACATATTGGCTTTCTCCATCAGGCTGACGAATTTGAATAACTTCATCCTTTCCAGTAATGTCATAAATGGAGGTATCGAAAGACCATCTTCCACTGCGGCCCTTTAAACCGATCTCGATATTTGTATTGCTGGATTTGTTTAGATCAGGGTTGCTATTGAGTTCGCTGTCTGCAGGTATTTGATCGGCTGTGGCAAGTGAAATAAAGGTATTAATCTCTTTAGTTAGTTCATAACTTACACCTACACTGGCTGAGCCAAGGGTTAGGTCGTGGGTGTTATGGGTCTCGCCAGCGCCGGTATCATAATTACCTGTGCTGTAGTTGTAGGCGATGATCTCATTTTCATCAATAGTGAGTTTGACGTCATCCACGCGAGCTGTTAAATCCATACTGACTCGGTCAGTCAGGTTCAGGTGTTCTGAAGCGAAAAGACCCAGCAGTGTTCCTTTGGTGCTGCTTATTTGTGCCAGCTCGCCTTTATCATCTGAAAGTGTAGAAACGATACGACCTGAAGGGATGGTTTGAACATCGGCATAGGTATACTTTTCAGCATCCTTGGTAGTATTAACCCGATAAGCAATACCAAAAACCGTATTGGCATCTCGTCCGCCTATCTGGTGTTCATTCTGAACGGCAATCTCTGCGCCCAGCATGTTGGGTGGATTACCGGAGTTGTCATTGATGAATCCGGTAACAGGGTGGTAATGGTGATACTGGCTGTAATACAGCTTGGGTTCCAGCATATAATCACCCATCTCGATTTCTGCCTTGGTGTTAAAGAAAACATTCTCGGAATAGCGACCGGTATGTTTGAAGATGCTATCTACGTCATTCTGTTCACCCGTACGCTTGTATTCTTCCCACATGGCTTCGTCCATTCCGCCTGATAATTCCATATCAATTTTTGCAAAACCGAGCTCGGTTTCCAGCACATTATCTTCACCAAACTCAAGACCATGTTTAATGCTCAGGTGATCACTGGACTGTTCATTACGTTTGCGCCAGCTGTTCTTTAATTCACGATGACTAAAGGTGACTGACATAGCCTGGTTTTCGTTGATGTCTCCCCCCGTTCTTAAGTGCAGGTCACTACCATCATCATCGTTGATACCAATCTTTATGCGGCCTTTATCCTGATCGAAAACAGATTTTGTGATGATATGAATGGTGCCGCCTGCAGAGCCCGAAGCATACATATTGCCGGGACCACGGGTGACTTCTAAACGTTCAATGTCCTGACCATCGATAGTGTCCAGGCGGGTAAAGCTATCGGGCTCTGTAAGAGGGATGCCATCGCGTAGTACCATAATTTCTCGTATGCCATATCTTGCTTTCAGTCCTGCACCACGAATAATCAGCTTGGCACTACTTAAACCATTTTTTGAGTAGGTAACAACACCGGGAATATCCTGTAATGCATCACTGATGGAGTTCATCTTCAGCTGGTCGAGTTTTTCTTCACCCATACTGGAAATAGCCGAAGGCACCGACTTGCTTTCACGCTCGGATCTTGTTGCGGTAATGGTTACTTCATCAAGTACATCTCCTCCAGCGGTTTCAGCATAACTGGGCAAAGGAATGAGTGAAGACAAAAAAAGAAAATATGCAGAGGTGAGGTAATGCCCTGATTTCCGATTGATACAGAATGGATCTTTCATTTGGTACAGCCCTATAGTTTGTAATGATTATTAAATGATGGGCGAATAGTAAATTGGAAGAATAATTCTGAAAGAGGCAAATTGTCGCGCGACAATATGTCACAGGGGAATAACTGTATTACTGATACGAAAAACACGTAATGATGTAGAGGGGGCTAGCGTATTTTCAGAGATCGGTTAACTGATCAGGGTGAGGTAGGTAATAAATAGAAATTGCATGTTCAACTCTATTTAGAGTTCTCAGATAGGGGATCTGTACCCCCGACTTTAGGCGATGGATGCTTGGGAGGGGGCGTGTGATATTCTAAATAAATGGAAAATACTAATACCTGGGGCTACAGGTTCAGGCTTCAAAAAAATAGTTATTTTACCCCCTCTCCATATATCAGGGGCTTGCGCATCAGATACCAGGCGTCTGAGTAGGGAACGGTTCCATTATCTCGAATGATTTGCTTGCCTTTTTTTGAGGATGCGAATTTTACGAATTCTTTAACCTTGTTATTTGATTTTGCACCGGTAACCAGATAAAGAGGGCGATAAAAAACATAATTACCCGACTTAACATTTTCATAGGTAGGCACATAATTATCGATACCGATGATTTTCACATCACGTTTTCTGGCACTACTGACTCCTGTAATGGCGATGGCATCAGGGTCTACTTCAACCGCTTTTTCGATGGGACCGGATGATTTCTTGATATATTCTTTCCTGGTCACAAAGTCAAAATCGCCAGCCTTAAAAATATACTGTCGAATGGCATACCCCACACCGGAAATTTTACCCTTTCGAATATAAAGATGGATGGGTTTATCTAAACCGCCAAGCTGCTTCCAGTTGGTGATTTCTCCACTATAAACCTTACTAATCTCTTCTGAAGTAATATTACTTACTGGATTATCTTTGTGCAGAATAACAGCTAATGCATCCCAGGCTACTGGATGAAGTGTTACATAGCTTTCAATACTATCAGACAGGGGCAGGGTCATTCTACAGGTACCGCCCATCATGACTAATCCCTTAGCGGTATCTCTTATACCTCTAGTTGCACCGCCACCTTCTATGTGAATTTTAATCCCGGTCTCGTTTTCAAAACCCTGAGCAAGTTCTTTCATAAAAGACTTTTGAGTGATGCCGCAACCAGCCCATGTAAGCACGGAGTCGTCGATTTCAGTGAGGGCTAGTACCTGTCTGGGCTGCAATAGCAAGATTGCAGTAATCAGAGCGATTGATTTCAAAATGACGAAGTGGGCAGGTTTTTTAGTAGCCATAATACTTAGCTTAATTTTTTCTCAGGGAATAAATTCCCAAAGGTATAGCGGTTACCGTTATCATTTAATTAATTTATTCATTAAAGGTCAAATTTCCAGACGAGTGGTTAAGTACACATAATGCTGCATACTGTTTAACACCTTCTGTGCATGAAAGCATTTTGTGTGCAATATAGTGCGTTCCGATCAGGGTCCCCCTCGGAAACTGTTAACTTGTGTCAGCAGTTTCTGAGGATTTCCCTGGTCAATTCTTCAAGTTGATTCTGATTGAAAACCTTGATGCCATGCCTCTCAAGTAAAGCAGCGGTAACCCCCTTACCGGGTATTTTTATGCCTTTAAATTCTCCATTATGGATGCTATTGCTGCCGCAGGAGGGACTGGATTCGGTTAACAGGGCAATACGAATGTCGTGCTGTTTACAACATTGAAGTGCTAACTCTGCACCGCGTATAAAGTCTTCTGTGACATCAATGTCATCGCTATTGATTACCCGGGAGTTGCCAGCTAATACCTCATCACCATTACCCCTGATAATCTCAGCAGGAGCCCTTGGTGTTGCTAGCCCGCCCGAAACTTCGGGACAAAAAGGAATTATCTCAACTCGGGCCTGAATATCCCTGAATAGCTGTGAGCAGATCGCAAGATCACTACCGTTGTATCTCACTTTCTGCCCCATCAGACAGGAGCTGACCATGATTTTTATCATGCATCCGACCTCATTAATTGAAGGCGTATTTTGACGCCTATTGCATGCCCGTGTAACGGGGATGGTTTTGTATGCGGGCTATCCAGTCATTAATTTCCGGGTATGCCGCCAGATCAAAACCTCCTTCATCTGCCACATGGGTGTAGCCATACAGAGAAATGTCCGCAATGCTGAGCTGATCACCAACCAGAAAGGGAGACTTCTGTAACTGTTGTTGCATCACTTTAAGTGCTTTGTGTCCGCCTGCCTGTAGCGATTCGTATTCTGCGCGTCTATCTTCGGGGAGCCCCAGATACCTGGCAATGAAACGGGCGACTGCGATATAGGGTTCATGGCTATACTGCTCAAAGAACTGCCACTGTAATACTTTGGCACGTAAGAATGGGTCAGCAGGTAGCAGCTCGCTACCTTCGGCTAGATAGTTAAGGATGGCATTAGATTCTGCAAGAAGGCGGCCATCGTCAAGCTCAAGCAAGGGGATCTGACCACTAGGGTTTTTAAGCAGAAATTCTTCGGTTTTTGATTCACCCTTTAAAATATCGACCACTATCCATTGATGATCGATAGCTAACAAAGATGCTGCCAGCTTTATCTTGTAACAGTTACCCGACTGAATATCGCCGTAAATTTTCATACTAAAGTGGACTCGTCTGTTTTCAAATTTGATTTATATTAGGGGATAAAATACTGAATGAAAACTACGATAAAAAATAAGCAAATAGATGAATAAATAGATAAAAGGGGAACTTTGCTATCGCCGCCAGGCCATTAAACCATCCTTTATATCGAATCAAATAAAGGTATACTGCTCGTTTTTTTCATAGCCCATGTCACAGTCGTCTTCTATCCGTATCGCACTAGCGCAAATGAATCCCAAGGTCGGGGATATCCAGGGCAATTTGCAGAAAGTCCTGTCAATGGCAAAACAGGCATGTGAGCAGCATAACGCAGATGTAGTGTTATTTCCTGAGTTGGCTTTAACCGGTTATCCCCCTGAAGATCTTCTGTTACGTCCGCAGTTTATATATCAGGCGGAAGAGGCTGTTCAGCAATTGCAGCAGGCTTTAAGCGATGTGAGTCTAGTGATAGGAACCATTCATCAGATAGATGGACGTTTATACAATAGTGCACTGTTTTTACAGCCGGGTCAGCCCGCCGTCTTTTACCATAAGCATAAACTGCCTAACTACGGTGTTTTTGACGAGCAGCGTTATTTTACAGCCGGTGATCAACCTTGTGTGGTTGATATCAAAGGTATCAAGCTGGGTATCACTGTGTGTGAGGATATCTGGTTTTCTGAACCGGCAAGATTGTCAGTTCAGGCCGGGGCGGAAATCATTGTTAACCTGAATGCTTCCCCTTTTCATGCGAGCAAAACAGCTGAACGTGTTCAACAGGTAAACCAGCGTGTGACGGAAAATGCAGTGCCAGTGTGTTATGTGAATATGGTAGGTGGTCAGGATGAGCTGGTTTTTGATGGTCATAGTTTTGTTATCGATGCCAACAACCAGCTTATTGTTGAAGGTGAAGGGTTTACAGAGTCTTTAATGGCGATTGAATTTAACCAGGCGTTAGGCATCAAAGCTATTACAGAATCCTGTCCCGAGCAGGCAGAGTTGGCACAGCTTTATCAGGCACTGGTGCTGGCAACCAGAGATTACGTAGTTAAAAATGGCTTTAAAAAAGTGGTACTTGGCCTGTCAGGAGGGATCGATTCAGCAATGGTACTGGCTATTGCAGTCGATGCACTGGGCACTGATGCAGTACAGGCGATTATGATGCCCTACCACTATACCTCTGATATGAGTGTGTCAGATGCGGCTGAACAGGCTCGTATGCTGGGTGTGACCTATTCTGAGATAGCTATTGCTAAACCGGTTCAGGCATTTATGGATGTGCTGGAGAGTGAGTTTAGTGGCCTGCAGAATGATGTCACCGAAGAAAATCTGCAGGCGCGTAGTCGTGGTGTGATTTTGATGGCTGTATCCAATAAGAAAGGCGCCATGCTGTTAACCACAGGCAATAAAAGTGAGATGTCGGTGGGCTATGCCACCCTGTATGGAGATATGGCGGGTGGTTTTGCACCCCTGAAGGATGTATCCAAATTAAGGGTATTTGCTTTAGCGGAGTATAGAAACAGTTTGAGTCCCGCGATTCCTCAAAGGGTGATAGATAGACCGCCTTCAGCTGAACTGGCCCCGGATCAGAAAGATGAAGATTCCTTACCGCCTTATGAAATCCTTGATCCGATATTACAGAAGTACATTGAGCAGGATTTATCGGTGGATGAGATCATCGCACAGGGCTATGACGCAGATATGGTGAAGAGAGTTGCCTGGCTGGTGGATATGAATGAGTACAAGCGTCGCCAGTCACCACCGGGAGTGAGAGTCACTCAGCGTGCTTTTGGTAAAGAACGCCGATATCCGATAACTTCTGGCTTCAAGCGCGTTTGAATGAGTTAACCACGAAGGTCACGAAGAACACGAAGATTTTTTTGGTGGGGGATGGGTTGTTGATTGGTGGCTTGCTGGCGCTGCGGTGGGTAGTTGGGGGCTGGAAAGGCTTTTTAACCACGGAGCACACAGAGAACACAGAGAAGAAAATCTTTTTTAATCTTCGTGCCTTTCGTGGTTTACATCACAAACCTCTGCGTACTCTGTGCCTCCGTGGTGAAACTCACGCAATCATAGCTATCTATTGTATCGTTCATGATGTTTGCAGAATCCTGTTGGCATAAAAAAACCGGCTTAGAGCCGGTTTTTTCTTTGCAGAGAAAGCAGATTATTTAATCTTGGCTTCCTTGTACTCCACGTGCTTGCGCACAACTGGGTCATATTTTTTCATGACCATCTTGTCAGGAGTGTTTTTCTTGTTCTTGTCGGTAGTGTAGTAATGACCAGTACCAGCAGTTGAAACCAGTTTGATTTTATCTCTCATAAGTCACCTATACCTTTTCGCCGCGCTTGCGCATATCCGCAAGTACTGCTTCGATACCGTTTTTATCGATAATTCGCATGCCTTTTGTAGAAAGACGCAGTTTTACCCAGCGATTTTCAGCTTCTACCCAGAACTTATGGGTATGCAAATTTGGTAAGAAGCGGCGGCGCGTCTTATTGTGTGCATGTGATACATTGTTTCCAGTAACAGGTTTCTTGCCTGTAACTTGACATACCCGGGACATGGTCTACTCCGAATGATTGGTCAATTGCGTAAGGCCGCGCACTCTACCAGATCAAAAGGGAGGATTCAAGCCGCTTTTTAGATTCATTGGGTAACAGAAATTGCTTTGGGTAGCCTGTGTTAGTTTTCTTTGTAATATTCATTTAATGATGAATGAAATCAAGCAATAATAAGGGTAACTGAAAACTAGAAGATGCTGATGGATATCGTATTTATAAAAGACCTGCAGATTGAAACCGTAATTGGGATATATGACTGGGAGCGCAAGATTCGACAGATGATTAGCCTTGATCTTGAAATGGCTAGCGATATCAGAAAGGCTGCCAGCACTGATAATATTGACGATACACTTAATTACAAAGCCGTGGCCAAACGCCTGATCTCATATGTTAGTGACAGTGAATATGAGTTGGTGGAAACCCTGGCCGAGAAGATATGCAGTATTATCATGCAGGAATTTGATGTGCCCTGGGTAAGGCTCACACTCAATAAGCCAGGAGCTGTAAGTGGCTCCAGGTCGGTGGGCGTAAGAATCGAACGTGGACAAAGGCAATAGTCATGGCTAGAGTGAGTGTTAGCTTAGGTAGCAATATAGATAGTGAACAGAATATTCGAAGAGCAATAGCCTTGCTTGAGCAGCTTTACGGGGAATTAGTCATTTCTCCCGTGTATCAAACAGCGTCGGTTGGATTTGAAGGCGATGATTTTCTCAATCTGGTAGTACTGTTTTCCGCATACGACGAAGCTAAGGATATCGTTAGAGCGCTTAAACAGATAGAAGATAGCATGGGGCGAGACCGCTCCTTACCCAAATTTACGCCTCGTAGCATTGATCTTGATCTGCTGACTTATGACCACCAGGTAATCGATGATAAGGGAGTGCAGATTCCGCGCCATGAGATTCTAAAAAATGCCTTTGTACTCAAGCCTTTAAGCGATATTATGGGCGAAGAAGAGCATCCAGTGGTAGGGAAAACCTATAATGAGCTGTGGAATGAGATGAAAAACTCAGCAGATCGCATAGAAAATATAGCCTTTCAGCTGAAATAAATACCGTTTACCCTTTGGTTCGCTCAATAATTGCCATATTGACCATTAATTGTGCGGTGTTTGCAGATAATTGTGTTTCGATTACAGGCCAGGGTCTGTTAATACGTATTAACAGACCCGAATGGCACTTACTTAAGGCTAACACGACGTCATTGCGAGGAGCTTGCGACGTGGCAATCTCTTTTGGCAGTTGGTTTCAGCACGGTTTAGAGATCGCCGCGCTAACGCTCGCGATGACAATTTTCCGTTAAGTAAGAGCCATTCTTAACAGACCCTAATTCGTTACGGCTATAAATTGCATAATGGTGGGTATATTTATTGAGTCAAATGGAAGGCATTTTGAACCCATTCCCCGTAATAAAACGCTCAACTTGAGATAGCTCGTGGAATTAAAAACGGATAATCTGGATTTCTGGAAATCAATATCGATATTGTTGAAGGATAACTGCCTGGTAACAGATGGTGACAGCCTGAAATATGCAGGTTCGACATTAACTGATTTGTTAGCTGTCGATAACGAAGACCTGTTTGGTCGCCCCTGCGATGACTTTTTCTGTTTACACGATAAAACTTCTTTAAGTGATGCCATTCGCGGGTTGCACACAGAAGAGAAAAAAATACTCAGCCTGCAGCTCCTTTCTGTTCACCTCTCAACCGATCACTCCCAGACTTTGCAGGTAGAGTTTCAACAAAAGGAGATTCTGGGTACAAAGTTGATTGTTGGAGTTATAGCGAATCAAAATACGAATCAGCTAACTGAACAGGCGCCTGCAGATACACATCTTCAATTGAGCACGATTCTCGAAAGTTTCAGTAACACCATTTTTCGAACCAATATGGATGGTGCTATCACACTTATTTCAGAAAACGTTAAGGAGTTAATGGGGTATACCCGAGAGGAGGTTATCGGTACTAAGTTATCTAATTATTACTGGACCCCGGAAGACAGGGAACGATCTGTACAGGAAATTATGAAGCAGAATGGCAATGTGGCACAGCTGGACACGGTCATGCGTCATAAGGATGGGTCTCCAGTATGGATTGTGTCCAATGTTCATTTAATAAAAAACGAAAAAGACGAGCCGATAGGGGTTGAGGGTATAGGGCATGATGTAACCTATCAGAAGAAACTTGAACAAAAGCTTGAAACACTGGCATTAACGGATAGCATGACACAGTTACCCAATCGCAGAGCCCTGTTGGATGAGCTTCATCGTCACTATGTGCTGGCTCGGGCAAACAATTCAACAATCTCTCTGGTGATGGTTGATATCAAGGGGACCAAAAAGGTAAACGAGCAGTATGGATATCTGTATGGAGATGCGCTAATAAAACAGGTCGCTACCCTGTTAAGGGTGTATACACAGTTTCCTCAGGTGTTCGGGAGGGTTTCTGCTGATGAGTTTTTATACATTCTGCCGGGATATACCATAAATAATACAGTTCAATTTATTGCACCGATCATAGAAGCAGTGAAACAGGATCCTGTAATGATCGGAGATAAAAGGGTGAGTTATTCCTTATCTATCGGTTTGACTGAACTTAGAAAAAGTGACAAGAATGAATTTGCGTTGCTGGATAGAGCAGATAAAGCCACTCTGGTTTCCAAACACGGTGTGTCCAGTTTCGAAGTGATGTAAATAGCGATACAGCTAGCAGTAGCCCCGCCACAAAATACCTGTCCAGAAGTTTATTCAAATCAGATCGTTGACCTGCCTGCCGCAAGGTTTGACAATGATCAACATTAATACGGTTCTGTATGGAGCCGATGCATATCTTTCAACTGATTTTTCCAGGTTCAACCCTGTCGAATAGCAATGACTAAATCAATAAAACCTGTACAAACAGCACAGAAAACTGGCTGGCAATTCTGGGTCGACCGTGGCGGTACTTTTACTGATCTGGTTGCCCGGCGTCCCGATGGGGTACTGCTGACTCATAAACTATTGTCGGAAAACCCTCAGCAGTATCAGGATGCGGCCATTCAGGGAATAAGGGATCTATTGGGTGTAAAGGCTGGTGAGGCTCTACCCGCTGAGCAAATAGAAGCAGTCAAGATGGGTACGACCGTAGCCACCAATGCTCTTCTGGAGCGCCAGGGTGAACCAACCCTGCTGGTCACTACCCGAGGCTTTGCGGATGCCCTGCGTATTGGCTATCAAACCCGACCCGATCTATTTGCGTTGGATATAGAATTGCCCGAGATGCTTTATACGCAGGTGCTAGAGGTTGATGAGCGCATCGCTGCGCAGGGCGAGGTCGTGAAGGCACTGGATGATGCACAGGCGCGGACTGGTTTACAACAGGCTTATGACAGCGGATTACGAGCCCTGGCGATTCTGTTTATGCATGGCTATCGCTATCCAGAGCATGAGCTTAAGGTGGCTGAGATAGCCAGTGAGATTGGTTTTAGCCAGATCTCAGTAAGCTCACAGGTCAGTCCATTGATGAAACTGGTGAGTCGGGGTGACACCACTGTGGTGGATGCCTATCTGTCGCCTATCCTGCGGCGTTATATCAATCAAGTTGCCGATGAATTATCAGGCATGCAGACATCAGGAGGGCGGCTGATGTTTATGCAGTCTAATGGCGGGCTGACAGATGCGCACTGCTTTCAGGGCAAGGATGCCATTCTTTCCGGCCCGGCTGGTGGTGTAGTAGGTATGGTACGAACTGCCGAAGCTGCAGGATACAATCGACTGATCGGTTTTGACATGGGTGGGACTTCCACCGATGTCAGCCATTATGCTGGTGAATATGAACGTGCTTTTGAGACCGAAGTCGCGGGTGTAAGAATTCGCGCACCGATGATGCAAATCCATACGGTGGCCGCAGGTGGTGGTTCTATTCTGCAGTTTGATGGTGCCCGCTATCGCGTAGGGCCAGACTCGGCGGGTGCCAACCCCGGGCCAGCCAGCTATCGTAATGGCGGGCCATTGACCGTCACCGATTGTAATGTGATGCTGGGCAAGCTTCAGCCAGATCATTTTCCCCCAGTATTTGGTCCAAATGCTGATCAGCCGCTGGATGCAGAAATAGTTGAGAAAAAGTTTAGTGAGCTGGCCGAGGAAATATTCGTGGCTACCGGAAAGCGCAGCACGCCACAGCAGGTAGCCGAAGGTTTTCTCGCCATTGCGGTAGAGAATATGGCGAATGCCATCAAGAAAATTTCGGTTCAGCGTGGCTATGATATCTCTGAATATACCCTGTGCTGTTTTGGTGGAGCCGGCGGGCAGCACGCCTGTCTGGTGGCGGATGCACTGGGCATGAAGCGCGTTTATCTGCACCCATATTCAGGCGTGTTATCAGCGTTTGGTATGGGATTGGCAGATCTTCGCCTGATGCGAGAGAAAGCCGTGGAAGCTATTCTTGAGGATAAGGTGATGACTGAACTCCAACAGCAGCTAATAGAACTGCAAAAGGATGCTGAACAGGGGATGCTGGCACAGGGAGTACCCGCCTCTCGTATACGTAGTGAATGGAAGATGCATCTACGTTATTCAGGTTCGGATACGGCTCTGGTTGTTGTACATGGTGAACTGGCAGAGATTGTCGAAACCTTTGAGCAGGCACATCGCCAGCGTTTCGGTTTTATCTCCGCCGACAAGCCACTGATTGTAGAGGCGCTACAGGTGGAAGTGATAGGGGAATCTGACTCACCTGCTGTTGAAGTCCGAGCAGAGCAAATATTGACTGATAGGCTTACCGCCATTCATCAGGCTGTGATGAATGGTGAACCCCATACTACGCCATTCTATGAGCGGGATGCACTGCCGGTTGCCAGCGCAATTAAAGGCCCCGCTATCATTATCGAAAAAACGGGCACTATCGTGGTTGAGCCAGGCTGGCAGGCTACACTGACTGAGAACAATGACATCCTGCTTGAACGCTATCAGGCGCTGCCTAAACGGGTAGCTATAGGTACTCAGGTTGACCCGGTGATGCTGGAGATTTTCAACAACCTGTTCATGTCTATCGCCGAACAGATGGGTATGGTGCTGGAAAACACTGCCGCTTCAGTCAATATAAAAGAACGTCTCGATTTCTCCTGTGCCGTGTTTGATCAGGCGGGAGAACTCATCGCCAATGCACCGCATATGCCTGTTCACCTGGGCTCGATGAGTGAGAGCATCAAAACGGTAATTCGAGAGCGTCTGGATACAATGAAAAAGGGCGATGCCTATGCGCTGAATGCACCTTACAACGGGGGGACTCATCTGCCCGATGTGACCATTATCAAGCCAGTATTCGATGAGTCAGGTGATCAGGTCATTTTTTATGTCGCCGCCCGTGGACATCATGCGGATATTGGCGGTATCACACCGGGCTCTATGCCCCCTGATTCAAGTTCGGTAGAGCAGGAAGGTATTCTGATCGACAATGTGAAGCTGGTAGATCAGGGACGATTTCTGGAACAGGAAATGCGTGATCTACTCAACTCCGGAGACTACCCTTCGCGCAATCCTGATGCGAATATTGCAGATTTTCAGGCCCAGCTTGCCGCCTGTGAAAAGGGCATGCAGGAACTACAGCGCATGGTGAATCATTTTGGACTGCAGGTGGTGCATGCCTATATGCGGCATGTGCAGGAGAATGCCGAAGAGTCCGTACGCAGAGTGCTTGATGTGCTCAGTGATGGTGAATTCTGTTATGCGATGGATGATGGTAATCAGGTTTGCGTTAAAATCACACTGGATAAAGAGGCGCGTCGCGCGGTAATCGATTTCACTGGGACCAGCGAACAGCATCCCGGTAATTACAATGCCCCAGCCTCGGTATGTAAAGCAGCTGTGCTGTATGTTTTCCGCTGTCTGGTGGATGACATGATTCCCCTCAATGAAGGCTGCCTGAAACCACTGGATATCATTATTCCTGAAGGCTCAATGATCAATCCGCGTTACCCGGCAGCAGTGGTTGCGGGCAATGTAGAAACCTCACAGGTAATTGTCGATACCCTGCTGGGCGCGCTTGGTGTTGCAGCCGCTTCGCAGGGAACCATGAACAACTTCACCTGGGGCAATGCAAAATATCAGTACTATGAAACCTTATGCGGCGGTTCAGGTGCTACAGCCACACAGCACGGAACTGATGCCGTACATACCCATATGACCAACTCGCGTCTGACCGATCCTGAGGTTCTGGAGTGGCGTTTTCCAGTGCGACTGGAATCGTTTGAAATACGCAAAGGCTCTGGTGGTAAGGGAAGGCACAGGGGTGGAGATGGCGTTGAACGACGCCTACGTTTTCTTGAACAGATGACGGCAAATATACTCGCCGGACATCGCAAGGTTGCGCCCTACGGCGTTGATGGAGGCGAACCGGGAGCATTGGGTATCAATTATGTAACACACAGTGATGGCCGCGAAACACAGCTGCCAGCCCGAGGGCAGGTGGAAATGATGCCGGGTGATGTGTTCGTGATTAAAACACCTGGTGGTGGCGGATATGGGCAGGCTTAAAAAAACAATTGCACCACAGAGGACACAGAGACCACAGAGATGAACATCCAGGTGGTTTATTATCCTTATAAAACTGAGTCATGAGATATTTAACAACAGGGTTTGCTTATATCAGGCAAAAGAATGTCATTTTCTTTCTAAACAAGCTGCTATGTTCTTATTACAATCAATAACTATTTTCCAGATGAGTTTTAATAATCCTGATATATGAGTCTTGAACGCGCACATTATACCCATGCCAGTGATATAGGCGGTTTAGAGTATCTGAAAGCAAGTTTTCATCATCAGAACTTTTCTCGCCATGTTCATCAGGGGGCCTGTGTGGGCGTAATAGAACAAGGTGCTCAGGGTTTTTATCGTAGCGGAGCCAACCATATTGCTTCGCGTGACAGTATCATTCTGGTGAATGCTGACGAAGTGCACGATGGTCACTCAATAACTGAAAATGGCTGGTCTTATAAAGCAATCTATCCCATGCCTGAGCAATTAGGGGAAGTGGGCTGTGAAATGGAAGGGATCAGTCGAGGCATACCTTATTTCACTGAGCCTGTTGTTCATGATCCTGAGCTGGCTTATATGTTACGCCAGTTTTTTAATATACTTGATCAGTCTGACAACAGGCTTGAGCGACAATCATGGTTTGTCACCACTATGTCCGCTTTGATATTGAGACATGGTAAAAGTACTTCATCATTGTTTGATACGAAGAGATCTCCGCACAAAATCGACACCATAAAACAATACCTGAATGATAACTTTCAGAAAAATGTATCACTCAATGAGTTGAGCGATCTGGTTGAGTTAAACCCTCAGTATCTGGTCAGGCTTTTTCGAAAACATGTCGGTATGCCGCCGCATGCCTATCAGGTTCAGACTCGTATCCATAAGGCTAAGGAACTTATTCGATCAGGAGTTCCGCTAACTGATGCGGCCGTTGATTGTGGTTTTGCTGATCAAAGCCATATGAATATGTATTTCAAACGATTTTATGGAACCACTCCGGGTAAATTCATAAAAATATAGGGTCAGTATCGAATGGCACTTACTTAAGCAGAAAACTGTCATTGCGAGGACGCCTACATGGACGTAGGTGGTAGGGCGAAGCAGGAAGCCAGAGCCGAGCTTGCGACGCGACAATCCCTTTTGGCAAATGGTTTCAGCACTGTTTAGAGATCGCCGCGCTGACGCTCGCGATGACATCGTGCCCTTAAGTTAAGTGCGATTCGATACTGACCCGAATGGCACTTACTTAAGGCTAACACGACGTCATTGCGAGGAGCTTGCGACGTGGCAATCCCTTTCGGCAGATGGTCTCAGCACTGTTTAGAGATCGCCGCGCTAACGCTCGCGAAGACAGTTTTCAGCTTAAGTAAGT
>JBNLGQ010000030.1:0-41029 GCA_050306135.1 Gammaproteobacteria bacterium
TTCTACGGTATCATTTGCCGGAAGTACCAGCTCACCGTCAACTATGCCCTGCAGCATGAAGCTTTCACTGAAGTTTTGTGCAAACCAGCTACAACGGACGATGTTCCAGTTGATACCACTGCTTTGCAGGATCATTTCTGCCCGTTCGGCACCTTCTTCTCCGCGCCCTGAAAGTAGTACGATGTGTTGTAGTCCACTTTTGATCGCGACACTGACGAACTCATGAATTGCCGCTTCAGCATGAGGTACCGCCAGGTCGGGTTGATAGGTGACATAGGCGCTTTTTACCCCATCCAGTACAGATGACCAGTTTTGCGGATTATTCCAGTCAAAGGAGGGCGAGGTGGAGCGAGAAACTGCTCTTGTTGCATAGCCGAGATTTTGTAATCGCTGATTGACCCTGGCCCCAGTTTTGCCATTTTTACCGATGATGAGTATAGGTGTTGTTTTCATGTGTTAGTCTCCCAAATGAGTTGATTGTTAGATACGGCTGGAGTAGCTCCTGCCATGAACGTTAATATCTCTCAAGCAAGTCGGACCAACAATCACGATTCATCTATAAAACTTTACCAGGCGTCCAAACCATCTGGACTTTATGTAAATAACCATGGCAATATCCAGTTCATGACTACTGGTAAAAGACCTATTCCCGATTTCAGCGATCCACTCGGTGAAACGCTACATCTGCTGCGACTCACGGGTTCGTTGTACTGTCGCTCCGAATTAACAGCCCCCTGGGGCATTGATATGCCTCCATTTAAGGACTGTATGATGTTCCATGTGATTACACAGGGGCATTGCTGGCTGGAGGTTGAAGGCGATGAGCCACGCCTGTTACAACAGGGTAGTCTGGCTCTTATTCCTCATGGTATCGGACACTCGATACGTAGTAGCGCGTCACAATCGGCTGTACCTCTGTTTGACATACCCGTTGAGCAGGTGAGCGATCGATACGAAATTATGCGTTATGGAGGTAGTGGTGATTTAACCCAGGCGACCTGTGGTGTGGTGCGTTTCGATCATATTGCCGGTCAGCAATTGATCTCACTATTACCCAAGGTGTTGCAGATTGATAGCTGGGCAGATGCAGAAAGTAGCTGGCTGCAAAGTATACTTCGGTTTATCACTAATGAAGCCGAGGCTTTAAAACCGGGAGGTGAAACGGTGATTACACATCTGGCGGATATCCTCATCATTCAGGCGATACGTAGCTGGATTGACTCTGTCCCTGCTGAAGAACGTGGCTGGCTGGCAGCATTAAAGGACAGGCAGGTTGGTCGTGCGCTTTCTATTATTCATCGTTCACCTGAAAAGGACTGGAGCGTTGCCATTCTGGCGAAAGAGATTGGCATGTCACGATCAGGGTTCTCAGCTCGATTTACTAATCTGGTTGGTGAGTCGGTGATGCATTATCTGACCGGTTTACGGATGAGGAGTGCACATGCCCAGTTGCAACAGTCATCGGATACCCTGGCGGTACTTGCTTATCGACTAGGATATAACTCGGAAGCCGCGTTTTGTCGTGCATTCAAGAGGGAGTACGGGGTTTCTCCAGGAAGTGTTCGTCAAACTGATTTAGCCTGATTAGTTCTTCTTTTTTAATGAAATAAAGGCAGTGATGATTATAAATCCAAGCATAATGCCGTTGATCAGAACCAAGGGCCAGTATTTGCGATAAAACTTTTCCAGATTAGAATGTTTTTTTTCGTCAGGTTCAGATTTGCTTTTTGAAATTTGACTATGGAGCTGCATACGAGCCTGTGACAAGCCCTTTTCTATATGTTGAGGTATCTGGCTATATGCTGAATTTTGTAAACCAGCTGATTTTAACTCCTGATTCATTTTGTTGAGTGCTAGCTCTGCCTCATTAAATCTACCAGCGTCTTTTAATGCACCTATAACTTGCCAGTGTTTGAACCAGTAGCTGGCTTCGCTGTCGCCACTTCCTCCTAATCTGAGTTCATTCTGAATCGCTTCAATTTTTAAATCACCTTCAAACGTTCGTTTCATAATGGCGTACATGTTTGCGTTTAGTTCCTGTGAGTTTTTATCAGCAGCCATTGCGCTCTTAAAGGCCTGTTGTAAGCGGTGGTTGTATTTTTCTATCTCTGATTGATTTTCGATATTCGATTCACTCTGAACCTGTTTAAGAATGCTGATGATATTCAGATTGTTTAATCCTTGAATAAAATACCAGATGGCCTGATGATCTCTATCATGAGTTTGTTGAAGGAGTTCGCTATAACTCAGGTATTGCTGTAGCCGTTGCTGTACAGGTTGTGATGAATCTTTTAGATATTCCGCAGTGATTTGGTCCACATACTCCGGTAGGTTGTTGCCTTCATATTGAAAGATTTCTGTGAATAAGGATTGAGCATAGAGTGTAATAGGCCATATCCAGCTGATTATAAATATACACACAAGTTTATTATTCATCAGGCGCTTCTAACTGGATATGTAGATGATCGGCAATATCGAATGCATCTGGTATGCCGTTTTCAGGTTTTATGTCCTGGTTGTATTCTATTCTTTTCAATGGTCGGCCCAGGCTTTCTAGTTGCCAGAACCCCTCAAGCTTGAACTTTTTGTCATTTAAGGTTTGCCACAAAAGCCAGTAGGTGGCAGCACTTTGCCGTGTTCCCGGTTGCTCATTGGGTATGAGATCAATAGCAGCGCCGCGCTGGTGGATGCCGTTGATTGCATTACTATACCATTCATTACGTTCCGGATTACGCCAGCCACTACTGAGCCAGGGTTTGTTTTCTGTAATGGGCAGCGTGTTTCCATGTAGATCTACAAAGTCGCCTTGTTGTTGCTTAAGCTGTTCTCGCTTTTGCTCGAAAGCAAGCGCTATTTTTTCTGCCAGTTCGATGACACCATCTTCCACCATCACACTGTAAATACTCTGTGAAAAAGTTTCTCCAGATAGAAGGTTTTGTTGCCTGGGTGTTTCGATTAATTCATCGCGTTTAGGGATAGGGATATTTCCATTATCGCCAAATCCATAACGTGAACGCCCATAATGATTGATGTACTCCTGACGTAATAAGTCCAGATCATCCTGCCTGATATCTGCAGAGTAGGTTTTGGTGTTTTTACCGGAACGTGAAATTTTTACGCTTACTGTGTAGCTTAGTCGTGGATTGTAGATGTAATCGTTATATCCAGTTGTGCCTCCGCCGTATTTTTGTCTTGTGCCAAAGGTAGATCTGCCTTTTTTATATAACGGCGGCTGATGGGGTTGAGTGTTAGGTTTAAAAACAAAGGTAGTTCGTTGTTTGACGGTCGCATCCAGTTCATCTGAGCGCCATAGGCGTCCGGGTTTAATGTTTATGTAAGAGCCTTTAAAGTTTGAAATGACCTTGATTCGGCCTATTGCCTTATCCATGATTCGGACTTCCCACTGTAGGATATCGATCGGATCAAGTTCATCGGTTAACTGTGCAGTGAAGGGAATTTGTTGTGGAATTTTAGTGGGAGAGGTGTCTCTTTTTATGCCTTCAAGAATGACCCTGTTAGTTGGGACCACTATAAACGATGACACACGGTTACTGTCTTCATCGGCCGAAGTCGTGATCTTAAGATCTGCCGCCACTGGTTTGATGAAGAGAATGCTAGCAATCAATAAAAACGCGAAATACCGAAGTTTGCTCACGTGATATAAATGTTAAATTTATCAGTAATTTAGACGATAAACATATTATAGTACATGAAGTCTATAGTGCCAGTTCAGGGATACCGTGGGATTAGGAGTCGTTCAGATTTTGAGTCAGGTACCTGTCCAGAGCATTGGCAAAGGCCTGCCGATCACTTTGACTGAATGATGCAGGTCCACCAGTTTGAACGCCGCTGGCACGCATGGATTCCAGAAAATCGCGCATATTCAGACGGCTTTTGATATTTTCCCTGGTGAATAATTCACCACGTGGACTTAGAGCGACAGCTTTAGCCTGTAGTACCTCATCAGCTAGAGGGATATCGCTGGTGATCACCAGATCACCTGGAGATAGTCGTTTGACGATTTCATTATCGGCTACGTCAAACCCTGAGGAGACTCTAAGCATTTTGATATTACTCAGAGCGGGCACATTAATCGATTGATTGGCAACCAGAGTAAGCTGCACACCGGTTCGATGTGCAGCTTTGAACAATATTTCCTTGATGACTACCGGGCAGGCATCTGCGTCTACCCAGACCTTCATCTTAATCGAGGTCGTTGATCAGTGAGTCTTTGGTGTCACCATCAATGACCAGATGATGAGTATAAACGCTATGCTCAACGCCCATCTTTAATTCACCATCATTTTTCAGGGCAGTAATCATTTCATCGCTTAATTCAAAGCGCATGAAATGGACTGAAGAGGTTTTTGTTGCGGTGGTACGCTCCAGATCTTCATTCGAGATACACCAGACCTTGTCCATGTCATTTACCTGAACCCAGACCAGCTCTTCAATACCAACCATTTTTTCAAGCTGAGCAGCACGAACTTCCGGATCCCCATATTCAATCATGAAGGTGGCTTTCCAGTTTTTACCATCAGGAATAAGCGGGTTGTAGGCCTGTAATTCATCCTCAATGCCCTCGGCTTCGAATACTTTTTCGATGCGCAGCATTTCCTGAATTTGATAACGAATGGTCAGTCTGTCTTCAAAATACAGCGTAGCATTAGGTCCTAACGCTACCTGACGATTCTTTTTATGTGCCATCACCTGCTGGCGATAGTCACTACGCTTTTCTGCATATTCTTCCAGAGACCACAGGTCTTTTCTGGATAACTGGTGAGTATCATTCATGTTCAAATCCTCAATGTTTATAAGTCGTAAGCCTGTCGCAGCAGGGTGATCGGGTGTACCGAATCCGTGCCGTCATCCAGACCCATCGAGATATGATGTCCCGCCATTGGGCAATCGCTGGTGTAGACATCAGGTTGTTCTTTTTTAACCCGATTCACTACGGGTTTACAGATTTTCATCGCTGATTCATGCGATTCTTTTTTGAAGGTGTAGGTCCCATCATGGCCCGAACAACGTTCAATCGTGTCAATCTCGGTGCCTTCAATCAGATTGAGTAAATCGCGCGTCTTGTTACCAATGCGCTGCACGCGTTGATGACAGGCGACGTGGTAGCTGACTTTGCCGGGAGACTGTTTAAACTCGGTATTCAAAAGACCTTCCTTATGCCTGAGCATCAGGTATTCAAAAGGGTCAAACATGGCCTGTTGAACCTTTATCACCTGTTCATTTTCCGGATACATCAGCGGTAATTCCTGTTTGAATTGCAGAGTACAGGACGGGACCGGGGCAATGATATCCCAGCCATCATCAACCAGTTTTGCCATGATGGGGATGTTATGCTTCATCAGGCTTTCAACCGTGTCGAGATCACCCAGTTCAAGCTTGGGCATGCCGCAGCACTGGGTATTCTTGATCACCTGAATGGCTATACCATTGTGTTCGAATACCTTGATTAAATCTTCACCTAGATGGGGTTCGTTGTATTCACCGTAACAGGTGCCAAAGATGGCAACCTTGCCGGTGGTGGTTTCGGTCGCTTTAACCTGAGATAGATCAGGTTTGTGTGAAGCGGTTCTTTTAGATAACGTATTGCTGGTATAAGCCGGTAATCTTGGTTTACTGTGGACATCCAGCAGGTCCTCAAGTAATCCGCGGCTGTGCGGGTTCTTATTCGCCGCATTCACCACATTGACCACAATAGGGATACTGGCAAGTTTGCCGATGGTATCGGTCGAGGTCATTATTTTATCGCGTGTTTTGGTTCGGCCGTTTTTGTAACCATAGGCCTTAGCACGCAACATCACATGCGGGAAATCCAGGTTCCATTCATGCGGTGGTACATAAGGGCATTTGGTCAGGTAACATAAATCACATAGATAGCAGTGATCGACAACCTTCCAGTAATCCTGTTTATCGACGCCATCGACTTCCATGGTTTCTGATTCATCAACCAGGTCGAACAGGGTAGGGAAGGATTGGCACAGGCTGACGCAACGTCGGCAACCATGGCAGATAT
Source organism: Gammaproteobacteria bacterium (assembly GCA_050306135.1). Lineage (GTDB taxonomy): Bacteria > Pseudomonadota > Gammaproteobacteria > JACNJF01. The sequence goes on from JBNLGQ010000030.1 coordinate 6,032, forward strand.
CAAATACCCGTTCGAGTTCATCGAAGAGCTTTTCCTTATTATAAAAATCTGGGTCGTTCTGACCTAATGGGTGTCGGGTTGGAGCCTGTAAACTGCCTTCACGTGTTGCCATGTCTATGATTTCTATGTATTAGGTGAATAGTGAATGAATGGCCAAACCAGAAGTCAGCAAGACTCCTGGTCTGACCAGTACTTCAAACTGGATTAACCTTCGAGGTTATCCAGTGCTTTCTGGAAACGGTTAGCGTGTGAACGCTCAGCTTTCGCCAGAGTTTCAAACCAGTCAGCGATTTCGTCAAAGCCTTCTTCACGAGCTGATTTAGCCATACCTGGATACATATCGGTATATTCGTGGGTTTCACCGGCAATAGAAGCTTTCAGGTTATCTGAAGTACTGCCAATTGGCATACCAGTTGCTGGATCACCAACTTCTTCCAAATACTCCAGGTGACCATGTGCATGGCCTGTTTCACCTTCAGCAGTTGAACGAAAAACAGCTGATACATCGTTATAGCCTTCAACATCAGCTTTTGCTGCGAAATACAGGTAACGACGATTAGCTTGAGATTCACCAGCAAAAGCGTCTTTCAGGTTTTGCTCTGTTTTTGATCCTTTTAAGGACATAATGCCTCCGTAGATTGTTTGAAAAGTTAATGAGAATTTATGTGCTCTTGGGTTACACATGGCAGCTAGTCTAACAAGTGAGACGTCAATGTATATTTAATTTTTGCAATGTGATCGATTTAAATAGTTAATTGATAATATGACTATCATTGTATTTACTAAATAATTCTTCTATAAATATCAACTCATCTTCACTTGAAACTTATTAGTCCCAATCAGCAACTATGTAAGGGGTAATATATAACAAAAACTAAGGGGGGCAGCACCATGAAAGCGAGCGATTTATTTGTTAAATGCCTTGAAAATGAAGGTGTTGAGTACATTTTTGGCATTCCTGGTGAAGAGAATCTGGATGTGATGGATTCACTCATCGATAGCAAAATTCAATTTATCACCACTCGACACGAACAGGGTGCAGCATTCATGGCTGATGTCTATGGCCGTTTAACAGGAAAGGCGGGTGTTTGTCTGGCAACACTAGGCCCTGGGGCAACCAACCTTGTCACAGGTTTTGCTGATGCCAATATGGACAGAGCCCCCATTATTGGTATTGCTGGTCAGGGTGCTACTACTCGGATGCATAAGGAAAGTCATCAGATTCTGGATCTGGTTAACCTGTTTGCCCCTATATCCAAATACAGTGTCCAAATTAGGGAGCCTGAAATTATTCCAGAGATCGTGCGTAAAGCCTTTAAGTCAGCAGAAGCAGAAAAACCAGGTGGTAGCTTTATCGATGTACCGGAGAATATCGCACATATGGAACTGACTGTGGATAAGCAGCCACTCAAGGTTCAATCCGCATTATGCCCGGTGCCTCCGCGTGAAAAGATACTGCAGGCAGCCGAGGTTATAAATAACGCACGATTTCCAATAGTGATGGCAGGTAATGGTGTCATTCGTGCTAATGCGAGTGATAAATTGATCGAATTCGCAGAAAAGCTCAATCTACCTGTTGCGACAACCTTTATGGCTAAAGGAGCGATCCCTTTTAGTCATCAGCTGTCTTTAGGTACCGTTGGTTTACAGGCCAGGGATTTTATTGCCTGTGGTTTTGATCGTGCGGATGTAATTATCTGCATCGGTTATGACATGGTGGAATATCACCCACATCTGTGGCACGGCAATAAGGATAAGAAGATTATTCATGTCGATATGAATCCCGCTGAAGTTGATGAGCATTACATCGTTGAATGTGGTGTTATTGGCGATATAGGAGCTGCGTTAAAAGAGATCGCTAGTGAAACCCGGCGCGTGAATGATAATTCTCACGGTAACCTGCGTGAGACCATTGTCGATGAACTATCTGCGCATGCCAATGATGGCGCTTTTCCGTTAAAACCACAGCGCATCATCTGGGATCTGAGACAGGCACTGGATGATGAAGATATTGTTATTTCGGATGTCGGTGCGCATAAGATGTGGATGGCCCGTATGTATCAGGCTGAGCGTCCTAATACCTGTATCATCTCCAATGGCTTTGCATCTATGGGCATTGGTGTACCTGGAGCTATAGCGGCTAAGTTAACAAATCCAGATGTAACTGCTTTAACGGTGACAGGTGATGCGGGCTTTATGATGAACTCGCAGGAGATTGAAACCGCCCTGCGTTACAATATTCCTGTTATTATTCTGATCTGGAATGACAGTGAGTATGGTTTGATTAAGTGGCATCAGCTGCGACGGTTTGGACGTGAAACTAATATCAGCTTTAAAAATCCTGATTTCGTCAAATATGCAGAAAGTTTTGGCGCAAAGGGTTATCGTATAGAGCATGCTGAAGACTTAATCCCAACAATAAAACAGGCAAAACAGGATAATACCGTGGTAGTCATCGATTGCCCGGTGGATTATTCAGAAAATATGAAGCTGACAGAAAAACTCGGCAAGCTGGTTTGTCCCATTTAACCAATAGTGACGAGGTGACTATGAATAATGATTTTGCCAATATGGTTCCCGGTACTCGTGAAGTTTCTCGTTTATCGGTAATCTCCCCCTGGAGTGGAAAGGTAATTGGTTCAGTACCTCAGTTAGGTTCTGATGGTATCCAGCAGGCGCTGGAACTTGCCTATTCAATATTTCGAGACCGCTCGCTCTGGTTGCCGGTGGCTAAACGCATTGATATTTTGAAACGTGCTGCGGCCATTATGGAGATTATGGCCGATGATCTGGCGAATGAAGCTGCTCGTGAAGGGGGCAAACCACTACTCGATTCCAGGGTAGAGGTTACACGCGCCATAGACGGTGTGTATAACACGATTGAGTGCCTGCGCAATAATGGTGGGCGAGAAATCCCGATGAATATCAATCCGGCTTCTTCCCATCGTATGGCAATGACCAGCTTTGAGCCTATTGGTGTCGTTGTAGCTATAAGCGCATTTAACCATCCCCTTAATTTAATTGTTCATCAGGTTATTCCGGCTGTTGCAGCAGGTTGTCCTGTGATTGTTAAACCTGCCGAAGATACGCCTTTATCCTGTTTTCGCTTATTGAGTATTTTACGTGAAGCAGGTTTACCGGAGGGCTATGGCATGGCAGTTATGACAGACAGTGTGGAGGTGTCAGAGCAATTGGTGAGCGATACGCGGGTCGGATTTTTCAGTTTTATTGGCAGTGCCAAAGTTGGCTGGATGCTACGTTCAAAGTTAGCACCCGGCACCCGGTGTGCTCTAGAACATGGCGGAGCAGCACCAGTTATTATCTGTGAAGATTCCGATCTTGATGAAATTCTGCCTATGCTCGCCAAAGGTGGCTTTTACCATGCTGGTCAGGTCTGTGTATCTGTACAACGCGTATTTGCACATCGATCAATTGTTGATCTGGTCACTGCAAAACTGGCCGAGATTGCGAATGCAATGAAATGTGGAGATCCCAATGATGAAGACACAGAGATAGGCCCTCTGATACGTCCACTGGAAGCACAACGTATTTCTCAATGGGTTGATGAAGCCGTTGAAGAGGGGGCTTCATTAGTGACGGGCGGTAAACGTGTAGAAAATAATTGTTATGAGTGTACCGTTTTACTTGAGCCTGATATTAATAGTAAGGTCAGTCGAATGGAAATCTTTGGGCCGGTAATCTGCATCTATGCTTATGATCAACTGGAGCAGGCCGTGCAGATGGCGAATGATGTGCCATTTTCATTTCAGGCGGCGGTAGCCACCACTAATTTGAAAAACGCTTTGTATTGCTACAGGAACCTGAATGCTTCAGCAGTCATGGTTAATGATCATACCGCATTTCGTGTTGACTGGATGCCATTTGCTGGTTTGAAACAATCTGGTTTGGGAGTTGGAGGGATTCCTTATACTTTCAGAGATATGCAGGTAGAGAAAATGCTGGTAATACGTTCTGATTGTGTATAAATATTTATATCTTCCATTAAAAAAGCCACTTTAAAAGTGGCTTTTTTTTCAGGAAATTATTCTTGGAGTTCCGGGGTGTGAGTTATAATGTTCTAATTCGTGATTATTAGGGTCTTGCAGGTATATCTCTCTGGTTTTTTCTGATTCGAAGTAAATGACCAGGTCATCCTTTTCGCTACTCTCAACAACATATGGCATATCCATAAGTTGTTTAATGGATGTTCCTGTCACTGGGTCTGTGGTTTCAATACGATAGGTCATAGTTGATCCCCTCCAGGTGTTTAATTAGAAAACGCATTAAAAACGGAAATGAAGTGTTTGTATACAAAAAATTAACCCATAGATAAAATTAATTTTGATTTTTACGTTAAATCAGATAATTAAGGTTTTAGATTAAATAAAATTTTCTAAAGTATATATAAGTAATTGAATTTAAATAGTTTTGGATGATTAATGAAAAGTTATGACGTTTACGCATTAGGAAATGCACTGGTAGATATTGAGTACCACAAAGAACCTGCTGAGCTGGTTTCAATGGGTATTGAAAAAGGTGTAATGACATTGATTGATGAACATTTACATGACCATCTGTTCAATTATCTGGGCGGTCAGCATGAAAAAATGGCCTGTGGTGGATCTGCCGCGAATTCGCTCATTGCAATTGCTCAAATGGGAGGGCAAAGCTATTTTTCGTGCTGCGTAGCCAACGATATGGCCGGACAATTTTTCGTCCAGGAGATGAAAAAATCAGGATTACATACCAATGCTGACCTTCATATGGTGAATGCTGGTGTAACGGGAAAATGCATGGTGTTCGTGACACCTGATGCTGATCGCACCATGAACACCTTTCTGGGGGCGAGTGCAGACCTTAATGACAAATTTGTCTCAGAACAGGCAATAGCAGATTCAGACTATATCTATCTGGAAGGCTATCTGGTCACAGATCAAAGCTCTAGAGAAGCCGTAATGCTGGCTAAAAAATATGCCCTGCAACATGGCGTGAAAACAGCCTTAACCCTGTCTGACCCTAATATGATGCGATTCTTTCGTGAAGGCATGCTTGAAATGATAGGAGAGGGTGTTGACCTGTTATTTGCTAACGAGGAAGAAGCTCAGGAATTAACCGAAACTCAGGACACTGAACAAATGGTAGAAGCCCTGAAAACCTATGCTAAAACCTTTGCAGTAACCCTGGGTGATGAAGGGGCGCTGGTTTTTGATGGAAATGAACTGCATCAGATTGCGCCCAATCCAGTGACAGCTATTGACACCCTGGGTGCCGGGGATATGTTTGCAGGAGCCTTCCTCTACGGCCTGACACATGGCTTTGGTTATGTAGAATCTGGAAAGCTGGCTTCTCTGGCTTCTTCCAAAATCGTTACTCAATTCGGGCCACGTTTAAGTACTCAGGATTGTTTGGACATATTACAACAATATAATTCTGGTAATTCCTGATTTGATCAGGAAGAATAGACCGCTTTTGTAACGCCCTATGGGCATTTGACCTCAAATATCATGCATCAAACAGACGATTTAAGAATTACCGCGATCAAGGAACTGGCTTCTCCCGAACAGGTTCACAGTGAATTCCCAATTACAGAAAAGGGTAATGAAACCGTTTTTCAGGCCAGGCAGGAAATCTATCGCGTACTTGATGGCAAAGATGACCGTCTGGTGGTGGTGATCGGTCCCTGCTCAATCCACGATCCTGAAGCTGCACTTGAGTATGCCAATCGTTTGAAAAAAGTAATGGATGAGCTGTCTAATGAGCTGCTCATTGTTATGCGTGTATATTTTGAAAAACCACGTACTACCGTTGGCTGGAAAGGTCTGATCAATGATCCCGATCTGGATGAGAGTTTTCACATCAATAAGGGGGTCAGACTGGCGCGTGAATTGTTATTGAAATTATCAGATATGGGTATTCCTGCTGGCACCGAGTATCTGGATTTGATCAGTCCTCAATATATCGCTGACCTGGTTTCCTGGGGCGCTATTGGTGCCAGAACTACAGAAAGTCAGGGACATAGAGAGTTGTCGTCTGGTTTGTCCTGTCCTGTTGGATTTAAGAATGGTACCGATGGTCGGCTGCAGATTGCTATTGACGCTATCCGTTCAGCTTCCAAGCCACATAGCTTTCTTTCAGTAACCAAGCAGGGGCACTCTGCAATCTTCAACACATCTGGTAATGAATATACCCATGTCATTTTACGTGGCGGCAGTCGTCCGAATTATGATCGTGAAAGTGTCAATGATGCCGCTCGTCAATTACAGGAATGTGGATTACCAGAACGGGTTATGGTCGATTTTAGTCATGCCAATAGTTCTAAGAAATTCCACAAGCAGGTTGAGGTTGGTGAGGATATCGCGCATCAGTTGAAAACCGGTCAGAAGGCCATCTTTGGCGTCATGATTGAGTCTCATCTGGTTGAAGGCCGTCAAGATACCGATGGTCGAGAACTGACCTATGGGCAGAGTATTACCGATGCATGCCTGGGCTGGGACGACAGCGAAAAATTGTTACATACACTGGCTGACGCAGTAAAACAGGCACGTTCCAGCAAGTAATAACTGTAAAGTGACTGGCTTTACCAGTGATACTAGTGAGGCCTAGAGTATTGGGAAATTGTTAGCTTGAAAACCGGGTGGGATGCGATAGGCTTGCTCGGGTATTTTTCGCAACGAGATAGCGCCTGCCTGGATGACATAAGCGATCTTACCATCAGGTCGATAGTTTACTAGCTGCATAGGTAAACCATTCATTTCCTGATCAGGCTGTGCAATCAGTTCGAATAATTGCTGATGTTTTTTGGGTGCTGAATGCTTAAATTGCTGAATAAACCTTTTAAGCAGTTCCAGGCTATTGATGTTGTCAGCATGTAATCCAAGCTGCCTGTAGCCAGACATACATACCTCACTCTGCAGAATGCCCTGTTCGAAGACAGCAATAACTGTACAGTTTACGCCTAAAATCTTCTGTTTTTGTTTCGTTACCTTAATATCTAGCTGTTTAACAGAGGCGGAATTATTGTATTGATCCAGGAATTGCTGCACTTGATCGCGCTGCTGTGGTCCAAGTTGAGTCATTCCCTGATCGATTAAACCCTGAAGCAGGGTTTTATTTTGTTTATAAAAACCGATGTATTGATCAATAGTTTGAATATTAATCTCAAAATAGCGTGAGGTTGGATTATAAAGTTGTGCAATATCCCCCGTCCGTAGATTAAGGAGTATGGCATTGGTCTGATCGATATCTCTATTGATACGCACCAGATCACGTTTTATCAATATTGAATGATAGGGGAGATTTTTACCGGGTTTAACTATATCGTAGCGGATGCTTAAATCAGCTGAAACATTGAATGTGTAATACAGCATTAAAAAAGTTATAATTCGCACAACCCGCATCTTAATTAATCCAGTCTTATAAAATCCGCAGAGTCTAACATAAGTTTCAATGACAAAAGCTCGTAAAAAAAAATCAACTCGTAAACGCCCAAAGCAAAAAAAAACCACAGCTTTTAGCTGGAAAAAATTCCTCATGGGGGTGTTCCTGATCTTCTTTATTCTGTTGATTGGGTATAGCTGGTATTTGAATCGAATTATTCAGCATCGATTCGATGGAGATACCTGGGCAAAGCCTTCACGTGTGTATGCGCGACCACTCGAACTGTATGCGGGCTTGAAACTCAACCCTGAACAGCTGATGTCAGAATTGAGGCTGGCTGATTATAAGCCTGTCAAACAGGTTGCAGCTGTAGGCCAGTTTTCTCGATCTGGTCCCATCATTGAATTTTTTGCCAAACCTTTCCAGTTACCCGGTAATGCTGAGCCTCAGCCACAGAGCCATGTTCGTGTCCGATTCAACGGCGAGGAAGTCGCTGAAGTTAAAAACCTGGATACGGCACAGCTCATTGATTTCTACCAGCTGACCCCGGCTTTGATTGGTAGTTATATACCGAGCAATGGGGAAGATCGACTGGTGGTTGATGAAGATCAGATCCCTGATGAGCTAGTGGATATTCTACTGGCAGTTGAAGACCGCATGTTTTTCAGCCATTTTGGAGTCAATCCGCTTTCTATTTTGCGTGCCTTAATGGCGAATATCAAAGCCGGGAAAACAGTACAGGGGGGCAGTACCCTGACCCAGCAACTGGCGAAGAATTTATTCCTGACACCAGAAAGGTCTTTAGTACGAAAGATCAATGAGGCCCTGTTATCCCTGATGCTGGAGTTTCGTTTCGACAAAAAAACTATATTAACGGCTTATATCAATGAAGTATTTCTTTTACAGCAAAAGAATACCTCGGTACATGGCTTTGAACTGGCGAGTAAACTCTTATTCAAACAGCCTTTAACAAATCTTTCTACTGACCGTCTCGCCTTATTAGTCGGGATGGTAAAAGGGCCTTCTTTATTTAACCCAATAGCCAACCCGGCAAATGCGCTTAAACGGCGTAATCAGGTTTTAAAAGTTTTGCTGAATGATGGACAGCTCAAGCAAACGGAGTATGAGCATCTTATTAATAGACCGCTTGGTGTAGTCAAACGACTGCCTACGGTGAATCGTTTTCCGGCCTATCTTGATCTGGTTAAAAAACAGCTTAACAGTAATTACTCCGCTCAGGATTTATCCAATAAAGGCCTGAATATTTTTACCGCTTTTGACCCCTTACGGCAGCAACAACTTGAAAAGGGGTTACTGCAGGGACTTAATCGGTTTAAAAATAAAGAGATTCAGTCAGCCGTTATTATGGCGGATTATTTAAGTGGTGACCTTGTTGCTCTGGTGGGTGATAGAGATACGGATTATCCCGGCTACAACCGAGCTGTCATGGCTCAACGGCCTATCGGTTCCCTGATAAAACCTATGCTGCTGTATGGGCTTTTGAAATCTGGCAATTCACTGGCAACACTGGTTGAAGACAGACCAATACGCATAAAACAGTCGGATGACAAAATCTGGGCACCGCAAAATTACGATAAAAAATTGCATGGAAACATGACCCTGTATAACGCTTTTATACATTCCTATAACCTGCCGTTCGTGAATCTAGGGGTAGAAAGCGACGCTCTGCAAAGCCTGGCTGAAGATCTGGATAAGATTCATTTACAGAAACAAAGCGTGATCTATCCTTCGGTACTGTTGGGTGCTTTACAGTTAACACCTTACGAAGTTGCCCAGATGTACCAGGTGATCGCTAACTCTGGATATTTTTCTCCGCTAACTACCATTCGTGAAGTCACTGATGATCAGTTTAATCTGTTGACACGTATCCCACTTTCTTCGCAGGAGGTGTTTGATCGACGCGCTATGATACAGCTACAGAGAGCTATGATTGGTGTTACCGAAGAGGGGACAGCTCGTTACCTTAAAAATCGATTTGAAGAAAAAACTTTTGCCGGAAAAACCGGTACTACCAATGATTTAAGGGATTCCTGGTTTGCCGGTTTTGCCAATCGCTATTTAACGGTAGTATGGCTGGGTAATGATGAAAATCATCCCATAGGGCTCACCGGATCTTCCGGTGCCTTGCGTGTTTGGGCTGATATTATGAACAGGGTGGATGATAGCTCCCTTAAACTGTCGCCAGATCCTGAACTTGAGTGGATCTATGTGGATGAGATAAAAGGCGGCGAAACGAAAAAAGGCTGTGAAAATACTGCGTTATTACCTTTTGATAAAGGTATGAAGCCTGATTTTAGCAGTGAATGTAAACAAGATTTTATAGATCGGGGAATACGTTGGTTACAAGATCAATTCTAATATTACTGTTTACTCTGGTATTCATAGCCGGATGTACAACGCCCAAACCGGTGCTTGAAACCGAACAATACCATCAACCTGATAGCAGCAAGGTACAGCAAAAATCCTTAAATAGCCTGCAAATGCAGGCTCTTAAGTTGATGAATCAGCAGCAATATGACTCAGCTATCGAGTACTTGCAAAGAGCAGTAAAGATTGATCCACGCAATGCCCTGAACTGGCATTACCTGGCCCAGAACTACTGGCATAAAAAAGAGTTTTCACGCTGCCAGGATATGATTCAACGAGCTATTGCCTACAGTCAGTTCGATGCCGATCTACAAAGAGCCAACAGGATACTGCTTGAGCAGTGTTCTCCTTGAATTCTTCTACGAGTAACAATATCCCATGGTAAAACTGGCTTCAGAGCTTGAAGTGGATGATGTGCTCGGCGAACAGGGCATATTGCAACAATACATAGATGGGTATCAGACACGTGATAGCCAGCTAAATATGGCTAACCTGATCATGCGCTGCATTAAGTCAGATGAAAGTCATGTGATCGAAGCCAGTACCGGTATAGGTAAGTCCTTTGCTTATCTGGTACCGGCATTTTTATCTGCTCACAAAATCTTGATCTCGACCGGAACCAAAAACCTGCAGGATCAATTATTTAAAAAAGATATTCCCTTAATCAATAAAACCATCGTATCGGGCAAGCAGATCGCACTATTAAAGGGCCGTAGCAATTATTGCTGCCCGCATCGTATCAATAAATACCGTCAGCAACGCCGATTTCAAACAAGACAGTTAGCAGGAGTATTTGATGCATTAGCTGACTGGTCGCAAACCTCTGTAACTGGAGATATCGCAGAATTTGCAGACATACCTGAAAACGATAGCCTGTGGTTTTATGCGACATCGAATGCCGATAACTGCCTGGGGAGTGATTGTCCTGAGTTCTCAGAGTGTTTTGTTACCAAAGCCCGCCGTAAAGCTATGGATGCTGATGTGGTGGTGATTAATCATCATCTGTTTTTTTCCGATCAGGCGTTACGTGAAGAAGGATTTGGAGAATTGCTGCCTGATGTAGATGTATTGATTTTTGACGAAGCGCATCAACTGCCAGATATCGCGAGTCATTTTTTTGGGCGCAGTATCAGCATGCGTCAGTTCGATATGTTAATGCGGGAAATCACCGAAGCTCAGGTCAAGGAAGCTAGTGATAGCGCAGATATTCAGCCACTGTGTGATAAAAATAAAACCCTGATGGCAGACTTTCGGCTGTTACTGGGTAAGTTTACCTCACGAGGTGAATGGCGGCATATCAGGAATGCTCCTGAGATACGCAAAGCCATTGAAACCATGCAGGAAGAGATTCAGCTACTTTCAAAAAAACTTGAAGAATTAAAACCCAGAGGTAAAGAGTTGGCAGCCTGTTATGCAAGACTGGAAGCCTATCGTCAATCTCTGGCAGATTTTGAACTGGAAAATAATAATTCGGTAAGCTGGTATGAATGGAATGAACACAGCTTTCGCCTGATGATCTCTCCTATCGAAATCGCAGATGAATTCAGCAAGCAGCTCTCTAGTAGCGCCATTAAGTCAGTTTTTTTCACCTCGGCAACCTTAAGCTCAAACCATTCTTTTGACTATTTCACCAAACGACTGGGCATATCTGATACTGAGTGTGCCAGTTTCGATAGCCCTTTTGACTATCAAAATCAGGCTATGTTGTACCTGCCTGAAAATATGCCGCCACCATCTGATGATAATTTTCTAAATGTATTCATCGAAGAGTGTTGTGCATTGATAAATGCTACTCAAGGCAATAGCTTTATTCTATTCACCAGCTATCGCATGTTGACCCTGACAGCCAACATTTTGCGAAAAAAAATGAGCTATCCCTTGTTCATTCAGGGAGAGATGCAACGCAGTGAATTACTTCAGGCTTACCTGAAAGCACCCAATGCCATACTGCTGGGTACCAGTAGTTTCTGGGAAGGTGTAGATGTTAAAGGCGATCGCCTGAAACTGGTTATCATCGATAAACTACCTTTCAAATCACCCGGAGACCCGGTTTATAAGCGCCGATTGCAGAAGGTTTCAGAGCAGGGCGGCAACGCCTTCAATGATGTGCAGATACCTGAAGCAATCATTGCATTACGTCAGGGCGTGGGGCGATTGATACGAGATGTGAATGACCGAGGCATGGTGATGATTGCCGATAACAGGCTAACCACCAAATCCTATGGTAAGAATATGTTAGCTAGCTTACCAGATATGATGGTTTCCACTCAAAGGTCACAGGCATTGCTTTTTGCTGCGAGTTTATAAAACTGACCACCACAGGTACTGAACTCTTCAGACCTACAATAAATTATTTTCTCACTATCGATGTTGATTGTCAGATAAATAGAGCTTGTTTAAAGTTGATCCAGAGCATTAAAGGGCAAAACAGCACTATTAAATATTTACAGACTTAGTAAAGTTAGATAAACAAGGTTTAAGGTGTAAGTTAAGGATAACTGGACAGATGAAAATAATAATATGAGTCAAACCATGAATAAAACCAGAAAATTTCAGCATTTGCTTATTAAGGTAGGAATCGTTTACGCCGTTTTGTCGGTTGCCCTGTATTTCATGTTTGCTGCTCTGATGAAACAACATGCCTATGAAGATATTTCAAGGGATGAAGTCCATCATATTTCTCAAATGGTTTTTGAATCTATGTATACCGCTATGCTGGCTGGTCAGGGTGTAGAAGGCATTGAAGAGGCTGCCAGGCGAATGCGAGATACTGGCCCAGGCATGTTAATTTCAGTGATTAGGGGGGCGGTCGTCGGAGAAAAATTTGGTGAAATCAAGGTAGATTTGATGCGTCGCCAGAATGATCTGGCAATCTTTGATGTGTTTAAAACTGGCGAGGAGAAGATGATCCCCAAGGATGATCGTGTACGCTTCCTGTATCCCGCAAAATTCCGCGAAACATGTCAGCAGTGCCATACTAATTCGAAGCCGGGGCAGGTGGCAGGTGTTGTTGAAATTATCTATCCAATCACAGATCTTAAAGTATCAACGCATTATGTTAATAATCTTATGCTGTTTTACTTCATGTTTAGTTTTGTAGTCTTAATTGCTTTTCTAAGCTGGCGATACAAATCAGAATAAGCGCAAAAAGTACTGATATAATGGCTGGTCTTTTTTTAATCTAACTAGCCACTTTTTGTATGATTTTTGATGATGGTCTCGATCCTGTTGACTGGGATGAATTCAGTAACTTCATATCGCAGTTTGTAGAAGATGAATACAGAGAGCTTGGTAAAAGCCTGCATTCAACTGTCTGGCAGCCACTGAGTTCGGACTCGCAAGATTTTCTTCAAAATGATTCTCTTCCAATAGAAGGTTTAGATATTTCTCAGGTTGTTGATAGCTATCGTCAACATATCCGCCCCTATAGAGCGGGTAATACCCATCCTCGTTTTTTTGGCTGGGTACAGGGGAGTGGTACCGTACCAGCATTAATGGCTGAGTTTGCGGCTGCAGCTATGAACTCTAACTGTGGGGGGCGAGAACATGCTGCCATCTATGTTGAAAGGCTGGTGATTCAGTGGTGCAGGCAAATATTCGGTTTTGATAATCAGGTAGCAGGGCTGCTTACATCTGGTACTTCGGCATCTACTCACCTTGCTATGCAACTGGCTATGTATAAAAAGGTCGGGCTGGAATATAAGCAAAAAGGTCTTTTTGGTCTGACTAAAGCCCTGCGCTGTTATACCTCTATCGAAGGGCATAGTTCTATCATCAAAGCTGTTCATGCCTGTGGTATTGGTACTGATAATCTTGTCGTTGTGCCTACCGATGACCAGCATCGTGTTTCTTTACAGGCTTTAGAACAGCAAATTCAACAGGATATTGAGCAAGGGTTTGAACCCTTTATGGTGATCGCTAATGCAGGCACGGTGAACACGGGAGCATTTGATGATTTTGCAGCAATCCGAAAGTTATGTGATGAGTTTCAGTGCTGGATGCATGTAGATGGGGCTTTTGGTTCCTGGTTAAGACTGGCTGACAGACCCTATCAACAGTTAACCGATCATATCCATCTAGCTGACTCTCTGGCGTTTGACTTTCATAAGCTTATGTATGTTCAGTACGACTGTGGCGCATTACTGGTTAAGTACGGTGAGTTTCAGCAGGACGTGTTTACTGTCAGGCCTAGTTATATTGCCAAGCAGGGGCGGGCTTTAGCAGGAGGTGACCCCTGGTTATGTGATTTTGGGCTGGAGCTTTCGCGCTCTTTCAGGGCACTTAAGGTCTGGTTTTCTATAAAAACCTATGGCTTAAAAAAACTGGGTCAGGCCATACAACGTAATTGTGAGTTAGCTCATTACCTGGCGCACTGTATCGATCAATCCAGAAGCTTTCAGATTACTGAAACACCCGCTTCAAATATCGTAACTTTCAGGCTCAAAAATGAACAGAATGTAGAGTTGAATAATACATACTGTGAAGAGATAGTAACTCGATTACAGTTATCGGGTGATGCCGTTTTTTCTCTGACTCACTGGAATGAATACCGAGTCATTCGTGCCTCTATAACGAATCACAGAACGCGTAAGCAGGATATAACAGCTGTAGTAGCGTTTCTTGAAGAGCAGGCAAGTCAGTTGCTGAATTAGTGTTAACAGGCCCTGGAACAGGCAAATGCGGGGTTAAATACTTAGGCGGCGACTATTGATATCCGGGATACTGTTTTCCCAGGCCTTATCAAAAAATTCCAGCTGGTTTATTACATAGCTTCGATCATGCTCTATCAATTTACCTTCAAAACGCTCAGGGTTGGTTATGACAGACATGGAGTGATCATCAATAATCAACCAGCTTTGACTGAATCTCTGTAGCTCTGGGGTGTTAGGTGTACGAATTTGAACATAGCTAGATAGTTTTTGTGCCAGTTGAATCAGGCAGTGTCCACTGGATGCAGCTAATCGAGTTTGTTGAGCAATGATACGAATCTGAGTGTATTTGTTTTTACGCGCTAATTGCGACATTTTTTCGCAAACAGCCTGGTGATTGTAGAGCTGAGGTTCCAGTTGTTGACTGAATATCGCAATATGTCGTTGCGCAGAATCAACTAAATGTTGAGTTGCTTCGCTACATTCAGTTCGATCAGTTAAAGCTTTTATTGAAGTTTGTTCCATAACAGGCTGTATTTAAATAATATGTTGTGATTCTAAACGTGAGCTTACTGGCTACAATACAGCTATTGTATCATGTAACTCAAATTTCATATTTAAGCTGTAAACTTGCATTCTTTTTTGGTGAATATATGACAATACGTATCGGAATTAACGGCTTTGGTCGTATGGGAAAACTGGGGTTAAGGGCCGGCTGGGATCGCCCTGATCTTGAGTTTGTACATATCAATGAAATCAAAGGTGATGCTGGCTGCCATGCGCATTTACTGGAGTTTGATTCTATTCATGGTCGTTGGGATCAGAATATCTTTTTCGATGAAAACAGTATTTCAATTCACGGTCAAACCATTGGACTCAGTAGTCATGCCTCTCCTGAAGAGGTGAACTGGGCTGATAAGGAAATTGATTTATTGATTGATTGCTCAGGCCGTTTCAAAACCCCCGAATTACTACAGTCATACTTTAATCAGGGCATCAAAAAGGTCCTGGTATCGGCTCCTGTACCAGATCCAGCATTAAATATTGTTTATGGTATTAACCATGATTTATATGACCCGGCTAAACACCATATTATTACAGCCGCTTCTTGTACTACCAATTGTCTGGCTCCGGTAGTCAAGGTCATGCATGAAGAAATTGGTATAAAACATGGCTGTATGACAACCATTCATGATATTACCAATACCCAGACGATTATCGATAAAGGGCATAAGGATCTACGTCGTGCACGCGCGAATAGTCAGTCTTTGATTCCTACATCAACGGGTTCGGCTAAAGCGATTACCCGTATATTTCCAGAGCTGGAAGGAAAGTTAAATGGACTGGCTGTGCGTGTACCTTTATTAAATGCTTCTCTGGTCGATTTCGTGTTTGAGGCTGAACGTAAAACTACCATCCATGAAGTCAATGCATTATTTAAGCAGGCTTCAGAAGATCAACTTAAGGGAATTCTAGGCTACGAGGAGCGCCCTCTGGTTTCGGTGGATTATAAGGGCGATAGACGCTCTTCGATTATTGATGCTCCTTCTACTATGATTATCGATGACACTCAGGTAAAAATTCTTGCCTGGTACGATAATGAATGGGGGTATGTGAACCGTATGATGGATATCGCCCAGATGATAGCGTGTACTCTGTAAATGGATTCAACACAATCTGGTCTTCGTAATTATCTGGTTATTACCGCTGGCTATTGGGGGTTTACCGTCACCGATGGCGCGATTCGTATGCTGGTGGTGCTGTATTTTCATCAGATAGGTTACAGCCCACTGCAGATAGCCATGTTATTTCTGTTCTATGAATTTTTTGGGGTCGTGACGAATCTTGTTGGCGGCTGGTTAGCTGCCCGCATCGGGTTAAATCTGACCATGCATATAGGTATGTTGATGCAGGTGGTGGCTCTGTTGATGTTAACGGTTCCTGATGCCTTATTGACGGTTGCTTATGTGATGGCGGCGCAGGCCTTATCCGGTATTGCTAAAGATCTGAATAAAATGAGTGCCAAGGCCAGTGTGAAATTGATGTTGCCAGCTGGTCAGGCAGAGTCCGAAAATCGATTATTCAAATGGGTTGCAGTACTTACCGGGTCTAAAAACTCTCTGAAAGGGGCAGGGTTCTTTCTTGGTGGGCTTTTATTATCCATGGCGGGTTTTCGCATGGCCTTGGTTATTTTGGCGTCAGCACTGTTTATTTTGCTGCTAGTTACCTTCTGGTTATTACCTGATGATATTGGCCGCAGTAAGCAAAAAGCTAAATTCAACCAGATATTTTCTAAAACCCCTGCCATTAACTGGTTGTCAGCGGCTCGTTTTTTTCTGTTTGGATCTCGTGATGTCTGGTTTGTGGTCGCTTTACCTGTTTTCCTGGGTTCAACTCTGGGCTGGGCACATGCTGAGGTAGGTGCTTTTCTGGCATTATGGGTCATTGGCTATGGGCTGGTACAGACGGCTGCGCCTGGCTTATTGGGTTTTTCCCGCTCAGATAGTGCACCCGGCAGCAATTCAGCTCGGTTCTGGGTATTTTTGCTGGCGGTTTTTCCTGCAGGTATTGCCGCAGCGTTGCAGGTCGGGCTCAACCCGACTTATGTTCTGATAACTGGACTCGCGTCTTTTGGTTTTGTATTTGCTATCAATTCAGCACTACATTCGTATCTTATTCTTGCCTATTCGGATCATGACAAGGTCGCTATGAATGTAGGCTTTTATTATATGGCGAATGCGGGCGGTCGATTATTTGGTACAGTGCTTTCTGGCTGGTCTTATCAGCAGTGGGGGCTCATCGGTTGTCTTTGCTTATCAACTGTCTTTGTTATCTGCGCAGGCATATTTTCACTAAAGCTGGCAGAACCAGAAATGAGTCATACCAGCGCTATTCATGATTGATTTGTAGACCTCTTTTAATCAGTCTGCTGTGCTGATAAAAGCGGTATTATCGGCTTTGGGGCGAGTGTCATCCATAAAGTCACCTTTAATAATAAACAGGACTTCTTCCGCGATATTGGTAATGATGTCTCCCATGCGCTCCAGAAAGCGCGCAATAAAAACCAGGTGAGTGCAGGCACTGGCTTTTCCGGCGTTTTCAGCATTGATCTGCAGTAGATCAGCAAATATTTTGTTGTAAAGTTCATCAATTGCTTCGTCCTGCTGCAGTATTAATTCCGCCTTCTTCTCATCCTCTTCGGTATAGGCTTCAATGACTTCCTCAAGCATGGTAAGAACAGCGTGCCCCATATCCAGCACTCGTACTTCTTCACCAGTTAGATCCAGCTGGTCCAGAGTAATGGAGTGCATAGCGATATTAGATGCATAGTCACCGATACGTTCCAGCTCTCGTCCAATACGCAGTGCGGCTACTAGTTGTCGGCAATCTGAAGCCATGGGCTGATGTAATACGATGGCGCGGACAACTTCGTTATCAATAATTCGCTCACTGGCATCGATAAGCTCATCACTTTCCATCGTATCATTAGCCTGGTCTTCATTGCGCTCTGCGAAAGCGCTAAGGCTTTCGTTAACCTCCAGGTTGACCATTTCAGCCATAGCAATGATATGTTGTTTGATTTTATCCAGGTCTGTATCAAAAGATTGTTGTATGTGATTGTTTGGCATAATTATTTTCTTTATTTTAGTGAGTAATCCTGAATAGCTATCAGGTGTTGAGCGGCAAGCTCATATGTCTGTGCTGTATGCCTGCTTCCATAAAGATATCAGAATCTACAACAAATCCGTATCTTTCGTACAGAGCTTGAGCGGATATCTGGGCATTCAGCTGTAGCGATGGCAATTTTTGATGTTCAGCATACTGGATAATAAATTCCAGCATTGCTCCGGCAATGCCCTGACCGCGATATGCCCTGGATACGCACATTCTACCTACGTAATTACTGGGTAATAAACGTGCTGTGCCAATAATCTGTCCATTATTCAATACTGCTTTGATATGCAGGCATTCAACATCCATGTCATCGATTTCAATTTCGATGGGTACTTTTTGTTCATCTACAAATACTTCATGACGCAGCGAGGTTAAGCGCTTCGCATCTTCCTCCCAATCGGCAAACTGTATGCTGTATTCAATCATCATCCAGTACAGGAATTAATGCACGGCTGTTGATCAGTTGCATAAATAGTTCGCGGGCATCCTCAGGAAGTACATCGAAATAATCGTTAATTGAGATCAGAAACTGATTACATAAGGTTTTACAGAAATCTACATTAATATCCGAAGCTTCAAGAGTTTTAACTTCGCCATTAAAGTAGATGCTTAACTTGCTGTCGTTGCGGTGATAGAAGATTTTGGTATCAGGATGTTTTTGCCACAGTTGTTGTGAGGCCTGTTCTATCGTGTCGCATTCGATGGTTTCAACATCTTCTGACAGTGTGCTATCAGAAACCAGTTTGCCAACCACATCGGCCCAGATAGGGGTGGATTTATCCAGCATCTGGTTGATCATTGCTTTGAAATTATCAATATCTTCATCGCATATTTCAGCAGCATCTCGACCCGGTTTTAAAGGCACATCATAATAACGCTCATCGGTTAATCCCTTGTCACTGGCTTCCATCAGAAAGCTATCCATAATGTCACTTACTGCGGGCGCTCTAAAACCGACAGAGTAATTCATACATCCATCGCCTACCGCAACGCCATGGTGTGGGATTTTTGGCGGTAGATATAACATATCTCCCGGTTCCATCAGCCATTCCTGATCGGCGTTAAATTCCTTCATCAGGGCAAGATCTACATCGCCCACAAGCTCAGGGTTGTGCTTGATTTCGCTTTCGATAGACCAGGTTCTTTTGCCGTTAGCCTGAATCAGAAATACGTCGTATTCATCGATATGAGGTCCGACTGACCCCTGGTCAGGTGCATAGGAAATCATCAGGTCGTCAATGCGCCATTTGGGAATAAAATTGAAACACTCAACCAGATCCTGAAGCTCTGGTATCCATTTTTCGCACTCAGATACCAGCAGTGAATAATGTGTCTCTGGTAAGCTGGTGAAATCTTCTTCCTTGAAAGGTCCATAGGTTAATTGCCAGGGCTCTTCGGCATCTTTCTCTATTACCAATCTGCAATGCACGCCTTCTTCACAGGCCAGGCCAGCAAGTTCTTCGGGTGAAAGTACGGTTTCAAAGCCTGGAAAAGCCTGTCGAATTAACACCGGCTTTTTTTGCCAGTATTCGGCCAGGAACAATTCGACATCGAAGTTCTTTAATTCCCACATAGCTGCATTATCCTTCAAGATTTGATGTTCTTTGCCTGTTGTGCCGCGTTCCCAATATAGGATGCTGGAGTCATCTGCATGAGTAGCTGTTTAGCTTCATCCGGTATATCCAGTGTTGCGACAAATTCCTGCATGATTTGTTGATTAACTCTTTGGCCACGAGTCAATTCCTTTAGCTTTTCATATGGCTTTTCAATACCGTAGCGTCGCATGACTGTCTGAATGGGCTCGGCCAGTACTTCCCAGTTTTGATCCAGGTCTTTGGCAATAACTGCTTCATTAACTTCCAGTTTGCTGATACCGCGTTGCAGGGAATCTAGTGCAATGACCACATGACCAAAGCCAACGCCAAGATTACGCAGCACAGTCGAATCTGTCAGATCACGCTGCCAGCGAGAGATGGGTAATTTCTGTGCCAGGTGGGTCATGATGGCGTTTGCAATTCCGAGGTTGCCTTCAGCATTTTCAAAATCTATCGGATTGACCTTATGCGGCATGGTAGAAGAACCCACTTCACCGGCGATGGTTTTTTGCTTGAAATATCCAATTGAGATGTAGCTCCAGATGTCACGTGAAAAATCAATCAGAATAGTATTAAGTCGAACTGAAGCATCGAATAGCTCGGCAATATAGTCATGCGGCTCTATCTGGATGGTATAGGGGTTAAAGGTGATGCCTAACGACTCCACAAATGATTGTGCAAATCCCTGCCAGTCAATATTGGGGTAAGCACTGAAATGTGCATTATAGTTACCCACAGCACCATTAATTTTCCCTAACATATTAAGTCTGGAAATCTGTTTAATCTGACGCTTTATGCGGTATGCGACATTAGCCATTTCCTTACCGAGCGTGGAGGGTGAAGCTGGCTGTCCATGTGTCCGGCAAAGGATAGATACTTCAGCATTATCAATCGCCATATTTTCTATCAGCTGAGCAATAGCCTGATATTGTTCAGTCAGCATATCGCGGCCTGTTTTTAACATCAGCGCATGGGAAAGATTATTAATATCTTCTGAAGTGCAGGCAAAGTGTATGAATTCGTTTACAGCCATTAATTCCGCATTGTCGGATATCTTTTCCTTAAGAAAATACTCAACAGCCTTAACATCATGATTGGTTGTTTTTTCGATATCTTTAATGCGTTGGGCATCCTGTTCGCTAAACTGTTCGATGATGTTATCGAGTAACTGACTGGCTTGCGTGCTAAAAGGTGGCACTTCTGATATATCCTGAAGTTTTGATAATGCCTGTAACCATCGAACTTCGACCAGTACCCGATGATAGATCAGTCCATATTCACTAAAAACAGGGCGAAGAGATTGAGTTTTTCGGCCATAGCGGCCATCTACGGGCGATACTGCAGTAAGGGAGGATAATTCCATAGAAATCAGTGTCTCGTTAAGTCAGAAAAAGAAGAGCGGGTATTCTACATGATGGCTAGTTCTCAGGATACTGAGTATGTTTATTCCAGGTACGTTAACAGGCCCTGGCTGCAAATAAAAAAGGCACTCTTAATAGAGTGCCTTTTTTGATGGTTTATGCGATTGAAATTAAGCAACCAGCATAGAAACCATAGCTAAAGTGATGATAGCACCGATGTATGCCATACCAACTTGAACTAACATTTTGTTTTCCATTATTGTCTCCAGATAAAAAGTAAAAAAAGTAAGATTAAAAAATAAAAAGGGCCGCCTGTGGCGACCCTTCAAAAAACCGAAGCAGTACACAACAGACCGGGTTAAAACCCCTGCGTTAAATGATGTTTAAAAGTATGTCGCTTTGTATACATAAGCCGTCTGTGTGTTGTTTGTATGCGCGCTTTATAGGCCTAAATATTCAACTTGTCAACAGGAATTTTAATAATTTTTAAGTGATTGATATATAAGGTAAATATTGTTGTTTTAGAATCGTGATTTTCCATAAAATGCTGCGCTGCACAAGCTTTTTCACTCAATCATTCACGGTTAATCAATTTAATATAAACAGAGGTGATAAAAATAGAATCTTTAACACTATCCGGCATAGAAAATATGCCCCCCCTAAACCTGTATTTTTATCACTTAAACCAGCTGTCAAACGCATGATCAGATCATAATTACAGGCCCTGGAATGATTAAAGGTGTATTTTTAAAAGCATTGTATAGTTCTGATAAGCAAGTTAGATTATTGGGAGATTTTAAAATCCAAACTCTTATTTACCGCTCTTAATGTAACCCTTTAGGATTTGCATATGGGATCGGTTTTTCTAACGATATTGAAACAATAAGCTGAGAGAAACGATAATTTTATGAATAAGCTGAAACCACTGACCTATGATGACCTTGCAATTGGAACCGAAGGTCGATTTACCAAGCAGTTAACCGAACGAGATATTGTCCTGTTTGGTGAAACTAGTGGTGATATTAACCCTGTTCATTTTGATGATGATTACGCTGCTACCACAATGTTTGAAACCCGTATTGCTCATGGTATGTGGTCAGCTGGATTAATATCTACCGTTATCGGGATTGTGATGCCAGGACCCGGCAGTATCTATATCTCTCAGGATTTGAAATTTAAACGCCCCGTGCGCATCGGCGATACTTTGACGGCAGTTTTAACGGTAAAAGAGAAGATAGAGAAACGTCAGTACGTAGTCCTTGATTGCAAAGTGCTCAATCAAAAGGATGAAGTTGTTACTCAGGGTGAAGCTACGGTAATGCCTCCTAAAGTGACTACTGAATTATCTGCCCCTCAAATACCTCAGGTTACCGTTGCTGGAATTGATGAATAGTTCCAGTTAGCTGTTACGTTGCAGCCCTTGAAAAGGTTATGCCATTCCTTGCGGGCTGCGCCTTGTGTTGAATCATCTGGATAGCTCTGAATACGGCAATATCAAGTTGAAAGAGTACTAGATATCTGTAAGATTCACACAATTTTAATCCAGTCTTCATCATTAGTAAGGAGCCGATATATGGGCAGAGCCTATCAAAACCGCAAAGAGTCGATGGCAAAAACATCGGATGCTAAAGCCAAGGTGTATAGTAAATACGGCCGAGAAATATATGTTTGTGCTAAAGCGGGTGGGGCGGAACCAGACGGTAACCTGACACTGCGTGGCCTGATTGACCGTGCAAAAAAGGATCAGGTACCCAGTCATGTCATAGAAAAAGCGCTCACCAAGGCCAAAGGTGGTGGTGGTGAAGACTTTTATCCTGCTATCTATGAAGGATACGGTCCCGGCGGTTGTATGGTCATGATTGAATGTCTAACCGATAACCCTAATAGAACCTTTGGTGATGTGCGCCAATGTTTTACCAAAACCAAGTCTAAGATTGGTACTCAGGGTAGTGTTAGCCATATGTTTGATCATAGTGCTATTCTTGTTTTTAACCATGAAGACGAAGAAGCGGTGCTAGAAGCACTGCTGATGGCTGATGTCGATGTGACAGATCTTGAGAGCGAAGATGGGAAAATTACCGTTTTTGCCCCGCATACGGAATATAACAATGCTAAAAAAGCGCTCACTGAAAGCTTTGGTGAAATTGATTTTGATGTAGATGAAATCCAGTATCTACCACAAAACACAGCTCCAATAAGTGAAGATGATGTTGAGATGTTTGATAAGTTTCTCGATATGCTGAACGACCTGGATGATGTTCAGAATGTTTATCACAATGTCGAGTTATAGAATTTAGATTTACTTATATTGCTCTGTTTAACCTGACTGTGCTCTAAAATCGTTAGAATCTCGTAATAATTCAATAATTTAGAGCATTATTTTAAAGATACTTATATAATTTGCTCTGGGTTTTTTTAACTTATGAGTAAATAATTTGACTAAATGTCATAAGAAGATCGCATTTTTCTAATTGCGGTCTATAAGTATATAAGGAAAAAACAAAAAGTATGGCTTAAAAGCTGGTAATCAGCTTAAAATAACAGGTATAGGTCAATAATGAATATGTCAAAATCTGATAAAGAAACTCCAACAGTAAGTGAAAGACTCAGAAATTTCGACTTGTCTGTTGATGAAATTCGACTGGTAAAAACCATTAATGAAATGACCAGTTCAGTGAAGAAGATTGAACAAATGGACCCCAATTCTCCGCGGGCAAAATTTATAAGGCTTGAAATACAAAAACTTGAGGATCAGTTGGAGGATTTACGCGATAACACCCTTATCCGGTAAATTGTTAATTTGCTGATCTGATCTTTTTTTAGATTCCAAAGTCTCTACTGACATTAATAATGTATTAAGTGCAGCACCACGTACACAGTTATGGTGTTCATTGTTACAGAACATAATTTCGGTTTTCAACACTGAATCAATCATCAATTCATTGACAACATTTTCAATATGTTCAAAAAGTGTTTTTGATGGAAAATCGATACCCACAATATCCAGGTCAGCAACTGCATCCAATATTTGTAGGGCTAAATAAACATTAGCCGAATATTTGTTTATCACCATTTCAGCTTTTCTGTCGCCAGAAGAACATAATCTTGCCAATGCTTCCCAGTCATCTTTTGCTAAGCCCAAAACCGGTAAAGCCTCAGACAGATAACCATCGATGCCAAGTAATTCTTCCAGTGATTTAAACCGGCCATTTGCTTCAGGTACATTTATGTGTCCGATTTCACCCACCCAACCAGTTCCTGATATTTGTTTGCCATTGATGGCTATGCCAGATCCGACACCACTTGAAATATACAGATAAGCGAAGCGTCTTTGCCTAAGGTCAGGCACTAGATCAAGCTCTGAGATAACCGAGAGGTTAACATCGTTCTCGAAATAAACAGGGTAGGGAAGCTGCTTGCATAACTCCTCTATAAAACTATTACCTTCCAGAAATTGTAGATTGGGAGCAAATTTAATGCTTTCTGTTGTGGCTATACCTGGAATACCAATACCTGCGGCCACAATTAGAGCTTTGTCTGGTACGTCATTACTCAATGAGCCGAGAGCTTGAATGACGGCTTCTAGTGTGGATTGACTGTCGGCATTGTTATTTATCATCCTTGAATATGTGACAGATACTTTACCTGCAAAATCACACCATGAACCTTCGATTTCTAATTGACGGTGGAATGGTCGCAGCGTTATTCCTAATGAATAGGCTGCGTGGGGGTTCAACATTAGAGGTGTAATTGGTCTTCCTCGTCGACCATTAAGTCGAGCAATAGATGCTCCTTCAAGCAATAAACCATCACTAAGTAATTCTTCAACGACAGATGAAACGGCTGCAGGCGAAAGCCCAATACGCTTAATGATATCACTTCTTGATCCAGGACCAATTTCTCTAATTGAGTTCAGTATTGCCATCCGGTTTGCCTGTCGTATCAAGGCTGGACCAGAACGTCGAGACATATCTGATGGAAAGTTTTGTCGAGATTTGAACAAAGACCGTCCCCTTATCAAAAAATGTTAGTAAAAAATTGACAACATTACATTCGTAATTTAATTTACTTTGCGAATTAAATGAAATCAATGAATTATTATTAAGATGAATGTAGAGGAATCTGGACATTTAAAACAAACAGTACTCGTTGGCGATATTGGCGGAACCAACGCACGCTTTGGTCTTGTGTCTGAGACTGATGACGGGGCATATAATCATCCTGAAGATATTCGGAGCTATGCTACCAGTGAATATTCAACGGTATACGATGCTATAGCTGACTATCTATCACAGTTCACGGGTATACAGGTTCAAAAGGCCTGTCTCGCTATTGCCACTCCAGTTAGAAGTCAACATATCAAGATGACCAATAATGGCTGGACTTTTTCCCTTACTGAGTTGTCTCAGCGATTTAGTCTCGATTTTGTCAAACTAATCAATGATTTTACGGGTTTGGCGTTGTCTATTCCCAGGCTTTCAGCAGATGATTTGTTGCAGGTTTCAGATGGTGTAAAGGTTAAGGATGGAACCATGGCGGTACTCGGAGCAGGAACCGGCTTAGGGGTTTCAGGCCTGTTACCGTCAGCTAATGGGTGGATGCCAATAGAAGGAGAGGGTGGTCATGTAACACTTGGTGCGACTACACAACGTGAGTTTGATATCTTTCAGAAACAATGGGATCGATTCGGACACATGTCGGCTGAGCGCTTACTCTCCGGTAAGGGAATTAGTGACATTTACCAGTCTATCTGCGAGATTGACAATAAACCGATTAAGGAATTAAAGGCATCTGAAATATCCGCATTAGCTATCTCTGGTGATTGTGAAACATGCAAAGAGGTGATGGATTTGTTTTTTGGATGGCTGGGCATAGTATCAGGAAATCTGGCTTTAACACTGGGAGCTCAGGGTGGGGTATATATCGGTGGTGGTATTGTTCCACGTTTAATTGATGCCTTTAACAGCTCATCCTATCTACAGCGCTTTGAACAAAAAGGTCGCTTCAGTAACTATCTAAAGAATATCCCTGTATTCGTAATCATCGATAAATATCCCGCTTTAACCGGAGCCGCCTATGCTCTGGATGATATCTATAGTCATTTAGGCGTTTCTCATCACGCAAACCTATAGAGTCCCCGCCAGGGGATCCACAAACCCCTCGCCTTTAGGTGATTGAACCTAAGACCACCGGCTTTTTTCCGGTGGTCGTTGGGCAGGAAGATTTATAACTCATTCCCATGACAGTCGGTACAGGTCACCTGATGGCCTTTCGCTACTTGTTGACCTCTTTTCATACCTCTAAAATCACGCGCTGCGGCGGTACGTGAAAGTACCGATCCTTCACCATTGTTACCGTGGCAGGTTCGACATTCATTTGGGTTGCTTTCAGCTAAACGCTCATGGCCACCATCGGCAAACCGAGTTTCTCCAACCGGATGCATTCCATGAGGTCCATCCAGTGTATTACCAAGGTCGGTATTACCATGACAGGTTGAACACTCAGTAATAGTGCCTGTATGGCCCTGTAACTGTGTAGCAGTTACATTGTCATTCGAGTTGGGGTTCTTATTCGGCCAGATACCATGAGTTGCACCATGACAGGCTTCACAGAATACACCTCCATGTCCCTTACTGACTCGATACAGCATTGGGTTATTCGTAGAGGCGACCGTATTTTCGGCAAAACGTTTATTGGTGGGTACGATTGGTGTGGCCTTGTTATCACCAATGCGGAATGCCTGAACCAGACGGATGGTATCAGTAGCTTTAGGCGAACCAAGAGTATCACTATCTCCGTTCATGTTGTCTCTGACATCACCAGTATGGCATGACCCACAACCGGGCTCATTTGCCCAGGGAACACGTGGTGTAGCACTGTTATGATCATAAAAATTATCAGCTAATTCGAATGAGCCGACGCTATTCGGTCCAACAGTACGAGAAAAGTCATTACCCACCTGAGCTATTTGACCATGGCAATCCTGACAGACCATGCCACCATTTGCCATAGCACCACGTAGACAATCGGTTCTGCGTCCGGGATGACATTGATAACAGGTCTGTTTTAATACTGACTTGGTGACAGCAGGGTCACGTGCATTTCCGCTGCCATCAACAGCTGGCGGCATATTCGGGAACAGTAGATTGCCACTCAGATCCTTAACAGTTGCGTGATGACTATGCATAACATTCGACATAGATTTATTTTTTGCCTGATCGCGTCCATTTGCGTTTGCTGGATTATTCTCAGGTCCCATTGGGCCCACTTGAGCTAGATCCAGTGCCGGAGTGTAGTGGCATGACTGGCAAACCACTGGAGTAGTGTTCTCCAGGTTGGTGTTATGCTTAAGATCGTGAAGACGAAGGATATTTAGATCAGCTGCGTATTCCTTACTAACTGCAAGTGGAACACTGACATCAAACTCAGGATCATCTAAAACTGTAGCCACTTCAATATTGTTGTCTTCAAGATCTTTAGTTGCTGAGCCATTACCGCCATCAATACTGGCGTTATGACAAAACCCACAGTTGGCTTCTCCAGAGATTGGAACGACTACATCAGTTGTTGCAAGAACAGATGTAGTTGACGTATTCTTTGCCTGGAAGCGGTAAAGAGGCCATGGATTCTCTCGACCTGAATCATCAAAAGCGGTTAAGGGAACCCCGGCAGCTTCAAACCAGTTCACATCAGGCGAGGTATAACCAAAAGCAAAGTCCAAAAAGAAGGGCTGGTCTGTTGAAAATATTGAAAACTCCTGAGGCGTGTTGATTGCATAAGGATCAAAACGTCCAACCATGCTCTGCTGGGTTGCTGTCAACTGACCATCACCCAGATAGAGTTGCTCGACATTAGGCATTGGTAGCCCTAAATCCCTGATGTTAATATTGTTGTCACCATCACGTCCTCCATCTGGATAGAAGGCATCCAGAATACCGGGAGGATAGAATGCTCTATAAGCGGAAAGAGCAGTTGGCTCGACCGTATTGGTAGATGCAGTATCCCAGAAATTAGTTTTAAACACCTGACCGGTATTCGTAATACTGGATAGAACATCACCATCGCCAGATGAATTTATTCCACTTAGAATCGGGTCGTTGATGTTTGCTGCTGCTGAGTAATAAACACTGATACCATCATTGGGAGTTAAAATACTCGGTCTACTTCCCATTTGAATTACCTGAGCATGTAATACATTGAAAGGCGGGAGAATACTGGATATACGGGTATCAAAATCTCCACAATGCATTCCCAGGTCGTTGGTTCCAAAAATCCTGTAACTTGTATTACCTGAAAATGGTTGTAAACCTACACTTGTAGAAGTAATAGAGCCGTCCTGACTGGTTGAGTTAACAGAGGTATTAGAAGCATTCTGGATAACAGCCGATGTAGTGTCGTTAGCTGTATCTCCCTGGTCATTGGTTACTGTCAGAGTGATGGTATAAGTATTTGCATTGGAATAGGTATGCATAGGACTTGAATCCGTACTGTATGAACCATCACCAAAGTCCCAGCTGTAACCAGTAATAACTCCGTTACTGGTAACTGTTCCTGCACTGGTAAAGCTCACAGCAGCTGCAGTAGACCCAAAATATGGACCGTTTGCCTGAGCCGATAGAGGAGTGGCTGGATTAGAAATTGTGGCTGTTGTAGTAACTTCACTACTGTTTACGTTATCGTTATCTGTAACAGTCAGGCTTACGGTATAGCTACCGGCAGCACTATAAATGTGTCTGGGGCTAGCATCACTTCCAGTTGTGCCATCACCAAAGTTCCAGTTGTAAGAAGCGATGGATCCATCTGAATCTGTTGATCCTGCGCTACTGAACGCAACGGCAGCGCCTGTAGTTCCAGAGTAGGGTCCATTGATATTGGCAGTAGGTGCGACATTGGCAGAATCAGAAATGGTGACGGTAGTGGTGGCTTTACTACTGCTTGCGTTATCGTTATCGGTAACTGTCAGGCTAACGGTATAGCTACCAGCAGCACTATAGCTGTGGCTGGGGCTGGCACCACTTCCAGTTGTGCCATCACCAAAGTTCCAGCTGTAAGATGCGATGGTACCATCTGAATCTGTTGATCCTGCGCTACTGAAAGCAACGACAACGCCTGTAGTTCCAGAGTAGGGTCCGTTGATATTTGCACCAGGTGCAATATTGGCAGAATCAGAAATTGTGACGGTAGTGGTGACTTTATTACTGCTTGCGTTATCGTTGTCGGTAACTGTCAGGCTAACGGTATAGCTACCAGCAGCACTATAGGAGTGGCTGGGGCTAGCACCGCTTCCAGTTGTACCATCACCAAAGTTCCAGCTGTAAGATGCGATGTTGCCATCTGAATCTGTTGATCCTGAGCTGTCGAAAGTAAGTGCAACACCTGTAGTTCCGGTGTAAGGGCCGTTTATCTGCGAGACAGGGGCTTGATTGCCCGATGTAGGGTTAACTATTTCAATGTCGAATGTGGTTGTAGCACTGCCACCATTATCGTCGGTTACGGTTAATGTCACCGTATAAGTTCCGGTGGCTGTATAGGTATGATAAGTGTTAGGAGTTGTGCTTTGAGTACCATCCCCAAATTCCCAAAGATACGAAACTATACTGCCATCAGTATCACCAGAGCCTGTACTGCTAAAGGAAATAGAAGAGCCTTTAACTCCAGTTCCATTGGCAACTATATTGGCAGTTGGAGGAGTATTTGTAGATACCGGAGAAATATCAATAGTGATTGTTTGACTGGCTGATTTGCCATCATTATCTGTAACGGTAAGGGTTACCGTAAAACTGCCTTCACTTGTATAGGTATGACCAGGGTTAGCCATGGAGCTGGTATCTCCATCACCAAAATTCCAGGTGTATGACTCGATATGACCATCAGGATCTTTGGAACCTGAACTACTGAAATTTACTGCGACACCTTGAGAGCCTGTGCCCGGGGCACTAGCTTCAGCTATTGGTGCTTTGTTCTCATCTGGTGATCCGTTCTCATCCGATGAACTGCCTCCGCAGGCAGACAACATAATCGACATTAAAAGAATAACTGAAAGATAAGTTTTGCGATGGAAGACGTTTGTATGTGGTCTTTTATGGCTCATTTTTTCCCTGCCCTTTAGATTAAACGAATAAATGTGATCGGCGTCACAATACATTAGTTGTAAAAATTTGGGAAATAAATCCTATAAAAAACAGGGGAATTATGATGAAGTTATTTTGATGTTTAGATTAGCTGATCTTATGAGCTTTCGTAAGTATCTGTAAAATAAGGTATTTATAGAAAAGATTGATACTCTCTAAGGCTAACAACTCTAAGCTGTTCGCATGAGTTAGAGCATCCCATTATTATCAAAAGGGATTTAATACCTTAAATCGAATTAAGTTCGAGATTGTTTTTATCGATTTGAAGGTGGAGGTAGGCCAATGATCAAATAAAGCCCTATATTTATTTGACCATGAGTTTATTGAGTTAGAAATGGCTTGAGGAAAATCTATCGCCTGGCCCAGATGTTTATTCCAGCCTCTCTGGCATACTTGTCAATTTCACTTAATTCCTGTGAACTAAAAACACGATTCTGTAGTGCTGATACACTATTTTCTAATTGTGAAATAGAACTGGAACCAATAAGTGCTGAGGTGACTCTTGGATCTCTTAATACCCAGGCAATTGCCATTTGAGCCAACGTCTGATTTCTTGATTCAGCAATCTCATTCAATTTACGAATATTTGCCAGATTTGATTCACTTAGAAAATCAGGGTCAAATGATTTTTTCTGGGCTGCACGGCTATTTTCCGGAATACCATTAAGGTATTTATCACTCAGCATACCCTGAGCAAGTGGTGAGAATACAATGCATCCAACTCCAAACTCATCAAGGGTATCTAATAAAGCATCACCTTCAATCCATCGATTGAGCATTGAATAACTGGGTTGATGGATGAGGCAGGGTGTTTTCAATTCATTTAATAGCGCAATTGCTTCCTTCGTTTGTTGTGAATTATAAGATGAGATACCAACATACAATGCACGACCAGATCTAACGATCTGATCCAGAGCCATCATGGTTTCTTCGAGCGGTGTATTGGGATCAAAGCGGTGAGAATAGAATATATCTACATAATCGAGCCCCAGTCGTTTGAGGCTTTGATCGCAACTGGCAATTAGGTATTTGCGACTACCCCATTCACCATAGGGACCTGGCCACATATTATAACCAGCCTTTGATGAGATAATTAACTGGTCTCGATATGGCAGGAAATCCTGCTTTAAAATTCGACCAAATGCTAGTTCTGCTGACCCTGGAGGAGGACCATAGTTATTGGCCAGATCAAAATGAGTGATTCCCAGGTCAAATGCACGACGACAGATTGCCTGTTTGCTAAGGTGAGCCCTGTCATCGCCA
Source organism: Gammaproteobacteria bacterium (assembly GCA_050306135.1). Classification (GTDB taxonomy): domain Bacteria; phylum Pseudomonadota; class Gammaproteobacteria; genus JACNJF01. The sequence goes on from JBNLGQ010000030.1 coordinate 37,471, forward strand.
AAATTGTGCCAAAGCCCAAGAGAAATTGATGGAAGTAATAAGCCAGATTTCCCACAGCGTTGATAGGTCATTGACTCGTATCGATTGTTGTCAGCTTGCCACATAGTTAATTATCTCAATTAGTGAGGTATCTTTACAGTTTATTCTAAAATGAAGATGGCTAACAGATCACTTAGCATGAGGAGTCAATCAGGAAGATCAATGCCTTTGAGCAAGAAATTTAGCGAGAAGTTTTCCTGGTTAAATTATCCTGCCAGTAACTAACAAAAGTAAGCGGTCTGGCCGGATAAAAAATTGCATCAGTTGTTATAGTTGAAGGAAAATTTATTTTGATTACCTATATGTCCAATAGTGAGTAATATCATCTTTAGAGGCTAATAATGATCTTATTAACCTTTAAGTTGTTGTGGAAAATCAACAAGATATGTAATTATTTCTCGATTTTCACGATTTTTTCACGATGAACCCTTAGGATAAATCTAAAGGATGACTAAAGCCGGTCACTTTGGCTTTTATATTAACCACATTTATTGGTTCTTTAGATGGATGTGCGGCGTTATACCTGTTAGCTTATCGTTGAACCTCATTTAAATTACCTTTCAAATATAGGAAGAATTGACAACAGTTTGTTACAACCCTAAGGGTGTATTTTATGAGTAATATATTTGCAGTTATATCCTTGAGTCTTGCTTTTGTTTTAATGGTCATGTGGATCCGAGCTCGTCGAGCTGCAAATCGAGCTGAAGTCGTGGCTTACGGTTTGCGTTCTCAGGATGACAGAGATGAAGATACAAAAACATCTCTGATAAATAAGAATAACGAATATAATGACGCTATCAATAAGTTGAATCAGCTTGGTAAAATTAAGCTAGATAGCTTTGGCCATTGGGTCTGGACCGAGTCTGGACAACAACTGGGGCAAGGCTAATTCCTTGATATGGCTATTTATATGATAGCCATATACACGTTTATGATGTGTTAAAAACGTAACTATTTATTTACGTATTCACAGATGCATTCTTGATACAAATTATGAGCGATGCTTTCAGATCTTAAGACCTCAATAATCTAACAACTCCATTTCAATTCTTAAAAAGCAAGGGCTAGCCGTTTATAAGTTTGTATCGAGTATTGAAGGAAGTTCTGAATGATGATTTCAAATGTAATGAACAGTTTCCACAATTTTATATTCCCTGAATAGGGATTAAGGTAGAATTTTCCACTATCTAATTAGAATATAACCAGGAAAATTGATACATGATTATCGCCAAACAATCTATTGACCTGCATTGCCCTGAAACTGATATCTATCATAGATTGCTGTCTCTGGACAATAAACACATCGTGGAGCTAGGTTGTGGTAGCACCGAGATTACTCGAGACATTGCCTCCTCGGGTAGCGGCCGCAGGGTATCGGCTTTTGAAGTTGATGAGATTGCTCATAACAAAAACCTGCAAATCTCTGGCCTGTCGAATGTTACATTTGGCCTTGCTGGAGCTCAGGACATACCGTTAGAAGATGCCTCAGTTGATGTCGTATTCATGTTCAAATCGTTGCACCATGTACCGCTTGATTTGATGGATAAAGCGTTGCTTGAAATTCGTAGGGTACTCAAGCCTGGCGGGGTAGCATATATCTCAGAACCAGTTTTTGCAGGTGAGTTTAATGAGGTACTGCGTTTATTTCACGACGAACAAAAAGTGCGTGAAGCTGCTTTTAGCGCACTGGAACGAGTAGTGAATGAGCGACAACTTAATCTGCTTGAAGAGGTTTTTTTCACAACGCCGTTGAAATTTACTGATTTTTCTGACTTTGAAAATAAGGTGATTAAGGTCACTCACTCTAATCATAAACTAAGCGATGAATTGCTCCTACAGGTAAAACAAGCCTTTGAAAAACACCTGACTGATGATGGTGTATTCTTTAAGCAGCCTATTCGAGTGGATCTATTACAACGACCACTTTGATCCCGTTTTGAAATACTAGATTCTGATGTATATGAAGGGTAGTCAGGTTGATGTATGAAAATTCAAATCCACATGTTATATTCAGTCTTCAAACTGAAACTCAACAATGATTATCAAGTAAATGTTTACACTACACAGCCAATCTAAACAAAAAAGCAGCAAAAAGGTTAAGTCCTTTGCGGCTATGGTTGCTGTGTGTAATTAAACAATACGATTTCATACAAAAAGCCTGGTCGCAGAAATGCCGCCGGGCTTTTTTTTGGCCTATAGAAAATACGGAGAAAACAATGTTTTACGGTTCATATGTCGCTTTGATTAGCCCATTTAGGGATGGTATTGTCGATGAGGAAGCCCTGCGCGATCTGGTTAACTGGCAGATAGAGCAGGGTACTAATGGTCTGGTACCTGTTGGTACGACGGGGGAGTCGCCTACCGTTAGTGAAAAAGAACATAAGCGGATCATTGAGATAGTCGTTGAGGAAGTTGCCGGTCGAGTCCCTGTTATTGCTGGAGCAGGTTCTAATAACCCTTTGGAGGCTTTGACCTATGCACAAACGGCAGAAGCGTTAGGTGCAGATGGGGTACTTTGTGTGGCGGGTTACTACAATCGTCCTTCTCAAGAGGGGTTGTATCAACATTTTAAATTTCTTCATGATCAAACCAATATCCCCATTATCATTTACAACATTCCCCCTCGGACCATAGTTGATGTTAAGCCAGGTACGATGGCCAGGCTGGCTTCATTGCCTCGTATTGTGGGAGTTAAAGATGCTACTACCGATTTGTCACGTATCAGCCTGGAGCGATTATTAATCAGTAAGGAGTTTAGTTTTCTATCAGGTGAAGACATGACTGCACTTGCCTATAACTCGATGGGTGGCAGTGGCTGTATCTCGGTAACTGCAAATATAGCACCCAGGCTATGTGCTGATATGCATTTTGCCTGTCAGACTGGAGATTATCAGCGGGCACTAGAAATACACGAAAAATTAATACCATTACATCAGGCTTTATTTGAAGAGCCCAGTCCTTCGGGAATCAAGTATGCGTTATCCTTGACAGGAAGATGTAGCGATGAGGTGCGCTTACCCATTATGCCTTTGAGTCAGCAAGCTAAAGAGAAGGTGAAATCAGTGTTGAAGCGCTTGTCCCTGATTTAATCCTGGGGTTTATTTCTACTGAAGATAGTATCACTATGTATTATTAATGGCCTTCATACTGACTTACATAGCTGCCTCCTATGGCAGAAAAAGGAAGATCAAGTTCTAACTCTGGTACTCTTTTACCTATCCATGCAACGAAGGTATTACTGTTAGGCCCCGGGAAAGCATGGTACTCATCTTTCCAGGGGTAATCATCTACAGCCTGTTCGATTTTATCAATCATACTATTAACCCGGCATCAATATAGGTATTGTTCAGAGTCTCAAGAAAGCTTCAGATCAAGGCACAGCTCGCAGGTAATGGTTATTCCCTTGGCAAGAGCTGTAACGCGGAGCTGGAGTTTTCTTGAGACTCCTAACTTACTGTAAATATAAAAGATAGGCCGCAGCACACTGGCCCACGGACTACGTTAACAGCAGTTGCTGGAG
>JBNLGQ010000031.1:0-1856 GCA_050306135.1 Gammaproteobacteria bacterium
CCTATAGAGAGTCCTACCGGGGCTGCGACCACTGGAAACTGTGCTGTCTGTAAGGCGTGTACGGTTTGTTGAAAATGTTGCAGAAAGCGATCTATGCCCTGCATGTCATCTTGATTATAAAAATTACGCACACCCTGAAGGTTAACCCCACAGGAAAAATGCTGGGCATCGTTATGAATAATCATGCCCCGCAAACCTTTATTGTTTACTGCGTTGGTTGCATCCTGCAAAATCTCCATCGACTCTGCATCCAGTGCGTTGGCTTTGCTATGAAATTCAACCAGTGCGATACCGTCAAGGTTATACCAGCTGGCTACCTCGCATTCATTTTCAGCTTGCATGGTCTGGCGTTTTTCGGTGAAACGAATCAGGCCTTGTGGGCGTTGCAGTGTTGACCAGTTGCCCCCTGTGCAGCGGTATTGCAGGTTTCCGGACTCTACCCGATAGAAACTGGAGTTTCTGGCTTCTAATAGAAAAGGGGGCGCAGTTCTATTTTCTTCCTGCAGTCGATTGATAAAGTAATCGACGCCTATATCATCAAGCAACTCAAATGGCCCCTTGATCCAGTTATAGCCCAGCTTCATTGCATCATCGATACCCAGGCCATCTTCACCAACCTCCGGTATAAGCGATGCGGCGTAGCACAGGGTTTCAGATAGTACTGACCAGGCAAAGCGTCCATACACACTGTCATCATCCAGCAGAAGCTTTACGCCTTTGCGTTCTGCCTGCTCAGCAACTGGCAGATTTATACGTGGTGCGGGTTCATATTTCGTATTATTCAGGTTCAATACCTCATGCTCTCCCTCGCTGTTATCGCGGTAAAACCCCTGTCCCTGTTTATTGCCGGTCTGACCATTGGCTATCATCTGAGTCATTAGCGGTATGGCTTTGGCATATGCATGAAACGCGTCATTCTCAGGCAATATTTTTTGCAGGCTTTTGGCTACATCAGACATCAGGTCGATACCAATCAGGTCGTATAAGCCAAAAACCCCAGTTTTGGGTATGCCCATCGGTCTACCAAAGATTGCATCAGCCTGTTGCGGGCTAAGTCCCATCTGGAATGCCTTATGTAATGCGCATTGAATCGCAAACACACCGACACGATTACCAAGAAACCCGGGGGTGTCCTTACAAAGCACGACACCTTTGCCCAGTTGCTGCTCACAGAATCCTGCCAGCATTTGTACGATGTCGGCATCGCTGTCTTCACCACTGACCAGTTCAAGCAGGCGCATAAAACGAACTGGATTGAAAAAATGGGTAATAGCAAAACGTTTACGGAAATCTACCGGCATATCTTCTACCAGTAGTTTGATAGGTATCGTGGATGTGTTTGAGGTGATAATGGTATCTGCCCGGCATACTTCATTCAGACGCTGATACAGATCCTTTTTAATATCCAGCCGTTCGACTACGGCTTCCGCCACCCAGTCACAATCTGCCAGTTGAGCAAAATCATCTCTTGTGTTTCCCAGATGGATTAGTGATTCAGCCTGTTCGCTCATCAAGCCGGGTTGATCGGGGTTACGTAAGCGCTCAAGTCCGCGTTCAGCCAGAGCATTCGGGTTATCATCGCTGGGTAAATCCAGCAACCAGACCTCAATTCCTGCATTGGCTACCTGACCTGCAATACCACTACCCATGGTTCCTGCGCCGATGACGACAACTTTATTGATTTTCATAATTACTCTTATTTCTGCTGTTTGGTTATAAAGTCACTCATTGCCTGAAGACTTTGTTTAGGGGCTTCTATTGGGAGCATATGGCCATAACCATTAAGGATACAGGTTTCGGCCTGTAAGGCCAGGGCCAGGGCCTTACCTGCTTTAAGCGGGGTCATTCGATCCTGG